>JAYKHL010000094.1:0-6100 GCA_035284865.1 Candidatus Sericytochromatia bacterium | reverse complement strand
CCCCGTCACTCGCGGTGAGCCAGGAGGAGCTGGACGAGGTGAACCTGCTGACCCACTGGCTGCATCGTCACCGCGAGGGGGGCGCCACGATTCCGCTCACGCCGGCTCCCTGGCCCGAGACCCTGGCCGCCGCGTGGGCCGTGGCCGACCGCCTCAGCGGGGAGGGGCGCTGACGCGGTCAGTGACCCTCAGCGGCGTCGGTGGCCTGAAGGGAGCGTTGGAGCGCCAGCACCTCGTCGATCTGGGTCTGGGTGCAGTGCCCGAGCCGCACCAGGGCCTCCCCGAGTTGACACCCGTTGGTCTGCTGGTGGTCGAGGGCCTCGAGCAGTTGAATGAAGCCGATGTCGCCCTGATGAAGCAGCAGTTCCCCGATCCGGATGCCCGCCTTGTACTGCCGGAGGGCCTTGATGAGGTTCTCGGCTGACAGGACGCCGCGCTTCACGAGCAGCTCCCCGATCTTGAGGTGGGACGTCAGCTGCTTCTGAGCCGCCAGGCCGTCCTCCAGTTGCCCCCGGTCTATCAGGCCCTGGGAAATCAGGAACTCGCCGAAGAACCCTGCGTTGATCTCTTCGAGGAAGCTTTGACGCGCTTGCCGGGACGTCTCGTACATCAACGGGCTCCTTCTTCCGAGTCGAGGGGGAGGCGTTCGGGGCGATCACCCCCGTCCAGCCGGCGCTGACCGGGCGGGTCGTTGGGGGGGAGCAGGGACCTGGGCGACAGGGGGGGCGCAGCCTCCAGCCGCATGGCCCGTTCCAGGCTGGCCGTGATGCCAGCCAATCGATCCGCGGTGGGGGGAAGTCCCAGGCCCTGGCAGACAATGCGCATCAGCTCTTCGGTGGAGAAGAAGGGAATGTGAGACGACAGCTTCCAGGTCTCGTCCATGCTGAGGGACTTCTCCGACAGGTACGTGATGTAGTGGGTCATGAGGATGTCAACGATCCTCGGCAGCGGGCGAAGGCTGTGCCCGTGGCGGAGCAGGGCCTGAAGCAACAGGCGCAGCTCCGTGAGCGACATGAACCGGCCGAACAGCTCATGAACCGTGTCCTTGCCCATCGCCGGCTCATGGGCCCTCAGCAGCATCTCCAGCTCGGTGTTGCTGAACAACCGATGGGCCTGCCGGCGCACCACGTCTCCCAGGTGCGCACCGAAGACTTCCGCAGGGGTGAGCACAGCTCCGTGCCAGGCCCCGGCAGCTGCCTGTGCGATCCAGGCGATCGGCGTCCCCGTCACGGGGTGTGCCTCGAGCCGCCAGGCCGCCGGAAGGTCGGGGCCGACAGCCGCCACGCAGCCCGGAACGAGGTGCCCCTCGGCAACGACCTCGCCGTGGATGCGGATCACGTAGCCCTCCGGAGGGAGCATCGGATCCTCTCGCCCCCCCACGAGGGGGAAGGCAAAGCCAAGCTCATGGGCCACCTGGTAGCGGACGCGGCCCAGGTGGTCCTGCATCGCCTGGCCCCTGAGTCCGAGCTCAGGATCGCCGTGCAGCGCAGTCCCCTGGTCCACCGCCAGCGGCTGCGCCACCAGGCTCTCGACCAGGGCGTCCGGGGACGCCCCGAGCTCGGCTTCGGACGCTGATGCGTTCACGTTCACGAGGTCAGTGCCGTCGCCTTGCGAGGACGGCGTCGTCGGGGCTCGGAAGCCCGTCAGCATGCCTGTGATGGCCCGCCTGGCGCCATCCAGGAGTCCGCTGCCGGTGGGCGGAGGCACCAACTCGGGGGGCCAGAGCCCGACCGCGCCCAGCTGACGATGGATCTGCCTGAGCCGGTGCGGGGTGTGCCGGGCGAGGTAGTCGTTCCAGTCCTCGTCCAACAGCAGACAGTACTCGGCGAAGAGCCGCATGGCGTCCTCGTACCGATACCGCCCCACCAGCAGGTTCAGCGCCTTTTCCCGATCCACCATTCGATGTCACCCCCGGCTCACGGCTGGCATCCAAGGCGGGCACCCCGTGGGCACGATCACGTTATACCCCGTTCACAGCGGCGCGAGTGGCAAGCCCCGTGGCCTCACCCCACCCGCAGCGTGTGGTCGCCGCCCGGAAAGCGACCGGCGTTCTTCTCGAGGAAGTAGCCCAGGCCACCCGGGTAGTCGGTCGTTTGTCCGTGGTCGAGGACCACGACGCGGGTCGCGAGCTCCCGCAAGAAGTGCCTGTCGTGGCTGACGAAGATGATGGTGCCCTCGTAGCGCTTGAGCGCCTCCAGCAAGACCTCCCGGCTCCGGATGTCGAGGTGGTTCGTTGGCTCGTCAAGGATCAGCAGGTTGGATGGGTTGGCCACGATGCGGGCGAGCACCACGCGGGTCTTCTCCCCTCCAGAGAGCACGCCGCACCGCTTCTCGACGTCGTCCCCGCTGAACATGAGCGACCCGAGGATGTTCTGGACGACTCCGCGGCTGGCGGTGGGCACCACCTCTGCCACCATGTCGAACGCCGTCGCCTCACGGCCGAGGATCTCCGTCTGGTGCTGGGCGAAGTAGGCGTGCTTGATGCTGCCGCCAATTCGCGCCTCGCCCGCGGAGGGGGGGAGCTCGCCGGCCAGGATCTTCAGCAGGGTGCTCTTGCCGGCCCCGTTCACCCCAAGCACCGCCACCCGCTCCCCCCGCTTGACGTCCAGGTTGACGTCGTGAAGGACGGCCTTGTCACCGTAGGCCATCCCGAGCCCCTTCACCGTGGCGACCACGTCTCCCCCCCGGGGGCAGTCCGGCCACAGGATGGACACCGCCTTGGCCTCCCTCGGCACCTCGACCCGCTCCATCTTCTCGATCATCTTGATGCGGGACTGGACCTGGGCTGCGTGTGAGGCGCGGGCCTTGAAGCGGGCGATGAATTCCTCTTCTTTGGCCAGCTTGTCTTCCTGTCGCTTGGCCTGGGCTACCAGGTTGGCCAGCCGGACGTCGCGCTCGCGCTCGTAGAAGTCGTAGTCGCCTCCGTAGGTGACGACCTCACCGTGCTCCACCGCCACGATGCGCGTCACGAGGCGGTTCATGAAGTCCCGGTCGTGGGACGTCAGGAAAGTGGCGCCGCTGAAGCGCTGCAGGAAGTCTTCCAGCCAGACGATCGACTCCAGGTCCAGGTGGTTCGTCGGCTCGTCCAGCACCAGGGCATCAGGGCGCTGCAGCAAGGCCCGCGCCAGCTCCACGCGCATCCGCCAGCCGCCCGAGAACGAAGCGATGTCTCGCGCCAGGTCCTCCGGTCGGAACCCCAGGCCTCCGAGGACCTCCTTCGCCCGCGTCTCGAGGTCGTAGCCGCCGCGGGCCTCGTACTCCTCCTGGGCGTGGCCCAACCGGTCGAGCAGCTCCGTCATCGCCCCGTCACTCAGCGTCGGGTCGGCCAGGGCCTCACCCAGTTGCTCGATCTCTGCACCGAGCTTCAGGATATCATCACAGCCACCCAGGGCGGCCTCCAGCACCGTGATGCCGCTGCGATCGGCCATGTCCTGGGCATAGTAGGCCACTCGGAACCGCTCCGGGATCACGATGGCCCCCTCGTCGGGCGACTCCTGGCGGGCAATCAGCCGAAACAGCGTGGTCTTGCCTGCGCCGTTGGGACCAACCAGCCCCACCTTGTCGCCGGGATTGATCTGGAAGCTGGCCTCTTGAAAGAGGAAGCGCTTCCCCTGAAACTTCGTGACCTGGTTGAAGGCGATCATGGGTTCCTCGAGCCGTCTCGCGGCATGGGGCGGGGGTTCTCCCCATCATACTGGAACCCACGACCTTGCGTGCGCCCGGCGGCTATCCAGCCCGTGGGGCGTCGGTTATAATGGCCGCGCCCGGGCGGTCCGGGCGTACAGGAAGGAGCCTCCGATGTCCGACCCCCGCATGGCCCTCGTGCCCACCGTCGTCGAGTCCACGAGCCGTGGCGAGCGGGGCTACGATATCTTCTCGCGGCTGCTCAAGGAGCGGATCATCTTCCTGGGCACGCCCATCGATGACGACGTTGCCAGCTTGATCATCGCCCAGTTGCTGTTTCTCGAGTCCGAGGATCCCACCAAGGACATCATGGTGTACATCAACAGCCCGGGCGGCGTCGTGACGGCTGGAATGGCTATCTACGACACCATGCAGTACATCAAGTGCGACGTGTCGACCATCTGCCTGGGGCAGGCGGCCTCGATGGGGTCCTTCCTGCTCGCCGCCGGTGCCCCCGGCAAGCGGATTGCCTTGCCCAACTCGCGCATCATGATTCACCAGCCCCTCGGTGGTGCCCGGGGCCAGGCCACGGACATCCAGATCCAGGCCCAGGAAATCCTGCGCATGAAGCGCTACCTCACCAAGCTGCTGTCCATCCACACGAAGCAGGACGAGGAAAAGCTGGGGCGTGATATGGAGCGGGATTTCTACATGTCGGCTGACGAGGCGAAGGCCTACGGCCTGATCGACCAGGTGCTTTCGCCGCGGATCGGCGCCGACAACGTCCCGATGCCTCCTATGGAGGGAGGCGAAGGCGACCTCAAGAAATAGCCGCGTGCCTCGCGCCACGCGCTGCTTCGAAACGGACCTGGGCGAGCTGGCTTACCAGATCGCCCGGTCTGACGCTTACCAGCGACTGGTCTCGGAGTTTCGGGCTCGCCGGGTGGATGATCAGGAACTCCAGGAGAACGTGCTGGAACTCCTCGACGGGGGGCGCTGCAAGTTCTTCGGGGACAGGGGCCCCGAGGAATGGAGCTGGGTGCTGTCGGAGGCCGAGGTGGGCAAGCTGGCCGCCACCCTCTTTCGGGAGGCCGTCGGAGACGCATGAGCGGGGCCAAGCGCTTGCTCGTCATCAACACGGGCGGCACCCTGGGCATGGACCCCCGCAAGACTGCGCCGCTCGGGCCCAGTGCACTGGCCGATCAGGTGCTGCGCTTCATCCCTGAGGCCCGTGAGCTCGCGGACATCGAGATGAAGGTGCTGTTCAACCAGGACAGCGCCAACGTGCAACCAGCTCACTGGGAGGCGATTGCCGGGTGCATCGCCGAGGCGATGGATCGGTACGACGGCTTCGTGGTCGTCCACGGCACGGACACCATGGCCTACACGGCGGCGGCCCTGTCGTTCATGCTCGTCAACCTGCCGCGGCCCGTCATTCTGACCGGGGCGCAGCGTCCGATTGCCTCGATCCGGACCGACGCCAAGAGCAACCTGGTGAACGCGTTGGAGCTGGCAACCCGCGACATTCCGGAGGTCGGGTTGTTCTTCGCGCACCGGTTGCTCCGCGGAAACAGGGCCCACAAGGTCAGCATCGACGACTTCAACGCCTTCGCCTCCCCCAACTACCCTGCGCTCGCGGAGGTCGGCCTGCGGGTGGAGGTGCGCGACGAGCTCGTCAGGCGGCCCACCGGGCTCTTCAACCTTCAGCGCGGCTTCTGCGACAAGGTGCTGATCGTGCGGCTGTTCCCGGGTCTGCGCCCGGAGTTCTTGATGCCCCTGCTCGAGGCAGATCTTCATGCCGTCGTGATCGAGGCCCACGGCGCCGGCACCGTGCCCGTGGCAGACCGCAGCCTCATCCCCTTCATCGATGCGGCCACCCGTCGCGGCAAGCTCGTCGCCCTCGCCTCTCAGGCGCTGGCCGGCACGGTCGAGCCGGCGCTCTACGACGCGGGGCGACAGGCACTGGATGCGGGCGCCATCTCCTGTGGCGACATGACGCCGGCCGCTGCTGCCGTCAAGATGATGTTCCTCTTGTCGCAGTATGCCGAGGACACGGGCAAGGTGGCGAGGGTGTTCGGGCAGTCCATCGCCGGGGAAAGCGGCCCGCCTGGGCGGTAAGGCTCCGACCCTCACGGCCCGAGGCCCGGGCCACCGCCCGCGCACCTTGCCCCACAGGCGGCCAGCAACCGGCCACCCCCTGGTCGGCCGCGGCGCCGGATCAGCTTCATCAGCCCCCCTCGGCCGCGCCTGGTACGAGGGCCGTGGGACGAAACCCGACCGCCACCACGACCTGCCCCAGGCCCGGGTTCGCCAGCGTGTCGAGCACCCAGCGGTTCTCGGACCCGAGGGGCTTGCGGGCTGCCCGGCCCGTCCGACACGTCTCCAAGAAGGCGCCAGCGGCCACACGCCGGTCCTCGCCCGCAACGCCCGCATCTTGCAGAAACAGGCCCACGACGTGCGCGAGCCGAGCCAGCTC
>JAYKHL010000093.1:0-9735 GCA_035284865.1 Candidatus Sericytochromatia bacterium | reverse complement strand
CACCACGGCCACGTTGGAGAACCAGGGGCCGAAGTTGGCCTGCCGCGTGTGGTAGGCAATGAGGGCGAACAGGTAGCCGACGATCACCATGAAGATCGCGGCGACGATGAAGGCGAGCGGGGACGCGAAGTAGCTGCGCATCTCGCGGCCCGCGATGGCCAGGATCTTAGACATGAGATGCCTCCTTGGAATCAGGCGTGGCAGACGCCTCCTGGGTGGTGACCTTCAGGAAGATCTCCTCCAGGCTGAGGTTGACGCTCTTGAGCTCGATCAAGCCCCAGCCGGCGCTCACGATCACCTGTGCCAGCTGCTCTCGGGGATCCACGCCGGCAGGAACGCTGAGCTCTGCCTGAACCAGCCCGGCGTCACCAGCGGGCTGCATCGTGATGACCCGCAGCTGGGAGAACTCGGCGAGGCGTGCCTTGAGGGCGGGCTCGGGGGCTCTGGCGAGCAGCGAGATGCGAAGCTCTCCTTGCAGCTGGGCCTCGAGTTGCTCTGGCGTACCCTCGGCGACCAGCTTGCCTCCGTTGATGATCAGCACCCGGCTGCAGGTGGTCTGGACCTCCGGCAGAATGTGGGTGCTCAGGATGACGGTGTGGTCGACCGCCAGTTCCTTGATGAGGGCGCGGATCTGGATGATCTGCTGCGGGTCGAGGCCGCTGGTGGGCTCGTCCAGGATCAGCAAGGGCGGGTTGTGCACCAGGGCTTGGGCGATGCCGACGCGTTGCTTGTAGCCCTTCGACAGGGTGCCGATGAGCTGGTTGGTGCGGTCCGTCAGGAAGCACTTCTCCAGCACGAAATCGATGCGCTGCTTGCGGGTCTGTGCGTCGAGCCCCTTGAGCTGGCCGACAAAATCCAGGTAGTCGCGCACCGTCATCTCGACGTACAGCGGCGGCGTCTCGGGGAGGTAGCCGAGCAACTGCTTGGCCTCCAGCGACGCCTCGGCCATGTCGTGATCACCGATGCGAACGCGGCCGGCCGTCGGGCTCAGGAACCCTGTCAGCATCCGCATGGTCGTTGATTTTCCGGCGCCATTGGGGCCCAAAAAGCCAACGACCTCCCCCTTCTTGATCTCGAAGTTGACGTTGTCGACCGCGACACGCGTGCCGTACTGCTTGGTCAGGTTCTCTACAACGATCATGGGTGTTCCCCCTTCATCACGGGCTCGGCTCTCCTCTCTGGCAGTGAATCGGCTGCAGGTGAAAGGCGGGTTTACCGCTCGTCCAACCCAACCCGACCGGTTGGGACCAGCAAAGGTTCCCAGGGCCGGATCAGGGCGGTTGCCATTTTACCTTGTTCTTGCTGAAGCTTAAGGGGGGCAAGCCGAATTCTTGCCCGGCGGGCGGGCCGACCGGCCGTCAAAAGCCCGGGTCGTCCTGCCGGGGGCGTGAGGCGCGGACCTGGCGCGCGCGGGTGCCGCGAAGGGCCGCAGCCGCTTGTTCGAGGTCGATCGCCCGACCGAGGGCCCGTTCGAACGCGGCGAGCTGGTGCACGCGCGTGAGGTGGCGTGCGAGGGCTGGAAGGTCCTCCTGTTGCCGGAGGGCGCCGGCCCCCGCCTGCAGCAGCCGCACCAGGCAGCGGTGGCGCTGCAGGCCGGGGTCACGCGTCCGCTCCAGGAGCCAGGCGCGGGCCTGCTCCACCGGCTGCCCGGACGCAGCGAGCCCGGTGAAGGCCTGTACCACCGCCCCGAGGGTCTCGAGGGGGACGGCCCGCAGCAGCAGCTCCCTGCCCATTGCCATGGCCAGCGTGGTGTGCAGGGCTGGCCGGGGGTGCCCATCGGGCCTGAAGAACCCCTCGGCCAGGTAGGCGCGGGGGTCCTGGTAGTCGGGGTTCGGCGCGCGACGCGGTGAGGGGCGCATCCAGGCTCAGCCCGCCACCGGCTGGTAGTGGTGGGTCAGGCGGGCATACCGGTCGAACATCGGGGGCAGCCGGTCGCCCACGATGGCGCTGGCCGCGACCCAGACCGTGCGGCCCGTCCAGGGGTCGTGGATCTGGAGCTCCTCGCCGGAGGTGCCCGCGCGAACGGCCATCGCGAGCACGAAGTGGCCACTTTCGGCGCCGTTCCCCGGCGGGTCCCACGTGATGCGGAGGGGGACGTCGTAGCCGTTCCGAAGGGTCTGGGCGATCTGGGCGAGGGCCTGTCGGCGGTCGGTCACCGGCACGGTGGTGTAGCGGACGCCCGTCAGGGGCGAGAGCATATCGTTGAGCAGCCGCGTCAGGGCGATGCCCGCACCGCCGGCGGTGCCGCGCTGGACGGCGCGGCCGCCGTAGATCTCCAGCCACTGGCGCTGCTGGGAGGCGAGCTGCTGGTTCGCCCCCAGGGGGTCGATCGCCGAGAGGTCCCAGGTCTTGTTGAGCTCCCACGCGTACCGGGGGTCGAGTTCCCCGGCGGCAGCCTGCAGCACCGTTGGCCCACAGGCATCCTGCCACTGCTGGATGAGCTCACGGTCGTCGCGCATGGTGCTGCGCCGGATGATGTCGGCCTCCGACCTGCCGCGCATCTCGCTCGCGTACTGCACGAGGGCCTGCCAGGGCTCGTTCGCGGCGAGGGCCTTCAGGAGGAAGATCTGCTCCACGCGGGTGCCGGCCCGCTCGAGCAGCAGGCGGATCGAGTCGAGCTGCCCGGGTTGCAGCGGCGCGAGCTGCTGCCAGAGCCGTTCGAGGTGGGGACGAGCCACGAGGTCCGCGGCCTGGCCTTCCTGCATCGCCGCGTAAAGCTCCCGTCGGAGCGTGTCGGGCGTGGCTCCCGTGGCCCGGAACCGGCGAGCAGGCCCCAGGGAGGCCCCTGCGCCGCCCGCGGGGTCGTCCAGGAGCCCTGGCCGCCACGGTGCGCCAGGCGTCGGGAAGGACTGCGAGGGGAGTGGGTTCGCGACGGTCATGCAGGGGCTCGACTCCTGGCGGGGAGAGGGGTGACCTCCAACCTTGTCGGCGATGGACGGGACAAGCCTGCGCGGCTTTGCCGGGGTTTAAACGAACGATAAGCCCGTCCGCGTTCAGGCCGTGCCTGCCTCAGAACAGATCTCGGATGCGCCCGAGCACCGAGTTGCGGACCTCCACGGGGATGGTTGCGGCGAGGCTGCCGCGCTTCACGCCGGCGGCGTAGGCCGTCACCGTGGTCTTGCCTGGTGCCCGTGCCAGCAGCTGTCCCCCTGCGGACACGCTGACGACGGCCGGGTTTCCCGACTCCCAGCTGACCAGGGGGTCCAGGCCGCCGGCGAAGGTGGTGACCTCGGCTTGCAGCCAGAAGGCCTCGCCGACGTTCATCACCACCCGGGAGGGTCGGATGCGGATGCCGCTGATGGCTGCCGGGGCCGCCGGGGCGATCACGGCCAGCTCGGTTTCACGCACCAGGGCAGGGTAGGCCACCGACTGGGCGAGGATGCGTACCGTGCCCGCCTGCACGCCCGTGACCACCCCCGCATCATCGATGGTCGCGATGCGCGCATCCTGGCTTCGCCAGACAGCGGCAGCGGGCGTCTCGAAGCCCGAGGGGCCCTGCAAGGCCAGCATCCGCAAGGTGCCACCCGGTGCCACACGGGGAGAGGCGGGGAAGATGGCCAGCCCGTACCCTGCCGGGGGTGGAGGAGCCCCGGTGTTCGGGAGGGGAGACAGGCCCGGAGGGCCCCCCGCCGGTGCGACGGCGGGGGCCTGCGGGGTCCCGCCCCCCAGGGGGAGGCTCGGCGGCAGGGCGTCAGGCTGACCGGTCTGAGCACCCACGGACAGCTGCACCGTGGCCTCCCGCGGGGGGTCCTGGGTCACAGCGCTGATGGTCACCACGCCAGCCGCGCGGCCCGTGACCACCCCAGCCGCGTCCACGGCGGCGATGGTGGGGTCGCTGGAGCGCCACACGGGCAAGACGGTGATGGGGATGTCCCGGTCATCCCGGCCCTCGACCGTGAGACCCAGCGTGCTTCCGACCGCCACGCTCCGGGCCGGCGCACTGATCTCGAGGCTGAACAGCGCGGCGCCCGAGGGGTTCTCCACCTGGGGGGCCAGCGGCAGCGTGGCGTTGGCGCGGCAGCCCACCAGGCCAAGAATCACCCACGCCAGGCCGGAGCGAAGGCCACGGCGGAGGCGCACCGTAGGATGAAAGACGGGAGATGGGGCGGTCACCCCCACATTATAGGCAATTCCCGAAGGGCCTTGCGACCACCCCGGGGGCGACCTTCACGCCCGGGGGCCTCGAAGCCTGTCCAGGAGTCCCCCCAGGAAGCGTCGCAGCCGTCCCCAGAGGCTCGAGGGCCCGGCCAGTTCCTGCTCTGCGGGCATGGGGAGGTGCAACGTCCGGCACCGCTCCGCCAGGGTGAGCCGCTGCCAGTGGTCGCGGAACTCGGCCACGTAGGCACTCTTGGCGCGTTGCCCGTGCTCGTGGAACCCAAAGGCGTGCATCTCTGCCAGGGCCTGCTCGAGATCCCACTCGTCCCGGGCTATCCGCAGGCACGCGGCCATCACCCCCGTGCGGTCCACGCCGTGGTAGCAATGGAAAAACACCACGCCGTGGGCCGGGTCGGTGACAGCGTGGAGGAACTCCAGGGTGAGGTCGTGTGTGGGGGCGTTCAGGGGGGGAAGCGGCAGGTACAGGTACCGGAAGCCGAGCTTCTCGACGACGCTACGCTCCCAGTCAGACTCCGGCCGCAGGTTGATGATCGTCTCCACGCCCATCTCCCGGAGGGTCCTGAAGCCGCCCTTGCTGGGCTGCGCCCCCCTGAAGACGTGGGGGCCGACCGAGCCCAGCTTGCCCACCTGACGACCCCGGGGAATCAGCCGGGTGGCGAGGTCGTACGCGCGCATCCCGACCAGGCGGAGGTGGGGATGCCTGGCGCCGGTCTTGATGAGCCAGCTTGCTCCCTTGTGCATCAGCTCGTTGCGGCCGTGCTCGACGCGCTGCCGGAGGGAGGCGTCGGGGGGCGTGTCGGGGGGCACCGCCAGGAGCGGAGGCTCCCCGTCGGGCCCGGGGTTGCTCGGGTCGTGCTCGGCCATCGCCCCTCCTTGCCTGCCGCGGTTGTCAGCGGCCGTGGAAGGCAGCCATGCCCGCGAAGGCGGTGTCGTACCGGTTCTGTGCGTTCCACATCATGTACCCCACCGCCTTGCAGTCCCGGCCAGCTCGGAGCTGCTCCGTGATGTACCGGGGGGTGAAGTGGCTGACCTTGTACGGCATGGCTTGCATCCAGGGCCGGATCACGACGCCGCTGCCGGCCACCTTCTTCGTCAGCAGGCTGAGCCCTTTGTGCATGAACTGGTACGGCTGATCGGCGGGGTTGCGAACCCCGGCGAATCCCGCATTGAAGTGCGAGGGGTAGAGCATGGGGCACAGGACGTCGGTGTGGTGGGCCATGTCCTCCATCCGCTGGCCGGTGATCCGGACGTCGATGGGCTGAGCCCAGGCCATGATGCCGTAGACATCGACCGACACGACGACCCCGAGCGGGCTCAGGGCCTCATAGGCTCGCTTCAGGAAGGCCGTGATGACCTCGTGCTTCTCCACCTTCTTCATATCGAAGGCGTAGCGTGCGTTCTGGGTATCCCCCATGGCCGGGAAGCGGATGTAGTCGAACTGGATCTCGTCGACACCTGCAGCCACCATCTCCCGGGCAATCGCGATGTTGTAGTCCTGGGGCTCGGGCAGCGATGGGTCCAGCCAGCTCTGCCGACCCAACTCCTTCCACACCCCTCCCCCGACGCGCTTCGGCGCGAGGCCAGGCCGCGCGCGCGCCAGGATCGGGTCGTGGAAGCACACGACCCGACCGGCGACGCGAACGCCAGCCTCGTGTGCCTGATCGACCTTCGCCTTGAGGTCCCGGATCGGGCCCTCCGCGTCAGCCTTGATGGCCCTCGCGAGCGGCACCTGAGACTTCCACGAGACGATGCCACCCTCGTCCTTCGCGTCGAAGACGATCATGTTGCCACCGGAGGCCTTGAGGGCCTTGAGGAGGTCGGCGTAACGCGGCAGCACCATGCTCGTGGCCGTGACGTAAATGCCCCGGGCGGCCTCGCGGGCCCGGGCCGAGCGCTCCCGGGCTGGCATGGGTGGCGAAGCCGTGCCCCCGGCCGGGGTGGGCGGTGCGGAGGCGCTGCCCGTCGTCGCGGGGGCACCCGGCGCGGGGGACGCGGACTCGTCGGTGGCCTGGGAGGCGCAGGCCCCGACGAGGGCGAGGGCGAGCAGGCTTGCGATCGGACGGAGCACCTTGTGGGATACCTTTCGTGGTCGGCTCGGGGCGCGCGGCACGGGCCTTATGCCCGATCTCCCCCGTGTTTCTCACACCCGCGTGGCCTCGGCGGTGTCCGCCGGCACGGCGCCTCAGGCTCCCTGGCGCGCGAAGCCCTCCATGAACAGCGCCAGCGCCTCCACGCCGGCCTCGGGCATCGCGTTGTAGATCGATGCGCGGCAACCGCCCACCGAACGGTGGCCTGCCAGCCCCACCAGGCCGTGGGCCTCCGCCAGCTTCAGGAAGGCCTGCTCGATGGCCGGGTCCGGCAGGCGGAAGGTGACGTTCATGTGAGATCGCGCCTCGCGCTGGGCGTGACCCCGGTACAGATCGGGGTGCTTGTCGATCACCCCGTACAGGCGGGCGGCCTTGCGCCGGTTTCGCGCGGCGATCGCCTCGAGGCCTCCTTCCTTCGCCATCCACGCCAGCACCTCTCGGAGCAGGTAGATCGCGAAGGTCGGTGGGGTGTTGTACATCGAGTCGGCCTTGACGTGGGTGGCGTACGACAGCATCGTGGGCAGGCTCGCCGGACCACGGGCCACCAGGTCGTCCCGCACGATCACCACGGTCACGCCCGAGGGCCCGAGGTTCTTCTGGGCCCCGGCGTAGATCAGGCCGAAGCGGCCCACGTCGAGGGGACGGCTGAGGATGTCGCTGGACATGTCGGCCACCAGGGGGGCGTCTCCCAGCTCCGGCCAGGCCTGCCACTGGATGCCCTGGACCGTCTCGTTCGAGGTCAGGTGCACGTAGGCGAGATCCTCCGGGGGGCTCCCCAGCGATGGAATGCGGTCGAACCGGGTGTCCTCACTGGAGCCAAGCAGGGTGGTGTCGCCCAGCTTGCGGGCCTCCTGAAACGCCTTGCCCGCCCACTCCCCGGTGTGCACGTATGCGGCAGGCTGGCCGGCGCGCCGGAGGTTGAGCGGCACCATCGCGAACTGCAAGGTGGCGCCGCCCTGCAAGAACAGCACGCGGTGGGTGTCAGGGATGCCCATCAGCTCGCGCAGCCGCGCCGCGGCGTCGGCCTGAACGGCCACATAGGGTTTGGCTCGGTGGCTGGTCTCCATGACGGACATGCCCGTCCCGGCGAAGTCGAGCAACTCGTCTTGGGCCTGCTGCAGCACGGGCCTCGGCAGCGCGGCCGGGCCGGCGTAGAAGTTCCACACGGGGGCTTGGGTGACGGGCATCGAGGGTTCTCCCTGGGGGTGGCGTGTCGCCGAGGGATTGTACCCGGGTGGGCCAGCGCGCGCGCGGGCTGGGGCTCCGGCGGTCGTCAGCGCGCGGGCAGGGCCTCGACCAGCAGGAGGGGGTTGAAGGTTCGGGGCTGTCCCCACTCGAGCCCTCGCGACGTTGCATAGGCCGCCTCCTGGGGACGCTCGTCGGCGTCTGTCAGCACGATCGCCAACCCCATCAGGCCGGCTGCGTGCAGCCTGTAGCGCCGGGCCTGTAGCTCCGTGCGCGGGTCTCCGCCGGCCATGCCGGCCATCGGTCCGACGGCCGGCGTTCCCCCGATGGCCTGCCACGGCACGGCGGCCTCCAGCTGCCAGCCACGGACGGCCATGTCGTTCGGATCCACCAGGGGGGCGGATGCGACGCGAAGGCCACGCTCGCCGCTGAGGGGGACCCACGTCCAGCCCTGGCCCCCGACGGCCCGGCCACGGGTGCCAGCCCCCGGTGCCAGCCCCAGCTGCCAGTCGTCCAGGTCTCGCGTGCGGCGGTCGAAGTCCCGCTCGAGCTCCCGGTCGATCCACAACCCCACGTGGTCTCCCTGATAGAGCAATCGCCCCGCGGGGGCTGCACTGAGCACGTCGTCCATCACCTCCACGCGCAGGTAAAGCGCCGCGTCGTCCCAGAGCAGCCTCACGGCGCCACTGAAGTCGTGGCTGCCTTGCAGCGGCCGGGTCTGCCAGCGCAGCTGGCTGGGGTGATCCATCATCACGAGGCCGAGCCGGCTGACCTCAACGGCGTCCCAGTCTGCAAAGCTGGCGTCGATCGTGGGGGCGCGCGCGGTGCGCACGGCGTACAGGGGCGTCGTGGGGCGCAAGGGAGACAACTTGCCGGCACCGGCGTCGAACTGCGCCTGCCGGAACTGGCTGCCCTCGCGACGGTGAACGAAGCGGCCGGGCCCATCGGCCGTGAAGTGGATCCCCCGATCGTCCCCGCGGAGCTCCCGGATGTACCACGAGGGGCTCACCGCCAGCACCCGCTCGCCCAGCCCGTCGAGGTCGACCGCCTCCACGCTGGCCTCCCGCGACACCTCCACGCTGCGATCGGGCCGCTCCCGCTCGAGCGTTGGATGTTCCCACGCCAGCTCCCAGCCGCCAATCCCCGAGACGAAGGCCCGCGCGATGCCGCGCCCGAGCCTGCCCCCGAGCGACGCCTCCACGCCGTGGCGCACGAGGAAGCCGGCATCGCGGGGGCTCCATTGCACGGCCTCGACCGCCGCCGTCACCTCCACCGTGCTTTCGAAGGCGCCGTCGCCGTCACCATCCCAGCCGGGGATCGGGGGAGCCGTGTAGACCCGCTTGCCGGGGGAGGTGGCGGTGGGAGGCGCGACGATGGCAAAGCCCGGCAGGGCGGCCCTGCCACCGGCGCGATCCGGCGCCGCGAGCCAGGTGTAGGCGACGCCCCAGAGCTCGCGCCCCGTGTGGGCTTCGCTGACAGCTGCGACGGCATCGATCCGTCCCTCGACGGCCCGAACGTGTCCCGTGCGGCACGCCAGCCAGGGCAGCGTCTCCGGGTAGTCGGGCAGAATCAGCGGCAGGATGCGGGCCGCTGCGTCAGTCGGCACCGCTGGGGGGGAGAGCGCGGCGGAGGTCGACCGGCGGTGCCACCAGGACGCCCCGGCCAGGCCACCGCAGGCCAGCGTGAGGACGAGCCCGAGGGCCCCAAGGGCCCGGCGGCGGCGCCGCAGCCCGGTCATGGCGCCTGGCTGCCGGCGGGCGTGACCCGCGCCCCCTCGGCGAGCCTGACCGCGATCCAGGCTGGCAGCAAGCGTGGGCGTCGGTGCCAGCGCCAACGGGGCTCGTGCGTCAGGGCCCGCGCCCGGCGCCAGACCGCCTCGGCATCCGGCAGCTGGGGGCGGCCGTCGCGCAGCCGCGTTTCATGGTAATCCGCCTGCAGCCTGCACCCGTAGAGGCCCCGGCGGGGCTGCCAGCGACCGCGGGTGGCGAAGTGACCATACATCCGGCACGCCACGGGGCGCACCGGGTAGATGCTGCAGGCCCCGCCCTCGAGGAAGGGACAGACGTAGCCGTGCCGCTCGAAGTACCGCCGGGCGATGGGCTCGAAGTGCCCCACCAAGGCGAGGATGCGGTAGCCCCCCAGGTGCGGCCTGTGCCTCGCCTCGAACCGGGCCAACAGCCGCCCCCGCTCGGTTTCGCTCCACGCCAACCCGATGTGGCGCTCGATGGCGTCCCACTCTCGGGCCGTGGCTATCGTTTGTCTGGGTTGCTCAGCCAGCGGCGCCGCGACGGTGACAACGATATCCCCGGTTTCCTTTACGAACGCAATGTGGCCATCTCGCACGAGG
>JAYKHL010000092.1:0-7337 GCA_035284865.1 Candidatus Sericytochromatia bacterium | reverse complement strand
GGTCGAGGGGCACCATCTGCAGGCAAACGTCCCGCATCATCACCTTGCCGACGAGCAGGTCGTGGCCGATCAGGGCAATGTAGGACTCCGCCTCAGGCTCGGCCAATGCAGGGTCCTCGGCGGCGCTGCCATCCTCGTACCGCATCACCAGGTGGTCGCCCTGGACCCGCACCTCCACGAGGCGGCCGCTGGTCTCCGGCGCGGGCATCATGGCCACCGGGTCGATGCGGAAGGTGCCATCCACCACCCGGATCTTGCCTCCGGCGGGCACGAAGCGTCCCAGTTCCAGCCCGAGCAAGCCCATCAGGCGATCGATGGGCACGCCCTGGGCCCGCACCTCCAGGGGAGACAGCGCGATCTGCCCATCCATCGTCGCGGCCGGCGCGAACACCATTTGGATGGGCACCTTGAAGAAGCCGCCCACCCGCAGTGTCGCCTCGAACTGGACGGTGCCGGACGGCAGGGTCACGCGGATCTCGTGCAGCGGCGCGGCGACACCGGGGGGATAGGCGTGGCGGTTCATCACGGCCGAGATGCTCGGCCCGTCCATCGCCATCCTGCCCCGGTGGATCACGAACCGGTAGGCCTCCGTGCGCTCGGGGATCAGGGGTGAGAGGGGATCCCGGGCCTCCAGGCGAGCCTCGAGGTCGTCCATCAGCAGCGCGATGTCTTCCTCCATCAGCAGCCGGGCATGGCGGGCCCACAGCCTGGAGGTCCCGGGTGGGGTCTCCTGCAGCTGAGCGGTCACGCTGTGACGCTGCGCCCGCCTCGCTCGGAAGGCCTCACCAAAGGCCTTCACGAAGGCCCCGATGATCTTGGCCTGGTCCGCGACGCGCACCCGGTGCTTGCCCGCGTCTCCGGGTGGCTCGCGTTGGCTCATGCGCCGTGGCCCGAGCGTGCGAGGGCCGGCCAGTGGCCCAGGTGGGCGGACTTGACGGCCGCGATGCGTGCCGCCAGGCCCGCGGGCAGGCGCCCGGCGGGTGCGAGCTCGAGCTCAGGAGGGAGGGGCCCTTGCAGCACGCGACAGATGGACTCGACCGACCGGGCGGCGGAGCGAGGGTTGTACCCCCCCTCGAGCACCAGGACGAGCCGGTTTTCACAGAGCTCGGCCGCCAACCCCTGCACGAGCTGGGTGAGGCGCGCAAAGCCCCGTTCCGTCATCCGCATCCGCGCCACGAAGTCGTCCTGGTGGGCGTCTTGACCGGCCGACACGATGATGAGGTCAGGCTTGAAGGCGCGGGCAATCGGCACCAGCAGCTCGCGGTAGGTCTGAAGGAAGCCTTCATCGTTGGTCCCGGGAGGCAGGGGGACGTTGACGTTGTAGCCTGTGCCCCTGCCGGCCCCCACCTCGCCGATGCGCCCCGTGCGCTTCGGGTAGATGCCTTCCTGGTGGGTGCTGAAGTACAGCACCGTCGGGTCGTTGTAGAAGATCTCCTGCGTGCCATTGCCGTGGTGGACGTCCCAGTCCACGATCAGCACCCGGCGAGCGTCATAGGTCTGCTGGGCGTGGCGGGCCGCCACGGCAGCGTTGTTGAAGATGCAGAACCCCATGTTCCGGGCCCGGCGGGCATGGTGCCCGGGTGGCCTGATCAGCGCAAAGCCCGCCCGGGCTCGTCCCTTCATCACCTCGTCGACGGCACGCACGGCCCCCCCCGCCCCGAGGGCTGCGGCCTTGAACGGGGCAATCCTGGACAGCCGAGGGGCGTCTGCCGGCGCCTTCACATAACGCACGACGTGCTCGAACCGGGGGCTGGGCGCGACCGAGGGTGCCTGCGTCTCAGGAGAGGGGCTGGCGAGGGCGCCAACGCCAACGGGTCGGGACACCAGCCGCCGCTCTACCCGGCGGATCAGGGCCACCTCGTCTTGCGGCAGGTACGCCGCCTTGCGGATGTACTGGATGTAACGCGGGGCGTGGGCCCGCTTGAGTTGCTCCAGCGTGGCCTCCTCGACCGGGTGCGTCTCCACCTTCACGCCGACCTGCGTCAGGCGCTCGACGATGGCCTGCAGGCGCGTGGGGGTCTCGCCGACGGTGCCGACCCGGGGGCCCTCGTACAGCAGGTAGTCCCGGTCATACACGAGCGCGAGTGGGGCTTGGGGCTCTGTCGGCTGGGCCGGGGGGCGCCGAGAGCGCGGCGCCGTGGGCAGCGATAGCGTTGCTGCCTGAGAGGCGCGCCCCTGACCGAAGAGGGCTCCGGCAGCGGTGGCCAGGCCCACAGAGCCCAGCCAAAGGATGAAGTGGCGACGGTTCATGGCTGCGTGGTGGCAAGGGAGAGGGGGGCTCTCAGGACCTGTCCAGGGCGGGCCTCGGAGGCCCGACCGAGAAACCGGGCGTTATTGTACTACTGCTCCCCCCGTTCGCGCGATCCCCCCCCCGGTGCCGGCCGGGTGGTGCCGTTGAAGCGACACATCGCCCACTCCACGCCCTCCTCGATCACGCCGCGCGTGGCCGCGAGGCCCAGCGACACGGCCTCGGGCAGCAGGAGCCGCTCAGCGGGGCTCCAGCGCCCGAGGACGAACACCTCGCTCTTGACCCCGGGGGGCTGGGGGCCGATGCCCACCCGAACCCGGTCGAAGGAGGCCGTCCCCAGGTGGGACAGCAAGGACTTGATGCCGTTGTGCCCGCCCGCCGAGCCATCGGGCCGGATGCGGACCGTGCCGAGCGGCAAGGCGAGGTCGTCGTACACGACCAGCACGTCCCGGGGCATCAGCTTCCAGAAGCGCATGAGCGCCCCCACGCTCTCCCCGGAGAGGTTCATGTAGGTCTGAGGCTTCACCAGCAGCAGCCTCCGTGCGCCAATTCGGGCCTCGGTGACCTCGGCCCGGTGGCGCCTGTCGGTCCGGTAGGGCGCCGCGGAGAGGGCCTCGGCGAGACGGTCCAGCACCAACCAGCCCACGTTGTGCCGGGTGTCCGCGTAGGTGGCTCCGGGGTTGCCGAGGCCCACGACCAGCTTCATGGCCAGACGCTCACTCGAAGAGGGTCGACACCGAGGTGTCCTCGTGGATGCGGATGATGGCCTCCCCGAGCACGGGGGCCACGCTCAGCTGGATGATGTTCTGCAACTGCTTCTCGGGAGGCAGCGGGATGGAGTTCGTGACGATGAGCTCCACCAGGTTCGAGGTGCGAACCCGCTCGACGGCCGGACCCGACAGGATGCCGTGGGTGCAGGCCGCGTAGACGGCGCTGGCCCCCTCGCGGGCCAGCAGCGCGGCGCCTGCCACGAGGGTGCCCGCCGTGTCGACCATGTCGTCCACCATGATGGCCGTCCGTCCCTTGACCTCGCCGATGACATGCATGACCTCAGCCTGGTTGTGGCCGGTGCGGCGCTTGTCGATGATCGCAATCGGACAGTCAAGCTTCTTGGCGAAGGCCCGCGCCCGCGCCACGCCCCCCACATCCGGGGAGACCACCACGGGATCGGCCAGGTCCTTGCCGAGCAGGTACTCCACGATGACGGGCGAGGCGAACAGGTGATCCACAAGGATGTCGAAGAACCCCTGGATCTGCGGTGTGTGGAGGTCCATGGCGAGGACGCGGTCGGCGCCGGCCGTCGTCAGGAGGTCTGCCACCAGCTTGGCGCTGATGGCCTCCCGCCCGTGGGCCTTGCGGTCCTGCCGGGCGTAGGCGTAGTAGGGCACCACGGCGGTCACCTGGCGGGCAGAGGCCCGCTTGAAGGCGTCCAGCATGATCAGCAGCTCCATCAGATGGTAGTTCACGGGGTGGCAGACGGGCTGCACGATGAACACATCGTCGCCGCGGACGCTTTCCTGGATCTGCACGTAAATCTCGCCATCCGAGAAGTTGGCGATTTTCATGCCACCCAGCCGCACGCCGAGGTAGTCGGCGATCTCCTGGGCCAGGGCGGGACTTGCGGAGCCGCTGAACAGCTTGATGTCCCGGCGGATGACGAGGTTGTCCGGCAGTTCGACCTGGGTTGCGGTGCTCATCGGAATCCCCTCCTGTCGGTGCTGCAAGACCGCCTCGCCGTCAGGCCTGGGAGGCCGCCTGCCGGCGTTTCGCGACCCAACCGTCCTTGTTGACCTGCCTCCCGCGCCCGACAGCGAGGGCGCCGGCGGGCACGTCGGCCGTGATGGTCGACCCTGCGGCGACGTAGCCTTCCTCTCCGACCGTGACGGGCGCGACGAGGTTCGAGTTGCTGCCCACGAAGGCACGGTCCTCGATGATGGTCTGCGACTTCTTCTTGCCATCGTAGTTGACGGTGATGACGCCGCACCCGATGTTGACCTCCCGGCCGACGCTGGCATCGCCCAGGTAGGCCAGGTGAGCCGCCTTGGCGCCGTCGCCCAGCGTCGACTTCTTGACTTCGACGAAGTTGCCCAGCCGGACCTTCCGACCGAGCGTGGCTCCCTGGCGCAGGTGCGCATAGGGGCCAATCACGGAGCCGTCCCCCACGGCCGCGTCGGTGAGGTAGGAACAGAGGATCTCGACGTCGTCGCCACACCGCACGTTCCGCAGCTGGCTGTAGGCCCCGATCAGGCAGCGCTCGCCCACCACGGTTCCGCCGAGCAGGATGGCGCCGGGCTCCAGCACGGTGTCGCGGCCCAGCACGACGCGGGGGCCCACGATGGTGGTGGTCGGCGAGACGATGGTGACCCCGGCAGCCGTCCAGCGCTCGGCCGTGCGGACCTGGTAGGCGGCCTGCAGGCGGGCGAGCTGGGCCCGGGTGTTCACGCCCTCACCTTCGAGGGGGTCGGCGGTGACGTGACAGGCAACCGGATGACCCGCCTGTGCCACCCGGGCGATGGCGTCTGTGAGGTAGTACTCGCCCTGCGCGTTGTTCGGCGTGAGGGTCGCCAGCGCCTCCCGGAGCACCGGCCACCGGGCCAGGTAGGTTCCCAGGTTGACCTCGCGCACGGCCAGTTGCGCCGGTGACGCGTCTTTCTGCTCTACAATGCCCTGCACGCGGCCCTCGCCGTCCCGCAACACGCGGCCGTAGCCCGTGGGATCCGCGAGCTCCGCAGCCAGCATGGTCACCGCGGCGCCCTCGCGCTGGTGCAAGGCCTGCATCGCCGCCAGCGTCTCGACCGACAGCAGCGGCACATCGCCGGAGAGGATCAGCACGTCGCCCTCGTAGCCCGTCAGGTGAGGCGTCACCTGGTCCACGGCGTGCCCCGTGCCGAGTTGCTCGCGTTGCTCCACGGCCTGCGTGCCCGTCGGCAGCGCCGCGCGCACCTGGTCGGCGCCGTGGCCCACAATGACGTGGATGCCGGCCAGGGGCAATTCGCCCAGCGTGTGAAGGACGTGCCCGAGCAGGCTCTCCCCCGCGATCTCGTGCAGGACCTTCGGGCGGTCGGACTTCATCCGCGTGCCCTTGCCCGCGGCCATCACGACCGCCACCAACGCCTGGCTCATCGCCCGCCCTTCCTCCTCGCGCCCGCCGCCACGCCGCACGCAACAGAGGCTGCCGCCGCCGGCTCGCCCCAAGTATAGCACCTCGTTCGCCGCCGCAAGCGGGGATTGCCCCGTCCCAGGGCTTCACGCCGAGGGGGCCGCCAGGTGCTCCAGCAGGATCCGCAGGCCGATGGCGATCAGGGCCAGGCCCCCGATGACCTCGGCGCGCTTCTCGAGGTGGCTCCCGAAGCGGTGGCCGAGGTGCACGCCGACCACCGCGAAGGCCGCGGCCGTGAGCCCGATGACGGAGCTGGGCAACAGGATGGTGACCCGCAGCAGGGCGAGGCTCAGCCCGACGGCCAGGGCATCCAGGCTCGTGGCGATCGCGAGCAGCACCAGCCGAGGGCTCTTGGTGGGGTCCTCGCTGGCCGGCGGCTCACCTCCGTCGGCCAGCCTGGCGTCCCGGATCATCTTCAGGCCGAGGCCCGCGAGCAGCCCGAACGCGATCCAGTGGTCATAGGCCTCCACCCACGCCTGGTCAGCGAAGCTCTTGCCGGCCAGGTATCCCACCACGGGCATCAGGAACTGGAAGCCGCCGAAGGCCAGCGCCAGTCGCAGCGCCTGGTTGGTGCGGACGCGGGGCAATGAGATGCCCAGGGCGATGGACACCGCGAAGGCGTCCATCGCCAGGCCCACGGCGAGGCCCAGCAGGGTCAGGGGGTCGAGCATCAGAGCCGGGTCCAGAAGCTGACGGAAAAACCTCCGCACCCGCCAAAGGGCGTGCACGGAGGCTGCGGCAAGCAGGGGCGCTAGGACTCGAACCTAGGAATGCCTGGACCAAAACCAGGTGCCTTACCACTTGGCTACGCCCCTAAACCAGGCCCAGATGATAGGGGATCGAGAGGCCCGCGTCAACGCGGCCTCTGGGCCGGGGCGGCGGGTGGGAGCGTGCCCCGCCTCCCGCCGCGCCACGGGGCGGCCCCCGGGAGCCCGAGAGGCGTCCCTGGCGCGGGTTGCGCGGGGGAGCGACCCGGGTCAGCCCCCCCCGGCAGCGGGGACGTTGGCCGCAAGCCAGCGCTCGGCGTCGATCGCCGCCATGCAGCCCGTGCCCGCGGCCGTGACGGCTTGTCGGTACACGGAGTCAGCCACGTCCCCGGCGGCGAAGACCCCCTCCACGCTCGTCCGTGTGGTGCCGGGGGCCACCTGGATGTACCCGGTGGCGTCCACGTCCAGCTGGCCCTCGAAGAGGGAGGTGGTGGGCTTGTGCCCGATGGCGATGAACACGCCTTGCACCGGCAGCTCGCTGGTGGCTCCCGTCGCGGTGTCCCTCAGCCGCACCCCGGTGACGAGGTCCTCGCCGAGGATCTCCTCGACCGTGCTGTTCCAGCGGAACGCGATTTTCGGGTTGTCGAAGGCGCGTTGCTGCATGATCTTGCTGGCGCGCAGCTGGTCCCTGCGGTGGATGACCGTCACCTTGCTGCACATCTGCGCGAGGTAGTTGGCCTCCTCCATGGCCGTGTCCCCGCCGCCGACGACAGCGACCTCCTTGCCGCGAAAGAAGAAGCCGTCACAGGTGGCACAGGCTGAGACGCCCCGCCCCTGCATGCGGCTTTCGGACTCCAGCCCCAGCCAGAGGGCGCTGGCGCCCGTGGCGACGATGATGGCCTGCGCCCGGTGCTCCTGGCCCTTGCTGTCCCACACCGAGAACGGCCGGCGCGAGAAATCCACGCGGGTCGCCAGGTCCGAGATGAGGGTCGTGCCAAACCGAGCGGCCTGCGCCCGGAACCGCTGCATCAGCTCGGGGCCGGTCATCGCGTCGGGAAAGCCGGGGTAGTTCTCCACGTCCGTGGTGATCATCAGCTGCCCCCCGGGCTGGGGGCCTTCGAACATGACCGGTGACAGGTTGGCGCGGGCGGCATAGATGGCAGCCGTGTAGCCTGCCGGGCCGGCTCCAATGATGAGGACGTTGTGGATCACGTGGGTTGCT
>JAYKHL010000091.1:0-8306 GCA_035284865.1 Candidatus Sericytochromatia bacterium | reverse complement strand
CGGCGCGATCCGAGGCTCAGCCCCCGCGCGCGCGCGGAGCGTGAGGCACCCCGCGGGCAGCCCCACGGGGTTCACGAAGGGCACGCCCGTGAAGGCGTCCACCCCGGTCGCGGCCTCCTCGCTGGCCCCTCCCGCGGCCAGGGCCTCCTCGAGGGCAACCAGAGCCTGGGTGGCGCCAACCGTCGCCTCTGCCACGGCCGGCCCCTCCGTCCAGCCCACGCGCAGGCAGCCCCCCCCCTCGGCCCCCAGGTACACGGAAAGGGTCTCCCGCCGGGCAGCCGAGACGAAAACGGCCGGCCCTCCGCTGCCCGGATCGGGCGTGTCGACCCGCCGGGCGTCCGGAGCCCAGCCGCCCAGCAGGGGGAGAACCCGTGCCTCGAGCGCGGCCTCGAAGGCCTCCGTGGTGGGCGGCAGGGCGCGAGCCAGCAAGGCACCCGAGGAGCCTGGCCCGCCGCCCGTGGCCTGGGGAGGCTCCCCGACCACCACGTCGAAGGCCCAGTTGCCAGACTGATGCCCCTCGGGCGCGGCCCACCCGAGCCGGATGCCCGTGGCGGCCAGCGACCGAGGCCCCAGCCCAGGCGCCCGGCCAAGCCGCTGCACGAGGTCGGCCGTGAGGGGCCCGAACCCGCTGGCGAGCAGGCCAGCCTCCCACGGGCCGCTCTCCACCGCCGCCGACGGGACGGGAACGCACGCTGCCGTGGCGACCGCCAGCCAGGCCAGCCCTCCGGCCCGCAGGAGGCCAGCAGGCACCCTGCGCCGCGGCGTCATCGTGCAGGGCCGCCAGGGACGACCGTCGCAGGTGCCTTGAGGTTCGGAGTCGCCCGTGGTACCTTGATTCCAGCGCTGTTGGGGTCGCCAGGAGGCGGCGCGCAGCCGCCCCCCCAGCAAGGAGAAGCTCGTTTGCTCAAAGAAGACGTTCTGGAAATGGATGGCACCATCGCGGAGGCCCTGTCGAACGGGATGTTCCGCATCACGCTGGACAACGGGCACGAGGTCCTTGGACACCTGGCAGGCCGCATGCGCCGGTTCCGCATCAAGGTGCTGCTCGGCGACCGCGTGAAGGTGGAGCTGTCTCCGTACGATTTGACCCGGGGCCGGATCACGTTCCGCGCCAAGGGTGATTTCCAGCCGGCTGGCCGGCCGGGCCACCGCCGCTGAAGCGGTTTTACCAGAGCCCGCGTGCGCCACGCGCCACCTCGATGGAATGTGAGGGGGCACCGAGCACCCCGAACCGGGCCGGCGGCCAGAACCGGAAGCTGGCCCGCCCGATGATGTTCTGCATCGGCAGTGGCCCCCAGGTGGCGCTGTCGATGCTGTGGTTGCGGTTGTCCCCCAGCACGAACACGCTGCCAGGGGGCACCATTCTCTCGTGAAGGGTGTAGCTGGCAGCCGCACCCAGCACATACGGCTCCGGCAACCGCCGGCCGTTGAGGTAGACCCGGCCCGCCGCCAGCGCCAGCCTGTCGCCCGGCAGGCCCACCACGCGTTTGATCCAGGGCACGCTGGGGTCGAGCCCGATTTGGCCCTGGATGGCCGGGATCGGCGGGCGGAAGACCACGATGTCACCCCGGCGTGGGGTGTGCAGGTGGTAGGTCACCTTCTCGATGACCAGCCGATCCCCCACCGTCAGGGTTGGCGCCATCGACGCCGAGGGAATGAAGCGAGCCTCAGCGACGACCGTGTGGCAGAAGGCCGCAAGCAGGACGGCGAGCCCGAGACTGGTGATCGCGTCGCGCCCCGAGGGCAGCGCCATCCCCAGGGGGGCGGGCTGCCGCCTCGTCGCGTGCGGTTTCAAGCGTCCGGACAGTCCCGCCAACTCGTCGCCTGGCTCCCCAAGGGTTTAGAATGGAGGCCAGCGGGACCCTTGTGGCCCACGCTCGGTGCATCCGTCACCCCCATCATTCCCCAAGCCACGAGTCGATAACGTGCCGCTCCGCGTCCTGCTCCAAGGGTTCCTGCTCCTGGCGCTGGCCGGGTGTGCGGATCCCCCGGGCCTCAAAAAACCGCTTCCCCCCGACGCCGCGGAGGTCCTGGCGGCCACGAGCGCCCACCGACGCCTCGCTGCGGAGCTTCGCTCCGAGCCCGGGGTGCTGGGCACCTACCTGACCCAGACGAACAACCCGCGCCGCCTTGTGGTGGTGGTGCGGGACGCGGCGACGCTGGAGCGCCTGGAGCGGACCCGCCCCCGGCGCTACGACGGGCTCAAGCTGCGGTACGAGGTCGCCCCGCAGGGCTTCGTGGCCGACTCCGAGGCCCCGCTGGAGGCCGTGCCGGCCGAGACCCTTCCGGAGGGCTGGTGGGACCGCCTCGTGTACCTCCTGCGCCACCAGGCCCAGGTGGACGCACTGCTCACCCGGGCCAAGGGCTGGCTGCAGGGGTTGCGAGAGCGCCTCCAGCCCCGCAGCGTCCCCCCGTCATCCGGCCCCCTGGCCCCGACGTGAGGAGGGCCGGCCAGGGCCCCACGAGGGCGCCTCAGGCCACCCGGCCTGGTCAGCTGCCTGCCGGGACCTTCAGGAGCCGCCGCGCCGCCCAGCCGTACTGCAGCCCCGAGGCAACGGTCAGCACGACGGCGAGCCAGTACCCCGCCATCGCCACCGACGCCAGCGCGTCAGGCCTGAGGGCGCGCCCCGTCCCATCGAGGCACCCGATCAGCGCAATGATGGCGACCATCTGCACCGCGGCCTTGACCTTGCCCAGCCAGCCGGCGGGCACGATCACCCCCCGGGCGGCCTCCAGCGCCCGCAGCCCCGTGACGAGGAACTCGCGGAAGAGGATCGCCGTGACGCTCCAGGCAGGGACGATGCCCCGCGCCGTCAGGGCCACCAGCGCCCCCGTGACCAGCAGCTTGTCGACCAGCGGGTCCATCAGCTGCCCCAGCTCCGTCGTCTGGTTCAGGCGACGGGCCAGGTAGCCGTCGACCCAGTCCGTCAGGGAGGCCACGACGAACAGCCCGAGGGCCCAGGCCTCTGACCCCGGCCGCTCCAGCAGCGCCAGGCAAGGCACCGCCAGCGCCAGCCGGCTGAAGGTGACGAGGTTGGGCCAGTTCATACCATCACGGCCGTGCCCACGACCTCGCCATGCAGGTCATAGGGCTTGGCCTCGGTGACGCGCACCATCACCAGATCTCCCGGCTCGACGTCGGGGTCTGCGCAGCGGGCGAACATGGTGCCGTCCACGTCGGGCGCGTCGCGGAAGGTGCGGCCAATCAGGATGCCCGTGCGGGCCTCCGTCGCCTCGACCAGCATCGTGAGGTCGTGGCCCACCAGCCCGTCGTGGATGGACTGGGAGACGCCCTGCTGCACGGCCATCAGGGTGGAGCGGCGCTTCTGGGCGAGCTTCTTGGGCACCCGGCCCTTCATCTCGTGGGAGGGCGTGCCCTCCTCGGGCGAGAAGACGAACACGCCCACGTGATCCAGGCGTTGCGTCTGGACGAAGTCCACGAGGTGCGCGAACTCCTCCTCCGTCTCCCCCGGAAACCCCACGATGAAGCTGGTGCGCAGCGCGATGCCCGGCACGCCCGCCCGGATGCGGGCCACGAGGTCGCCCACGGGCTCGTTCGTCGGGCGCCGCATGCGGCGCAGCACGTCCGGGTGGCTGTGCTGCAGGGGGATGTCCATGTAGGGCAGCACCTTGGGCAGCTCCCGCATGGCCTTGAACAGGGCGTCATTCACATACATCGGGTAGGCGTAGTGGATGCGGATCCAGGCCAGCCCCTCCACGCCATTCAGGGCCTCAAGCAGTTCGGGCAGGGCCGCACGGCTGTAGAGGTCCAGCCCGTAGCGCGTGCTGTCCTGCGCAATCAGCACCACCTCGCGCGTGCCACCTGCGACGAGCTGCTCGGCCTCGGCCACGATCGTCTCGATCGGGCGCGAGCGGTGGCCGCCGCGCAGCTGCGGGATGATGCAGAAGGCACAGCGGTGATCGCAGCCCTCCGAGATCTTGAGGTAGGCGCTGGGGCCGAGGCCCGTCTGCAGCCGCGGCAGCACCTCGTCGTAGGCATAGGTGGGCTTCTCGGAGATCTCGGAGAAGCGTTCGCCGTCGAGCACCCGCTCCACCACGCGCACGATCGACTTGAGGTCTCCGGAGCCGATGGCTGCTGAGATCTCGGGCAGGGCCTCGAGCACCTCCTCGCGATGCCGCTGGACCATGCAGCCGGCCACGACAATCTTGCGCTCCCCGCCCTGCGCCAGCTCGAGGATCTGGCGGGCGCTCTCCTGCTGGGCGCTGAGCAGGAAGCCACACGTGTTGACGAGCACCACGTCCGCCTCGTCCGTCTCGGGCACCAGCCGGAAGCCGGCCTGCCCCAGCAGGCCCATCATGATTTCCGTATCAACAAGGTTCTTGGCACACCCGAGGTTGACCACCCCGACCCTGGCAGACATGCAATCGTGCTCCGTCTAGTTGAACAGGAAGCCGCCGAGGGCGAGATCCCCCGTGGGCGCGATGAACGAGGGGTCGAGCTGCTGCAGGTTAAACACGGCAGGCAGCCCGAGCCCGGCATTGAGGCGGTTGAAGACGGCCACGTTGTTGCTGCCCGCCAGCGCCACGTACACCTCGGTGCCCAGCGAGGAGACCTCCACAGCCTGCGGCTGGCGGCCCTCCACCCGGTAGGCCGTGTCCCGCGGCGAGAGGTCCAGCCCGAAGGTCTGAAGCGCATCGCGCGACTCCAGCGTCACGTAGACGCTGTCCGGGTTGCCAGCGGCGTTGCGCCCGACGGCCACGTCGTACGGAGAGCCCTGGATGTCCCGAACCTCGGCCTGCGCAGCCGCGCTCGCGCTGTTGAGCAGGAACAGCCGGTTGGCGCGCGGGTCCGTGACGTACACGGTGTCCCCCCCCTGCGAGCTGGTGGCAACGGCCACGTTCAGGGGGGCCACGGAGCCGACCAGCGGCACGGTCCGGACCGCACTGTAGGAAGCGATCTGACCCACCGTGCCGCCCTGCGACGGGGTGGTGGCCCCCGGGTTGCCTTGCAGGATGACCAGCGCCCCGCCCTCGCACGCGACGTAGACGGCGGACCCGGTCGCGTTGGTGGCGATGCCCTTCGGGCGCAGCCTGCGCTGGGTGGGCGTCTGGCCGGGCAGCCCGGTGTTGACGTCCGGCATGTTCAGCGAGAGGGTCTGCACCACCGTGTTGGTGGGGATGTCGATGACGCTGACGGTGTCGTCCTCCGTGTTGGTGACGAAGCCCTTGGTGCCGGTGGGGGCAATCGCCATCGCATAGGGCCGCGTGCCAACCGAGATGGTGCGGTTCACCAGGCGGTTGCGGCGGTCGACCACGGCCACGGTGTTGCCCAGTTCGCAGACGACATAGAGGAACAGCTGGCGGCCGCGAGGATCCATCGTGAGGCCACGGGGCCCGTTGCCGACCAGGATGGGGTCTTTCTCCACGCGCGACTGGACGGCGTTGATCTCGAGCACGGCCCCCTTGTTGTAGAGGGTGGTGTAAACGAAGCCCGTCGGGCGGCCGCCCCCGCTGACCTGGTCGTTGCCGATGCCCCCCGTGAGGGCCGAGCAGCCCGTCGAGACGGTCGCAAGCGCAAGCAGCGGGGTCAGGGCGAGGCGGCGGGCGGTCGAGGTCAGGCGCATAGTGCCCCCATCATACCACCATCGCCCCCTCGCCACCCGGCCACGACGGGGAGGTGTACAATCGAACACCCTCTGGATTTGGAGACCACGCCCATGCAGAAAATCAAGGTCGTCAACCCCGTCGTCGAGCTCGATGGCGACGAGATGACGCGCATCATCTGGCAGTTCATCCGCGAGCAGCTGATCCTGCCCTACCTCGACCTCGAGCTGAAGTACTTCGACCTCGGCATCGAGCACCGGGACGCGACGAACGACCAGGTGACCATCGACGCGGCGAACGCCATCAAGCAGCACGGCGTCGGCGTGAAGTGCGCGACCATCACGCCGGATGAGGCGCGCGTGAAGGAGTTTAACCTCAAGCAGATGTGGAAATCGCCCAACGGCACGATCCGCAACATCCTCGACGGCACCGTGTTCCGCGAGCCGATCATCTGCAGCAACGTGCCCCGCCTGGTGCCGGGCTGGACCAAGCCGATCGTCATCGGCCGCCACGCCCATGGCGACCAGTACCGCGCCACCGACTTCAAGGTGCCCGGGGCCGGCACGCTCTCCATCAAGTTCGTGGGCGAAGACGGGCAGGTGATCGAGCGGGAGATCACGAAGTTCCCCGGGTCCGGCATCGCGATGGGGATGTACAACTACGACGACTCGATCCGCGGCTTCGCGCGGGCCTCGTTCAACTACGGCCTGCAGAAGAAGTGGCCCGTCTACCTGTCCACGAAGAACACCATCCTGAAGGCCTACGACGGCCGCTTCAAGGACATCTTCCAGGAGGTCTTCGACGCGGAGTTCAAGGGCCGCTACGATGCCCTCGGTCTCACCTACGAGCACCGCCTCATCGACGACATGGTGGCGGCGGCCCTCAAGTGGGAGGGCGGCTTCGTGTGGGCCTGCAAGAACTACGACGGCGACGTCCAGTCGGACACGGTGGCGCAGGGCTTCGGCTCATTGGGCCTGATGACCTCGGTGCTGCTGAGCCCCGACGGCAAGACCGTCGAGTCCGAGGCGGCCCACGGCACCGTCACGCGGCACTACCGCGAGCACCAGAAGGGCAAGGCGACCTCGACCAACCCGATCGCCTCCATCTTCGCCTGGACCCGCGGCCTCTACTACCGCGCGCAGTTCGACGACACGCCGGAGCTCGCCAAGTTCGCGACGACGCTCGAGCAGGTCTGCGTCGAGACCGTCGAGGCGGGCCACATGACCAAGGACCTCGCGATCCTCATCAGCAAGGACCAGCCCTGGCTCACGACCCAGGAGTTCCTCGCCAAGATCGACGAGAACCTCAAGGCCAAGCTCGGGCTGGCGGCTGCCGTCTGAGCCTCGTGCGCCTGGGCCCCCCGCCGGTTGGCGGGGGGCTTTTTGGTGGGGGCGTCTGCTGGCTGTTCGTGAGGGTCGCCCGCCGTGACGGCCCCCGAACGGTCAGCCTGAAGGGGGCTCGGGTGATGGGAAGGCGTGCCCTCCCCCCGCCACGAGTACCTGGTCGACGTCTGCCGCGAAGCCCCGCAGCTCGTGGCGGACCTGCTGCGGCTGCACGGGGTGGAGGTCCCCCCGACCAGCCCGGCCCGCGTCGTCGAGGCCGGGTTGGTGGATGCGGTGCCCGTCGAGTGGCGGGCGGACCTGGTCGTGACGCTGGGGGAGCCCGTGACGCGGGTGGTGCTGCTGGAGGTGCAGCTCCGGCGGGACGACGCCAAGCACCTCAGCTGGCCGTTCTATGCCGCCGCGCTTCAGCTTCGGCATCGCGTGCCCGTGGACCTCGTCGTCCTGGCCCCGGAACCCGCCGTCGCCGCCTGGGCCCGAGCGCCTTTCCCTTTCGGCTCCCTCGGGCTGATCCGGCCCCTGATCGTCGGCGCCACCGACCTGCCACCCATCGCGGCCCCCGAGGTGGCTTCCGCCAACCCCCACCTGGCCATCCTGGCCGCCGTGGCCCACTGCCGCGACCCCGACCACCTGCCCCTGCTCGACCTGGCCCTGGAAGCCCTGAAGGGCTTGCCCGGGGCTCCCATCCTCACCTACACTAGATACCTGGGAGCCGCGCTCGATGCGCGCTTCCGGGCGCTGCCGGAGGTCCAGATGAAGTTCGACCCCATCGAGTACTACCCGCAGGTGAAGGCCTACGTCGAGGAGCTGCGCGCGGAAGGCCGCGCGCAGGGCCTGGCGCTCGGCGAAACGGCGGGCCGCCAGCAAGAAGCCCTCCGCCTCGTCCTCCGCATGCTCGGCCGCCGCGTCGGCCTGCCGGGCGCTGAGGCGCAGGCCCGGCTGGAGGGGCTGACGACGGAGCAGCTGGAGGATCTGGGGGAGGCGCTGCTGGACTTCACGCAGCCCGAGGACCTGACGGCCTGGCTGGGGGCGCTGCCCAAGGCGCGGAAGGGACGGCGGAAGCCGGGCTGAGAGCGGCGGCCACAGCTCCCTTCTCCCCCAGGGAGAAGGTCCGCGGCAGCGGGGATGAGGGCCTCCGCCGCGTGTACCCGCCCCTCACGCCTCGTCCAGTTCCGCCTCCACCTGCAACACCTTCGAGTTTTCCCGCAGCGCCCGGACCAGGTGCTCGGGGAAGCCCGCCGCGCACTCGCCCTCGATCTCCAGCCGCAGGCGCAGGCGCGCGTTGGGGGCCTGGCGCACGACGCTGCCGAGTTCGTCGAGGAGGTCGGTGAGCTGCGCAGAGGCCACCGTGCCCTCGAAGGTCTTGCGACCGAGGTAGCGGACGACCTTCGGGGTGGGGGG
>JAYKHL010000090.1:0-8297 GCA_035284865.1 Candidatus Sericytochromatia bacterium | reverse complement strand
ACGAAGATGTTGCCCATCTCGTTGCAAAGCTCCGCCAGCAGATCCACCATCGCGTACTTGTCCCAGAGCGCTGCGGCCATCTCGAGCTCGCGCAACGCCCGCACAAAAAGGAAGCGATCCCGCGCCTTGAGGCCCCGCTCCCAGTGCCGGGCGATCGCCTCACGATCGGCTTGCATCTCGGTCGCCAGTTCCTCCTCAGGCTCCTCGGGAAGCGCCTCGAGGTAGTTGAACCGCCGCTCCTCCTCCTCCAGCGCCGACAGGAAGCCGCCGAGGTCCCCCTGCTTCGATGACCACAGCGCCCGGAGCCCGTCAGGCAGCCCTTCGAGGACCTCCTGTTCGCGAAGCAGGTGAGAAAACTCCCCCTCGACAAACACCGCGTCGAGCACCCCCACGATGTCCCCGTTGCGAAACAGGTAGTAGAACCGCCGCTCCATGGCGTGCTCCGGGGTGTAGACCACCTCGGCGGGCTGGGACGTGGTTTCGACCTCCACCAGGGCGTACCCGGCAGGGAGGGCAGCCTCGAACCGGGTCAGGTCCTCCCCTGAGGCTTCCCACGCCGCGTGGAGATCGGTTGGCAGGGAGACAGCCTCGCCGGGCCGCACGTACCCGACGACCTCCTGGTCGTGCAGCAACAAGAACTTGCGGTCGTGAGTCAAATCGCCTCGGTGGCCCCCTGCGTCCCCCCAATGATGCCCGATCCCGGAGGCCTTGCCAAGGAGGATGGGTTAACCCGACCTTCCATGAACTTTAGCGAGATGTAAACCCGGAGGAAGCAACCCGCGTCGGAGCCGGCCCGATAACCCACCACGAACCCGGTGAACGCACCCGCTCGGGTGTCGTGAGGCCCAGAGGAGCTGCCCGATGCGGTTGAGTCGAGACGCTTGGATCCTGGCCGGTGCCACCGCTGCGCTGCTGCTGGCCGGTTGTGGCCGCAAGACGCCGCCGGTGGCGGCCCCCGTGTTGCTCGACGACGGCGTCGTCACGGAGACGCCACTGGCGCCCACCGCCTTCGAGGCGCTCTCCGAGGGGTCAGCGCTCCCGGCCGCCCCTGCGAGCGGCTCCCCCGACGAGGGCCTGGCCCCCGGGCCCGTGGCCTCGGGCGCGGCGGACGCGGTGGCCGGCAGCGTGCCCGAGCCCGTGGCGTCCAGCGTGACGCTGGCGCCAGTGGTTGCCGACCCTGTCGCCTCCACCGCGGAGGAGCTCGCCGCGCTGGCAGAGGACGTTGCCAGGCGCAAGGCTGAGGAGGCCGAGGCCAGGCTTCGGGCCGAGGAGGAGGCCAGGGAGGCCGCTGAGGCAGCGAGGCAGGCGGCCGAGGAGAAGGCGCGGCGCGAGGCGGAGCAGGAAGCGCAGCGCAAGGCCGAGGAACTCGCGGCGCTCACGCCTGCCTTCGTCCGCGCCATCGGCGAGGGCGGCCTGCACGGTGCGCTGGGGCTGGCGCTGGATGGCGCGAACCTCTTCGTCGTGGACAACGGACGCACGGGCCTGCTCGGAAAGTTTGCCTCGGTGCGCAAGTACGAGATCGCCACGGGCAGGTTCCTGAAGAGCGTGGAGGACATCGGCCTGTTGGGAGCCCGGAACCTGCCCACCTCTGTGGACCGCGTGAAGGTGCAGGGCGGCAGGATCCTGGCTGCGAACCCCAGCTCTACCTGGACGTTTGACAACACCGGCACGCTGATGACCACCACGGCAGGCAGCTTCGACGTGGTGACGAGCGTCGCCGTGCCGGGCTCGACGGACAGCTACCGGATCCACGCGGGCAAGCTGCAGCGCGTCAAGGCAGATGGCGATGTTCGGTTGACGCTCAGCACCTTCGACGCCAACGGTCAGGAGGAGACCATCGGCAACCCCGTGGCCCTGGCGGTGGATGGCGTCGGCACCCTGTTCGTGACAGACAACGGCAGCAAGCCACGCGTGCTGGTGTTCGAGGCCGCTGCAAGGTGAGGGGAGGCCACGCCTCCCCGCTGGGCCGGGCGGCCTTCAGGCTCACTTACCCGTCAACCGGATGAGGACGATGCTGATTTCATAGAGGGCGTACAGCGCCAGCGCCAGCACCAGCTGGCTGAAGACGTCGACCGACGGCGTGAGCAGGGCCGCCAGCACAAAGGCGATCATGATGGCCGGGCGGCGCTGGGCACGCAGCGAGTAGCTTGTCACCACCCCCAGCGCGGAGGCAGCGAGCAGGAACAGCGGCATCTCGAAGGCCAGGCCCGTGGCAAACACGAGCCCGGCCGAGAACCCCAGGTACTTGCCGATCGACAGCATCGGCCGCACCTCCGCGGGTGCAAAGCCAACCAGAAACTGGAGCCCGGCCGGCAGCATCAGGTAGTACGCAAAGGCCATGCCGAGCGTGAACAGCGCGAAGCCCCCCACCACCGTGGGCACCGCCAGGCGCCTTTCAGCGGGCAACAGGCCCGGCCCGACAAAGGCGAGGACCTGATACAGCACCACCGGCAACGCGAGGTAAAGCCCTCCTAGCAGGGCAAGCTTGACCACCGCAAAGAAGTACTCACCAGGGCTCGTGAAGATGAGCACGGCCTCCAGGGGCTTCAGGCCGAGTGGCCCCGTGGACACGTGCAGCGGGCGCTCGAGGAAGCGAATGATGGGATTGTTGTAGACAAACACGACCACGGCCGCCAGCAAGACGGCCGCGCCAGCCTTGATGATGCGCCACCGAAGCTCCTCGAGGTGCTCGATGACGGTCATCTCGGGGCCCCCCTCGGGGGCCCCGGACTCGGGCAGGGACAGGGCTTCGCTAGCTGACAACCGGCTCGATCAACCCGTAGTGGCCGTCACGGCGGTGGTAGACGATGGAGAGGCGGTTCGAAGACGCCTCCTGAAAGATGAAGAAATCGTGCCCGAGCAGTTCCATCTGCAGGACCGCTTCCTCCGCCTCCATGGGCGTGACGGTGACGGTCTTGTTGCGTACGATCTGAGGCTTATCGCTTTCGACCTCGAACTCCTCCGGGGTCACGATGGTGACGGGTTCCTCGAGCTCCAGCACGCCAGAGCTGGTCTTCGTGCGATCGATCTTGCCCCCGTGGGTCTTCTTGAACCGCGAGATCTGGCGCTCGAGCTTGTCGGCGACGAGGTCGATCGCCGCGTACATGCTGTCCTTGGCCTCCTCGCCGCGGATCACCCCGCCCTTCACGTGCAGCGTGACCTCGACGATCTGGTTGTTCGCGACCCGCTTGTTCTTGATGACGTTCAGCTCGACCTGCGCGTCGATGATGCCATCGAAGAACCGCCCCACGCGGGAGATCTTCTGCGCCGCATAGTCCCGCAAGGACTCGGTGACTTCCACGTTCTTGCCCTTGATAACCAGATCCATGTGGCACCTCTTCTTCCGTTGAGCGGGTCAGACAGGGGGCGAGGCACAGCCATGGGCCTCGACGCCACCTCGGGCGCTCTCATTATAGCCACCCAGGGCCACTTTAAAACGGACGACGGCTTCCCCTGATTCCGCAACCAGGCCTGCTCTCCCCGCCACCGGGTGGCCACCGCCACCCGCCTCAGCCCGCCGAAGGCTCGAGCGGGGCCGTGCCAGGGGAGCCCAGCGGAGGCCCGCCTGCTGCCACGTAGGCCTCGTGGAGCAGCTTCAGGCGATGGTTCACGGCTGACTTGCTCATCGGGGGCTCCAGCGTCGCCCCGAGTTCGAGGAGGCTGGCAAACGGCAGCTCGAGCCGACTCCGCGCCACCTCCCGGCAGTCCCCGGGGAGGCCGTCGAGCAGCCCCTGCTGCTCCAGCCACGTGAGCTCAGCCACCTGGCGCTGGGCCGAGGTGAGCGTCCGGTTGAGGTTGGCCGTCTCACAGTTCACGACGCGTTGCACGGTGTTGACGAGGTCCTTCCCGATGCGAACCTCCTCCCAGCGCATCAGCGCCTGCGTGGCCCCCAGCTGGGTGAGGAAGGTGGCGATGGCGGAGCCGTCCTTCACATAGACCGTCCAGGCGTCGGCCTGCGCGCGCTGGTAACACCGCGCGGGGATACGCTCCTGACGCAGCAGCGCCTGAATCCAGTGCGCCACCCCCTCCGGGGCGTTGAACTCCAGGTGGTAAGCCTTGGTCGGCGCCACGAGAGAGCCCCCGGCCATGAAGGCCCCCCGCAGGAACGCCCGCCGGCAGCAGACCTTTCGCGCGATGGCCTCCTGGAGCTGCACCACCGTCACCGTGGCGGGCAGCATCCCGCTCGGGCCGATGGGGATGGCCACGCGGTGGACGGTGGGTCGCAGGTGCTCGGGGTCGGCCCGGGTCTCGATCAGGGGGCTGGCCGCATACAGCGCCTTCCCGAGCTTGAACAGGTGCCGAGCGATCGCCGCGTTGTCCACCTGGAACACCAGGTGGGCCTGCCCGTTCAGGGCTTCAGCCTCCGACCCAGCCACGATCGCGAACGCGAGCAGGTGGGCCTGTCGGCAACAGGGGCGCTCCAGGGGCACCTGGGCGAGCTGATTGCGCACGTCCCGCGAGAAGCTCACGGCGTGCGCGCCGCCGAAGCTGGCGCCTGCGATGCGGCGCTGCGAACGACCCAGCTACGCTCCTGGGCAGCCCAGGCCTCCCACCAGGTCATGATGGCAGCCGCCAGCAAGCCCGCGTGATGCCGGACGACCTCACCTTCCTCGAGGAACGCCCCTCGGATGGGCTGCACGCCCATGGCCATCAGGGCGTCCCAGTCGATCTCCACCGGGTGCTGGCCCTGGGCCTCGTAGGAGGCTCGGAGCCTGCTCGGGAGGGCCTCGTTCACGAGCACGTGCTGGACGAGGCCTTCGCCTCCGTAGCGCATGAGGACGCGCACGTGGTCGGCGACGGTGAAGGCGTCGGTCTCACCCGGCTGGGTCATCACGTTGCAGACGTAGAGCAACGGGGCGTGGGCGGAGCGCAGCGCCTCACGCATCTCCGGCACGAGAAGGTGCGGCACCAGGCTCGTGTACAGGGAGCCTGGACCCATGATGATCAGGTCGGCTTCCTCGATCGCCTTCAGCGCAGCAGGCACCGGCGCCGGTCGCGCGGGGGCACACCAGATGTCCGTGACGCGGCGGCGCCAGGCCGTGATGTTGGACTCCCCCTCCACCACCGTCCCGTCCTCGAACCGGGCGTAGAGCGTCATCATCTCCGCCGTCGTCGGCACGACGGTCCCCCGCACCGCAAGCACCTGGCAGGCAGCCTGGATGGCACGCAGCGGGTCACCCGTCACCCCGATGAGGGCCGCGAGGAAGAGGTTGCCGAAGGCGTGACCCCCCAACTCCCGGTCTCCAGGGAACCGGAACCCGAAGAGATCCGTGAGCAAGCGCTCCTCGCCCGCCAGCGCCGTCAGGCAGTTGCGGATGTCTCCGGGCGGCAGGACCCCAAGCTCTTGCCGCAGCCGCCCGGAGCTGCCTCCATCGTCGGCCACCGTCACGATGGCCGTGAGGTTGTCCGAGTATGCCTTCAGGCCCCGGAGCAAGGTAGCCAGTCCGGTGCCACCGCCGATGGCCACGATTTTCGGCCCCCGCCTGCGCAAGCGACTGGCGTAGACGGCATCCACCAGCTGGGCCCCCGGCCTCAGCACCTCGACCACGAGCGCCATCAGCCGGCCCACGCCGACCACCACCACCGCCACGCCCAGCATCAGCAGCGGGATGGCCCACAGCCCCCCGCGATCGGCCGGGCTCAGCCAGTCGTAGACAGCCCAACCCACGCTGGCGTTCATGACGACCACGCCTGCCAGCACGGTGAAGATCCACCGCTTGATGCGCATGCCAGGCAGTGCCCACGTGCGCAGCTCGTGCCAGGTCGCCATCCCGCCCCCGATCAGCGCAAGGAGGAGGGCTCGCCGCCATCCCTTGGGCGGACAGCATAGTACTCCGGCTGCCGGTTGACGTCCCGGTGGTTCTCGACGACGCGGTAGCCGCCCTCGCGCAGGTGCTGCACCAGGTGTTGCGCGATGGCGACGCTCCGGTGGCGCCCGCCGGTGCAGCCAATGCCCAGCGACAGGTGGGTCTTGCCCTCCGCCAGGTAGTGGGGCAAGAGGAAGCCGAGCATCTCGGAGAACCGTCCCAGGAACTCGCGCGTCACCGCGTGGCCGAGGACGAACTCCCGCACGGGGCCGTCGAGTCCCGTGTAGGGGCGTAGCTGCTCGTCGTAATGCGGGTTCGGGAGGAAGCGCACGTCGAAGACCAGGTCCGCGTCGAGCGGGGGACCGAACTTGTAGCCGAAGCTCTGGACCGTGATCTGCATCGTGGAGGCCCGCTGCTCGTCCTGAATGAACAGGGACAGGAGCTTGTCCTTGAGCTGGCGCGGCGACAGCTCGGTGGTGTCGATGATGGCCTGAGCCTCGGCCCGGATGGTCGTCAGCCGCTCCCGCTCCAGCCGGATGCTTCCAAGCAAGGAGGTCTCCTCTCCCAGCATCGGGTGGCGACGCCGGGTCTCGCTGAAGCGCTTGACAAGCGCCTCGTCCGCAGCCTCCAGGAAGATCACGCGAACCTGATGCCCGGCCTCGAAGGCAGTCCGCAGGTTGGCCGCCACGGCGTCGAAGAAGGCACCGCCCCGGGTGTCCATCACCACGGCCACCTGACCGAACCTGGGCAGCGTCAGCTCGATGAACTGTGGCAACAGGGGCGGGATCAGGTTGTCGACGCAGAAGTAGCCCAGGTCCTCGAAGCACCGAAGGGCCCTGGTCTTCCCCGCACCCGAGAGGCCGGTGATGATGAGGATCTGCTGGGATGGTTCCACGCGGCGCCCCCGACGGCCGTCACGGGCCTGACTGGCCCGCGCCCCGGGCCGATCATAGCCGCAGGCCTCCAGCAGCGTCAACGCCGCCGAAGGTCCGCCGGGCCCGTGGGGGTATAGGGACCTCGATGCGCCACTTCGAGCTGCTAGCCACCGACCTTGACGGAACCCTGTTCGGAAGGGACCTGGTCATCCGGCCACGCACGCGCGCCGCGCTGACCCGCTGGGTGGCGTCCGGCAGGCGGCTGGTCATCGCGACGGGACGGATGTACCGCTCTGCCGCCGAGACGGCCCGGGCCCTGGACCTCGACACGCCCATCATCTGTTACCAGGGCGCCCTGGTGCGTTGCCCCCGCTCCGGGAACGACCTGGTTCACCACCCCCTGCCGCCTGATCCCACCCTGGCGGTGCTCGCACAGCTCGAGGCAGAGGGCTTCACCGTGCTCGGGTTCCGCGACGATGCCCTCCACGCGCGGCGGGAGGACGCCGCAACGCGCGCCTACACCAGCCTCTCGCGCGTGACGCCCGTGCCCGTCCGGGCCTGGGGCGAGTTGTTCGGGGACGGGAGCCCCACCAAGATCGTTGCGGTCGCCGAGCCGGCGCGGGTGCGAGCCACGGTGCCCAAGCTCCGACGGGAGCTGGCGGGCACGCTGCACGTCGTGCAGTCTCTGCCAGCCTTCCTGGAGATCGTGCACCCGCAGGCCAACAAGGGGGCAGCCCTGACGCTGCTTTGCAAGCACCTGGGGGTGCCACTCGAGGCCACGGTTGGCGTTGGAGACGGCCACAACGACCTCGAGCTGGTCAGCAGCGCCGGCCTGGGTGTCGCGATGCAGGACGGCCATCCCGAGCTCGTCGCCCGGGCCGACCACGTCACGGGGCCGCTCCGGGACGAGGGCCTCGCCGACCTGGTGGAGTGGCTGCTCAGCGAGGCCTCGGAGGGTGCTTGGCCGCCTCGTTGAGCCCCTCCATCATCTCGGACAGGTCGACCGTCTCAAACCCGGCCGGCACCGAGAAGGCGGAGGCAGGCAGGGTCATTCCCGGCGTGAACTGCTTCATGGTCCACGTGTAGGCGGCCTTGCCGCGGTCCAGGTAGGTCAGCCGAAAGGGGACCTCGTACCGGTCGGATAGCCAGACCTTCACGTGGCCATCCTTGCCACGCTGCTCCCGCACGGTGCAGGGCTCACCCGCGATCGTCTCCCGGCCGACCACCTTGCTGCGCGCCCGAAAGGTGGTGGCGTAGTCGCGAACCTGAAAGTGGGCCGTGAAGTCGAGAGACTGGTCCCCCGCCGCCCCTGCCGCCCGGAGGTCCATCTTCATCGCCGTCTTCTCCGCAGGGTTCAGCAGCGTGACGGCCCGCACCCCTTCCTGGGCCAGGATGATGTTGAACTGAGGCCCACCCTGGGCTCCAACGGGTCCGGCCATCTCGATGCGGAGCTTGCCGCCGGCGTAGTGAATGGTGGTCGCCATGGGCCGCTCAGGCTTGCCGGCCTGAAACGTCTGCCCCTCACCCTTGGCCGTGAAGGCCTGTGGAACCGCCTGCACGGCGCCAGCCGAGCAACTCAGGGCCACGGCGACACAGCCCCCCGCAAGATGACGCG
>JAYKHL010000089.1:0-24012 GCA_035284865.1 Candidatus Sericytochromatia bacterium | reverse complement strand
CCACCAGCCAGGCGATCTGGGTGAAGGTGAAGAACGAGATGCCCAGGGGCAGCACGACCTGTCCCACGGCCAGTGGCAGCCCCGTGAGGCCCGCCAGCCCGGCCACGAGGAAGCCGGCGTACTTGTAATAGCCAAGCAGGGCCAGGTCGGCCGCGATTGCCCCCGCGAGCACCCAGCTGCCGCGCGGTGTGTGCCGCCAGCGTGCGATCAGGCGACCGGCCGCGTGGTTCAGGGTGATCGAGGCCAGCAGCAGCGCGACATGCGCGGGCGACCAGCCGGCGTAAAACGCCAGCGAGGCCAGGCTCAGCCAGATGGGGCCCGCCAGGGCGTGGCGCGGGGCGACGAGGAAGTAGCCCACCCAGGCCACGGGCAGGAACAGGAACAGGAAGGGCTGAGAGTTGAAAAGCACCGAGGGCCTCGTGGTGGCGCGGCACCGCAGGGGTATGTACCCTGCGGGCCACGGCCTGATCCGGCCGGGCACCTGGCAAGAGCCTCGGATGGGGGATGATGGCGCGCGTGCGTGGGGGCCTGGGCTTGGGCCTTGGGCTGATGGCCTGGGGGGCCTGGATTGCTGCGATCGACCCCCTGTGGGAGACCGTCGATGATCCCGTCGCCGCGATGTGCATGCTGGGCTTCGGCGTGGCGGCCCGGGGGCTGGCCGACTACCCCTTCGGCAACGTGGCCTGGGCGGGGATCGTGCAGGGGCTGGCGGCCTGGGCGGGGCTGCAGGCCTACGGGCTTGCCGTCCTCGGGGCGTTCGGGTTGGCGGGGGCGGGCGTCTGGGTGGCCTTGCGAGGCGAGCGGGCCCCCGGCTGGCTGGCGGCGGCGGGCGTCATCGTGCTCTTCGCACGGCCGCTGGCTCAGCCGCAGTTCACGGTCCTCGCCGGGATGGCGACGGTGGCGGGGGTCCTGCTTGTGGCAGGTCGCCCGGAAGAGGGGGGGCGCTGGCGTCGGGCCACCGGCTGGGGGCTGCTGGTCATCGGGGCCTGGGTGCGACCGCTCGAGGCTGCCCTCGTCGGTGCGATCGCTGCCCCCTGGCTGCCCTGGCGGGCCTGGCTGACAGACCGCCGGGAGCGGGCCTGGGCGCTGGGGGCCGTCGGCCTGCTCGCACTCACCAGCGGACTCGACGCCCTGGCTCACGCCGGGCCCACCTGGGAGCTTTGCAGGGCCTACGGCCGCTCGTTCGCCCTGGCCGTCTGTGACTACAACCTCGGCTCCTTCCTGGCTGCCCGCCCGGCGGTGCTGGCCGGGCACGGCGTCTCTGCCAACGACCTGGCGCTGCTCGGGGCCTATTTCCATGCGGACGCCGGGCTCAACGCCCTCGGGGGCCTGCGCTGGGGGGAGCCAGGCATGGAGCGGGCGGCCCACATGCTGGCGAACCTGGCGCTGCTGCCCGAGAGCCTCGGGGTCTGGTCGCATCGACCGCTGTGGCCTCTGGCTGGCGTGTTGCTCGTGGGCGGCCTCACCGCGGCCCCCGGTCGCCGCCGGTTGGCGATGGGGCTGGCGCTGTTGGCGGGGGCGCATGTGGCGCTGGTGCTGCTCGGGCGCCCGATGCCCCCACGCGTCGCCTTTGCGCCGGTGGCGTTGCTGGCGGCGTGCGCGCTCCTGGAGGTCTGCCGCGCGCCAGCGCCAGGCCAGGCCCGGCGCCGGTGGCTGGGGGTTGCGCTCGTGCTGGCGGCCGTCGCGGCCCTCGGGCTCGAGTGGCGAGCGCGACAGGCCCGAGAGCCCCTCGTGCAGCAGGCGCAAGCCCTCGTGGCGCGCCTCGATCCCGCGGTGCGTCACCTCGTCTGGGCGGACTTCCCCTTTCACGACGCCTACCGGGTGCTTGAGCGCGACCCGCGGCTGCTGGCCCAGCCCTTCACCCCGCTCGGCTGGCCCTTCCAGGTGCCCAACGTCAGGGCCGCCGACCTCGACGCCGCGGGCCGGGGCTGGTGGCAGCGGCTACAGGCCGGCGAGCCGGTGCGCCTCGTGGCTAGCCAGGGGCACGTCTCGCTGCTCGCCACCTACGCGCGGGAGCACACCGGACGCAAGCTGGTGGCCCGACCGCTGGGCTCGCCCCTCGTGGTCGAGTTGCGGCTGGCCGAGGTCGGGCGGTGAGCGGCGGCGCGGGGCCGTATAATGGCGCGATGCGACCTCCCCTCCCCGCCGTGGCGGCCCTGCTGCTGACCCTTGGCTGGCCCGTGGCCCTCTTCGGACCCGCGGTGCTGGCGGGGGGCGTGCTCGCCCCCGCCGACGGCATCGGGATGTACCTGCCCCAGCGGGCCGTCGTCGCAAGCGCCTGGCAGGCCGGCCAGTGGCCGTTCTGGCACCCCTTTCAGTTCGGTGGCATGCCGCTGCTGGCCGTGATCCAGGCTGGGGTCTTCTTCCCGGGTAACTGGACCTTCCTCTGGCTGCCTCCCGGCGCCGCGATGAACCTCACGGTGCTGCTCGCCTACTGGGTGGCGGGGCTCGGGGCCTGGCTGTATGGCCGGGCCATCGGGCTCGCCCCGGTCGGGCTGCTGGTCGCAGGCCTCGCGTTTGTGGGCTCTGGCTACATGGTGGCCCACCTCGAGCACATCACGATGTTGCAGGCTGCAGGCCTCATCCCCGTGCTGTTCTGGCTCGTCGAACGCGCGATTCAGAGCGGCTCCTTGCGTCACGTGCTGGCCGTGCCACCGGTGCTGGCGCTGCAGGTCTTCGCCGGCTACCCGCAGACGGTGGTGATGACCGCCATGATGCTCGTGCCCTATGCCGTGTGGCGTGGGTGGCGGCGCGGGGCCACGGGGCGCACGGTGGTGGTCGCGCTCGCAGCGGCGGCGGCCCTGGGCCTCGGCCTCGCTGCGATCCAGGTGGCCCCCACCGCAGCCCTGATGGCCGAGAGCTCGCGTGGGGTGATGACCTACGCCGAGCTCGTCGATGACGCCGTCCCCTGGCGGGAGCTGCCGGCGCTGCTCTTCCCCTACATGTACGGCACCGTGCCCGAGGGCCTGTTCCAGGTGCCCTTCTGGGGCAAGGGACCCTGGCGGGACGAGCTGATGGGCTACCCGGGCCTCGCCACGCTGCTGCTCGCAGGGGTGGCGGTCCTCGGGGCCTGGCGCGACGGCCTGGTGCGGGCCTGGTGCGTCGTGGCCGCCGGGGCTGGTGTCCTGGCCCTGGGGGGGCAGACGCCGCTCTACCGCCTCTGGTATGAGCTGCCGGTGCTGCGCATGGTGCGCGTGCCTGGGCGCCACCTGCTGGAGGTCGATCTGGCGCTGGCCATGCTGGCCGGGCTGGGGGCCTCGTGGCTGCTGGCAGCCTCCCCCGGTGTTCGTCGCCGGGTTGCGGCCCGGGCCGTGGCCCTGGTGGGAGGGGCCATGCTGCTTGTGGCTGCCGGCGTGGCGCTGGGTCGCGAAGTGCTGGCCGACCGCTGGCAGCCTCATGCCCCGCCGGGCCTCGACGTGGCCCTCGCCCTCGATCCTCGCGGGGCCTGGTGCTGGGTGCCCTTGCTCACGCTCGTGGCGACGGCGGTGGCGCTCGGGTGGCTGGTGCGGGTGCAGCGGGCCCTGGCTGGGGCCACGCTGGCGGGGGTGCTGGCCGCTGACCTCTTGGTGTTCGGCTGGCACCAGGGATGGCGGCAGCAGCTGCCGGCCGCGGCCCAGGTGGCGCTTGCGGCTCCCCTTGCGCCCCACGATCGGCCCCGCATCCTGCCCCTGCCAACGCGGCCCTACCCGTACCAGGACGTGGCCGCCACCCTTGCCGTGGGCTACCCGCAAACGAGTGCCCTGGCAAACGTGCGGGCCGTGAATGGCTACGAACCCATCGTGCCGGCGCGCTACGCGGGCCTGATGGGTCGCATGGCCATGGGGGGAGGGATGACGGCAGGCCCTGCCGTCCTCCTTCCCGGCCACCACGGCCTCGACGTGTTGCAGTGCGAGACGGTGCGCATCGAGGCGGCCCTTGCCGCGCGGCCGCCGTGGGCCGCCGCCCTGGCCGCCCCTCGCTGGCAGCGCCTCGGGATGGCGGGGTCGGTGGCCGTCTTCCGCAACGTCCGGGCACTGCCGCGCGCCTGGCGCCCGGGGCTGGTCCGTGGGGTCTCGGCGGAGCGCCTCGCTGCGCAAGTCACCGCTGACTCCGCCTGGGACCCCCTGGCCGAAGCGCTCGTGGACGGCAGCGACCCCGCGCCGCGGGTGGTAACCTCAGGCCCGGTGCGGGTCACCACGCGCGGCTTCGGGCTGATCGAGGTGGAGACGAAGGGCCCGGGGCCCGGCCTCGTCGTGGTGTCCGAGGGGTACGCTGCCGGCTGGCGGGCGCTGGCCGTCCCCCCCCCGCTGGCCCGGCTCGGGGGCTTCGCGCCCGACGTCGAGCTGGCCCTGGCGCTGGGCTGGTTGCCCGAGCATCCCGTGGTGCGCGCCTACGGGCTCGTGCTGGGCGTGCCCGTGCCGGCCGGGCACCAGCGCTTCACCCTGGTGTACCGGCCTCCCCACTGGCAGGCCGCCGGGCTGGCTTCGGTGGCGGCCGGCGCGATCTGGCTGGCCTGGGCCCTGGTGGCGTGGCGCCGTCGGCGGGGCTGGGCCTGATGAGCCCCCCCCCTTCAGCCAGCCCCCTGGCCGGGGCGACGTGGCCCCTGGTCCCCGTCTGGGGGCTGTGGGCGCTGCTCGTGCTAGGGATGTTCTCCCCGGCGCTGGTGCCGGGGTGGGTGCCGGCCTTCGGTGATGCCATGCACCAGGACCTGCCGCTGCGGGTGCTGGCTGCCGAGGCCCTGCGCGCAGGCGAGCTGCCCTTCTGGAACCCCTGGTCGTTCGCAGGCCAGCCGCTGCTGGCCACCATGCACGTCGGCGTGGGCTTCCCCCTCAACTGGGGCTTCCTCTTCCTGCCAGCCCCCTGGGCGCTCGCCGCCGCCACCATCGGCGGCGTGTGGCTGGCAGGGGCTGGCATGGTGTGGCTCGCGCGCGCGCACGGCTGTGGTCGCGGGGCGGCCCTGCTGGCGGCTGGCGTCTTTGGCGCGAGCGGGTTCGTGGTGGCGCACCTCGAGAACGTCCAGATGCTCCACGGCGCCGCGCTGCTGCCCTGGGTGCTCGCGGCGCTGCACCGGCTCGCCGCGACGGGGGCCTGGCGCCACCTCGTTGCGGGAGCCGCGGCCCTGGCCCTCACGGTGCTGGCCGGTCACCCGCACATGGTCGTGTTTCCATTGCCGCTCGTGGTGGCCTACGCCGGGGTGCTGGGGTGGCTCGGGCCGGCCGGCGGCCGGGGGCGCTTCGGGGGCGCGGTGGTTGGGATGCTGCTGGCGGGCGCGGGGCTCGGGGCCGTCCAGCTGCTCCCCATGCTCGCCTGGGTCCCCGAGACTCAGCGCCTGGCAGCTGCTGCGCCCGACGCGACCGACGTGACGGCGTCGCTCCCACCTTACAAGCTCGCCACCCTGTGGGTGCCTGCGCTCTTCGGCGGGTGGCCCTCGGCGCTGGTGCCCTCGGTGCACTGGGGCGGCCCCTCGCGCGTCGAGTCCCAGATCTATGCGGGGCTCGCCACCCTCGTGCTGGCGGCCGCCGCCCTGCTGCCGGGGGCCCGCCACCGGCTCGCCACCTTCTGGGGGGGAGCGGCCTGCCTCGCCGTGGTGCTGCTCCTCGGCAACCACACGCCGATCAACTGGCTGCTCATCCAGGTGCCCCTTTATCGCCCGATCGCCTACAGCGTGCGCCACGCGCTGGAGCTCTCCGTGTGCCTGGCCATGCTCGCCGCCCTCGGCCTGCCCCGGCTCGCGGCCCTCTCCAGGGCCCACCGGGCCTGGCTCGCGGCGCTGGTGCTGGCGCCAGCGCCTGTGGCCTGGCTGGGCATCGCCGGCCTGGGGGAGGCCTATGCCGCGCGCCTCGGCCCGCACCTGCCGGCCGCGGCGAACCTGGGCGCCTTCTGGCGACCCGGGCAACCGGCGCTCTGGCTGCCGGCCTTGCTGGCCCTGGCGCTGGTGGCGGGCCTCTCGCTGACCCGGCGGCCCGCCCTGGTGGTGGCCTGGGTGGGCAGCTGGCTCGCAGTTGACCTGGCCCTGTATGGGGAGATCGTGGCGTGGCGAGCCCGCTCGCTGGCCCCCGTCAGCTTGCCCGCCCCCCGTCCGCTTCAGGGCCTCGGGGTCGACCGGGTGCTGGCCCTCTACCCCGACCCGATCTACCCCTACGACGACCCGGCCACCGTGGCCGTCTTGCGACTGCCCAACTGGGGCGCCGGCGTCGGCGTCCGGCACGTGGGTGGGTACGACGCCTTCATCGACCGCCGCTACGCGGCCATGCTCGGGGGCATGTACGCCTTCGGCGGCCTGGTCAGCCTGGCCCCGCTGGGGCCTCGCCACCATGGTCTGGACCTGCTCGCCTGCCGCTACGTGCTCCTTGACGCCCGGCTTGCCCGGGACCCGGCCTACCAGGCAGCCCTGGCCCCCCCCCGCTGGGTGGCTCGGGGTGAGGAGCCGGGCGTGCGCCTCTTCGAGAACAGGCGGGCCTTGCCACGGGCCTGGCGCGTCACGCGGGCCCGGGTCGTAGCTGAGCGGGCGCTCCCCGCTCACCTCGCCGGTGAAGCCCCCTTCGAGCCGCGCCTGGAGGCGCTCCTCACCACCCCCCTCCCCGCCCACGAGGCCTGGACGGCGGGGCCGGCGAGGCTGCTGCAGGAGGCTGGCAACGGCCTGGTGGTGGAGACGGCAGGCTCGGGCCCGGGGCTTGTGGTGGTCTCGGTGCGCCACACGCCTGGCTGGCGGGTGGCCTCGCCGCCGGGCGTGACGCTCACCACGGTCGATGGCGCGCTGCTCGGGGTGGTCGTGCCGGCGGGCCGCCACCGTGTCGCGCTGACCTACGAGGCACCCGGCTGGCGGGCGGGCCTCGCGACCAGCACCGGGACCGCCCTCGGGCTCGGCGCCCTGGGCTGGCTCAGGCGTCGTCGGACGGCGGGGCCTCCAGGTTCATCCGCTGCGCCACCAGGTACACCGGCCGGCGCTTGACCTCGTCGTAGATGCGGCTGATGTACTCGCCGATGATGCCGAGCGTCAGGAGCTGCACCCCGCCGATGAACAGCATCAAGATGACGGTCGAGGTCCAACCTCGGGGCTCCACGTCCAGCGTCAGCTTGATCGCGACGAAGCCGACGGCGAGCACGAAGCTGCTGAGGGCGAACAGCATGCCGAGGTAGATGGCAAGCCGCAAGGGCGCATCCGAGAACGCGATCAGCCCGTCCAGCGCCAGCCGCACCAGCTTGCGCGGCGTGTACTTGACCTCGCCCGCATGCCGAGCATCGCGCTCGTACGCGAGCCCGACCTGCCGGAAGCCGACCCAGTGGCGGATGCCCCGCACGAACCGGTTGCGTTCTGGCAGGGCCCGCAGCGCGAGCACCACGCGGCGGTCCATCAGCGAGAAGTCGCCCGCGTCGAGCGGGATCTCCAGCGAGGAGCTCAGCCGCAACACGCGGTAGTACAGCCAGTAGCTTGCACGTTTGAGCCAGGCCTCCTTGCGCTTGCGGCGCACCCCGTACACCACGTGGTAGCCCTCGGCCCAGCGGGCGCGCATGGCCCCGAGCAGCTCCGGGGGGTCCTGCAGGTCGGCGTCGAGCACGGCCACGGTGTCGCCCTCCGCATGGTCGAGCCCGGCCGACACCGCGGCCTGGTGGCCGAAGTTGCGCGTCAGGTGCAGGGCCTTGTAGCGCCTGTCCTGGGCGCACAGCGCGTCGAGCAGCGAGCGGGTGCCATCCAGGCTGCCGTCGTTGACGAGCAGCACCTCCCAGCGCAGCCCCAGCCCGGTGAGCACGGCGGTGAGGCGCCGCTCCAGCTCCGCCACGTTGGCCTCCTCATTGAAGAGGGGCACGACAACGGAGAGCTCGGGACGGGGGTTGGGTTCCATGGGCCTGCCAGCGCACCCGCCCGGTCGGGGCGGCCCCCGAATTATACCCGCCCCGGGCCCGGGAGGCGTCGCCCCGGGGCCTCAAGCGGGGCCTGTCCACGGTCGATGCACCGGGTATATGGAGGCGGGGCAGGCGCCCCGGGAGCGCATGCACGTGGCAGCAGCCCCAGCGGGGAGCGAACGGCCGGGGGGGGCGGACGACCCGCCCCACGTGAGCCTGGTGATCCCGGCCCACAACGAGGAGGCCCGGCTGGCCCGGACGCTCGAGGCGGCCGTGGCGCACCTGGCGGCGTGTCCCTGGCCCTCGGAGGTGCTGGTGGTGCTCGACGGGTGCACCGATGGCACGGAAACCGTCGCGGCGGGCTTCACTGGCCTGCACGGCCCGTGCGAGTTGCGGGTGCTGGCGCGGCCCGTTCGCCGCGGCAAGGGGGCCACGGTGCGGGAGGGCATGCTGGCGGCGCGCGGGGCTTACCGCGTGTTCACCGACGCCGACCTGTCCTACCCCCTGTCCCAGCTCGACGCCTTCCTTGCGGCGCTGGCGGCCGGCAGCGGCCTCGCGATCGCCTCCCGGGACGGCGCGATCGCGCGCTACCAGCGCCCCGCCCGCCGGCTTGTCACGCGCCTCTCCCGCTGGCTGATGCACACCTGGGTGGTGCCCGGCATCCACGACACCCAGGCAGGGCTCAAGGCCTTCACGCGAGAGGTTGCAGAGGACCTCTTCCGCGTCCAGCGGCTCGAGGGCTTCGGCTTCGACGTGGAGCTGCTCCACGTCGCCCGCCTGCGCGGCTACCCGATCGCCACCATTGGCGTCGAGTGGCAGGACAGGCCGGGCTCCAAGGTGCGGCTCGGGCGCGATCTCTGGCACATGGCCCTCGAACTGCTGGCGATCGCCTGCCACCGCCTCACCGGTCGCTATGCCCGTGGTCCGGAGGTGCTGCCATGAGCCCTGGGCCGGCCTGTTGTGTTTGTGGAAGCCGCTCGAAGCGGCCCTTCCGGGAGGAGGCCGGCCACGCGATCGTCACGTGCGAGGGATGTGGCTTGCGCCACCTCTCCCCACAGCCTGACGCGGCGACCCTCGACGCCCTGTACGCCGAGAGCTACTACCACAGCGAGGATCCGCTCGCGCGGGGCTACGGGCGCTACGCGGCCGAGGCCGACAACTGGCGCGCCACCTTCCGGGACCGCCTCAGGCGGCTGCCCGCTGGCCGGCGCGTGCTCGACGTCGGCGCCGCCGCCGGCTTCTTCGTCGAGCAGGCCCGGCTTGCAGGTCGTGACGCCGAGGGCATCGAGCCCTCGGCCTGGGCCGCGGCCTACGCGCGCGACACGCTCGGGCAACCCGTGCGCACCGCCACCCTGGAGGAGGCGGCCTACGCGGACGGCGCCTTCGACGGGCTCACCCTGTGGGAGGTGATCGAGCACCTCCCCGACCCGGCCGCCGTCCTGGCGGAGGCCCGCCGGGTCGTGGCCCCGGGAGGCTGGCTGGCGCTCTCGACGCCTGACGCCGAGAGCCTGGCCGCACGGCTCTCCGGGCCACGCTGGCTCGGGTGGCGCAAGGTGCCCGAGCACCTCTGGTTCTTCGGCGCCCAGCACCTGGTGCGGCTCCTCGACCAGGCCGGCTTCGAGGTGAAGACGTCGCGGTATGTCCCCTTGACGGTGACGGCCGGCTTTGCGTTGGAGCGCCTGGGCAGCCTGCTGGGGGCGCCCTGGCTGCCCCGCCTGGCGGGCCCGCTGCGCGGGGTCGCCCTGGCCGTGAACCCGGGGTACGACCTGATGCTCGTGGCGTGGAGGCGGCCGTGACCCTGGCACCAGGCCCCACACCACCCGGGCCGCTGGCGGGCGGCGTCCCGGCGGGCCGGCTGCTGCTGCGGTGGGCGGCGGGGCTCACGGTGCTGGCCGGGGTGGCCTGGCAGCTGGCCGGGACGCTCGGGCCCGGCCAGGCGCCCACCGGCTGGAGCCCGGGGCTGCTGGCCCTGGCGCTGGCCCTCGTGCTGCTCCACTACACGGGCACCACCGTGCTGTGGACGTGGGTCGTGCGGCTGCTCGGGGGGGCGATCGGCGTGCGGGACGCCTTCCAGGCCATCTTCCTGGCCAACATGGCCAAGTACCTGCCGGGCTCCTTGTGGAACCTGGCGGGCCGGGTCTACCTGTGCCACCGGCAGGGCCATCCCCCCGCCGTCACCACCCCGGCGGTGGCCCTGGAGGCCATCTGTCAGGTGCTGTCCTCGGGCCTGCTCGGGCTGGCTGCGGCCCCGGTGCTGGCGGGCGCGCCGCCGCTGGCGCCGCACCTGGCGCTCGTGGGCCTGGGCGGCGTGGGGCTGGGGCTGCACCCGCGCGTGCTCAACGCCGGCTTCGCCGCGGCCGAGGCCGGCCTGGCAAGGCTCGGGCGCCCCCGCGCGCTGCCGCGGGTGCACGTGGCCTACGGCGCGCTGCTGGTGCTGGTGGTCGCCTACATGCTCAACGGGCTCGTGCTGCCCGCAGGCTTTGGCGCGCTGGCGCAGGGCCTCGTCGGCGAGGCCCTGCCCGCGGCGACGCTGGGGGCCCTCGGGGGGGCCTTCCTGCTGGCCTGGAGCGCGGGCTTCCTGGCGCCCTTTGCGCCAGCTGGCCTGGGCGTGCGCGACGTCCTGCTGGCTGGCCTGGTGGCCGGGGTGGTGCCGGGGCTCGGGCTCGCCAGCCTGCTGGCGGTGGCCTGCCGGGCCCTGCTTCTGCTGGCCGATGGGCTGTGCTTCGCCCTCGCGAGCGCCTTGCCGGAGCGGCGGCCGTGAGGGCCTGGCTGCTGGGGGTCGTCCTGCTGGCGCTCGGGCAGGGCCCGGCGCTGGCGCGGGTCGAGGATCCCCTGGGGCTGCTGGGCGAGGGGGTTGCCCGCGCCGTCGAGGGGCAGCTGGCACGCATGAACGCTGGCACCATCGACGTGGTGGTGGTGCCCCGGGCGCCCGAGGGCGTCGCGGTGGCCGCGGAGGCGGCCCTGGCCGCGCGGCCCGGCGTGGCCGCGGTGGTGGTCTTCGCGGCCCGGGAGGGGCTGACGGGGCTGGCCGTGGCGCCCTCGCTGCGGCCCGCCGGCTTCGGGCCCGAGCAGGCTGCCCGCCTGATCGCCACCACCATGCCGCCGGCCCTCGCGCAGGGCGCGCCGTCGGAGGGCCTGATCGCGCTGGTGCAGGAGCTCAAGCTCCTGGAGGCCACCTCGGTGCCCGCTGGCCACCTCCCTCCGTCGGCGCCCCCGCGCTGGCCCCTGGCTGTGGGGGGCGGGGCGCTCGCGGGGGCTGCCCTCGGCCTGCTGGCCTCGGGCCTGTCGCGGGGGCGTCGGCGGCGCCAGGCCGTCTTGCGGGCCCGGGTCCTGGCGGAGCGGGGGCGCCTCGCCAGGCTGCGGGAGGACCTCGCCTCCCTGGCGGACGACCTTGGCCGGCTCGAGGAGGCCTTGCGGCCCGTGGCTGCCTCGGCGCTGGCAACCCTCGAGGCCGAGCAGGCCGCGCTGCGGGACGAGTGGCGGGCCCTCGACGCCCGGCTGGAGGCCAGGCTCGACCCCGCGGCGTCGGGCCTGATCCTGGCCGGTGCGCGCCGGGCGGCGCGGCTGGAGCTCGGGCACGCGGCGCTGGCCGCCGCCGTGGCGACGGGCTCGGCCGCGGCGGTGGCTGCAGCGGCCCCCCTTGTCGGGCGCTGGGCGGCGCTGGCCGAGGCGCTCGGGGACGAGGCCGAGCCGGTGGTGCGCCTCACCCGCCTGGTGCGGGGCCCCGCGCCTGACCTGACGGCCTTCGCAGAGCTGCTTGGGGCCCTCGAGCGCGTGCACCTCGCGCGGCCGCCTCACTAGCGCACCCACATCGCCCCTGCATCCGGTATCATGGCGCCATGGCCGGCTCCCTCCAGCACTTCGACGGGCTTGCCCTGGCCGCCGTCGTGGCGGAGCTCACGGCCCATGGCGAGGCCCGGATCGACAAGGTCGGGCAGCCCTCGGCGCACGAGCTGTGCCTGCACCTGCGCGCGGGTGGAGCCAACCTCCGGCTCTACGTGAACCTGCAGGACCAGTGGGCACGCCTGCACCTGATCACCCGCGCCATCGGCAACGTGCCCGTGCCGGCGGGCTTCACGATGCAGCTGCGGAAACACCTCGAGGGCAGCCGGCTGCTGCGTGTCGAGCAGCCCGGGCTGGAGCGGATCGTGCGGCTCGTGGTGGCCGGGCGGGACGAGCTCGGGGACCCCTACGAGCGCCACCTCGTGGTGGAGCTGATCGGCAAGTACGCCAACGCCTTCCTCGTCGACGGTCGCGACGACACGATCCTCGGCTGCCTGCGGCCCGTGACGGAGGCGATGTGTCAGGTGCGCCAGCTCGGCCCCGGGCTGCCCTATGATCCCCCGCCGGCGCCGGCGCGGAAGGTGCCGTTCCTGGCGGCGGATCGGGACGCGGTGCAGGCGGCCCTCGGGACGGCGCCGTACGCCTCCGAGGCCCTGGTGGCGGCGTTTGCCGGGCTCTCGCGGCTCTCGGCGCGGCAGCTGCTGGAGGCCGTGGGTCAGGTGCCGGAGCGGCCGGTGGCCGCGCTCGACGCCGCCGCTCGGGCGGCCCTGGTCGAGGCTGTCCTTGCGGCCAGGGAGCAGGTGCGCGCAGGCCGGTTCTGGCCGCGCGCGACGCCTGAGGGTTGGGCGATGTGGTGGCCCGGCCCGGGCCGGCCCCCCGAGGGCCCGGGCGCCAGCGCCGTGCTGGAGGCTTACTTCGGCGCCCGCCAGGCCCGAGCGCGGCTCACCGAGCGACGCCGGGTGCTGGCCCGGGAGCTCGCCGAGCGGGAGCGTCGGCTCGCCGAGCGGCTGGCTTTGTGGGAGGACGCGCTCGCCAGGGCCGAGGGGGCTGACCGGCACCGGGAGCTCGGGGACCTCCTCGCGGCCCACATGCACGCCCTGAGGCCAGGCCTGGAGGCCATCGAGGTGGACGACTGGTTCGGGGAGGCTGGGGGGCGCGTCACGATCCCCCTGGACCCACGGCTGACGCCCTCGGAGAACATCCAGCGGTGCTTCCGCCGCTACCAGAAGGCCCGCAACGGCCGCAAGGCTGCCACCGAGCTTCTCGCCGCCGGGCGGGAGGAGGCGGCCTACGTGGCCTCGGTGGCCTCGGCGGTCGCGCTGGCCCCCGAGCTTGCCGACCTCGAGGAGGTGGCCCTCGAGCTCGGCCTCGTGAAGCCGCCGGCGCCTCGCCGCGGGCAAGCCACCCCGGCCCCCGAGCCGCTGCGCGTCATGAGCAGTGACGGCCTGCCCATTCTCGTGGGCAAGAACAACCGGCAGAACGAGTTCGTGACCTTCCAGGCCGCCCATGCAGGCGACTGGTGGCTGCACACGCAGGGCATCCCCGGGGCCCACGTCGTGATCAGGTGCAGCGACGAGGTCCCCACCCGCTCGCTGCACGAGGCGGCCACGCTGGCCGCCTGGTTCTCCCGGGCCCGGGAGTCGAGCGGGGTGCCGGTGGTGTACACCCGGCGGCGGCACGTGCGGAAGCCCCGGGGCGCCCGGCCGGGGATGGTGATCTACGAGCAGGAGCGGACGCTGTTCGTCACGCCGGACCCCGCCACCATCGAGGCGTTGCTCCAAACGCAGCGCGCCCGCAGCTAGGCTGCGGGCGCGCTGGTATCAGGCGTTCAGGCCCGCGGCGCGGCAGGCGCCCCTTCCCCGGCAGGTGCTGCCGGCGCAGCGGGTGCTGCAGGAGCGGCAGGTGCCGTCGGCGCAGCAGGTGCCGCCGGCGCGGCGGGTGACGCCGGTGCGCCGGCGGCTGCCGGTGCGGCGGGCGCCACCGGAGCCGAAGGACGGGGGCCGCGGTTGAAGCCCCGGGCGGGGCGGGACCGCTTCTTATGAAGCCGCGCGTACTCGAGGTTCCGCTTGGCTTTTTCGGCCTTGGGGTTGTTCTTCTTCGCCATCGTTGAGAGCTACCTCTGGAAGCAGTTACGGCAGTACACGGGACGGCTGCCGGTCGGCTTGAAGGGCACCTGGGTGGTCACGCCGCAGCTGGCGCAGGTGGCATCGTGCATCTCCCGCGTCCGGGTGCCAGCGCCGGCGCCACCGCCGAAACCACCGGGGCGCGGGCCGCCCTGGCCGCGTGCGGCCTTGGCCGCGGCACGGCAGGTGCGGCAGCGACGCGGCGGGCTGAAGCCCTTCTCCGCGTAAAACTGCTGATCTGCTTCCGTGTAGAGGAATTCGACGCCGCAATCGGCGCACTGCAGGGTCTGGTCGGCCATGGGGAGTTCGACTGCCTTTCTGGTGGAGTTTCCGGCTTCGGTTTGCGAGACGCTCCGCCCTGGTGCCCGTGCGAGCCGTGCGCGGCGGGGATGTGGAGCGGCTTGGTTCACAGTCGAACGTAAGATACCGTTTCGGCCGTGACGGAGCGTGGAGCCATCATACCATGGTCGCGGCCAACGCGGCGGGCAAGAGCACCGTCGGGGAGCCCCTACCCGCCGTTGCCAGGCTGGCGGCAGGAGCCTCGTGACCTCAGGCTGCCGGGATGTCTCCGTCGTGCGACTCGATCCAGGCCACCTGATCGCGGAAGACGATCACGCTCCGATCGCCGTCCAGCAGCCGCGCCGTTGCCAGCCCGTGCTCCTTGAGGTAGCCGAGCCACTTCACGAAGGCGTACTCCGACTCGAAGCCCACACCGATGTGGGAGTGCGAGAAGTGGATGTTGGCGCGAATCACCGCAGCTGCTCCTTGGGTCACCGGGGGGTGGCGGCCGGCGCCAGCGTTGACGCCTGCAGGGCCGCCGGGTCGGGGAAGTATTCTCCAGGGGCGAGCTGGCTGTCTCCGTTGCGGTCGAGGGCCGAGAACATGGCGGCAGCCTCATCCGGAGAGATCGGGGCCAGGCCCAGCGCAAACTCCTCCCCGCTCAGCCAGCCATCGCCGTTGCGGTCCTTCTCGGCAAAGCGCTGGGCGTCGGGCCCCTCGGGCCCTGGCTCGGGCACGGCCTCGGTCAGGGCTTGCACGGGCGCAGCAGGCGCCACGGCGGCCGCCTGTGCCTGGAGGGCGACGGGGGCGCGGCTCGAGCGGGGGGCCTCGTTTGATGCCGCCTCGACCAGCGGGCCCGGCCGCCCGTGGGCACAGGCAACCATCAGGGTCGTGCCGATGCCGACAACGGTCAGGAGCGACCAGGCCTGCGAGCGCTTCAAGGGCGACCTCCTTGGGGGACGCCCGATTATGGCCGGCACGGCGACCCTGGCGCTGTGATCCAGGCGGCCCCGGGGGCCTGCGGCTGGAGCACCCACCCGGGCTGCGCCCCGCGGCTGGCTTGGGCTCGGGGGCCCCGAGCCCCCGTCAAACGTCGCCCGGCGGCTGGCTCGTTCTGACGCCCAGGGACGTCGTCACGCCTCGGTCACGTACCTCCGGGCACGCTCCCTCGTCGTTCCTGGCCCCTGGACGCCGGCCCGTCGCCATCCACGCGGGCTCATGACTTGATGGGTGCTCTAGTAGCCCAGGGTGCTGCTCAGCTGGGCGAGCTTGCCCGTGAAGATCAGCACGCCGACGGCCACCAGCAGCAACCCGGAGGCGACCTCGACCTTCCGGAAGTGCCCCTTGATGGCGTCGAAGAAGGCGTAGAAGCGGTGGATGAGCAGGGCCGTGAGCAAGAAGGGCACGCCCAGGCCTGCGGAGTAGGCCCCGAGCAGCTTCACCCCTTCTCCGATCTGGTCGGAGGTGGCCGCCATGGTCATGATGCCGCCCAGGATCGGACCGATGCAGGGCGTCCACCCGAACGCGAAGGCACACCCCACGAGGAAGGCCCCGAGCCAGCCGAGCGGCTTGGTGGTGACGTGGAAGCGCCGCTCCGCGTACAGCGCCTTGATGGGCAGCAGGCCCGTCATGTGGAGGCCAAACAGCACCAGCATGGCCCCCGCCACCTTGCTCAGCAGCGGCAGGTGCGACCCCAGCATGGCGCCCAGGGCCGTGGCGGAGGCGCCGAGGGCCACGAACACGCTGGAGAAGCCCACGACGAAGAACAGGGCGTTGCCGAAGACGGGGCCGACCGGGATCTCCGCCACCGTGCCATCGGCCTGGACCTGGCGGGCCGCCGCGAGGTTCACGCCCGAGACGAACGAGAGGTACCCCGGCACCAGCGGCAGCACGCAGGGCGAGAGGAACGACATCAGGCCCGCGCCGAACGCGACCCCGAGGGTGATGGACTGGCTCATGACACGCACCGGAGGAGGTTGGGACCGTCCGATCGTAACACCTGCAGGCGGGCGTCGGCCACCCCGCGCCTCGCGGGGACGGGGGCGCTACAGCGACATGCCCCCATCGACGGTGAGCACCTGGCCGTTGACGAAGTCCGCCAGAGGCGAGGCGAGGAAGAGGTAGACGCGGGCAAGGTCCTCCGGGTGCCCCAGGCGCCTCAGGGGGGTGCGCTCGCGCGCTGCCTCCAGCACCTTGGCTGGCACCGTCGCCGTCATCTCCGTCAGCACGAAGCCCGGGGCCACGGCGTTGGCCGTGATCCCCTCCGGACCAAGCTCCTTGGCCCACGTCTTGGTCATGGCGATCACGCCGCCCTTCGCGGCGGCGTAGTTGGTCTGCCCGAAGTTGCCGTGCAGTCCCACGGTGCTCGCCGCGTTGATCAGCTTGCCGCGGCCCTGGGCGCGCATGGCAGGCAGCACCGCCTGGGTTGCGAGCAGCACGCCCTTCAGGTTCACGTCGAGCACCCGCGTGAAGGCCTCCTCCGTCAGCCTCGAGACCCGGGCATCGGCCGTGATGCCGGCGTTGTTCACGAGCACGTCGACGCGCCCCCAGCGCGCGAGCACGGCCTGGGCCATGTGCGCCATATCCCCCGCTCGGGACACGTCCGCCTCCACCGCGAGGGCCTCCGCCCCGGTGGCCGTCAGGCCCTCCACCGCTGCCTCGGCCCCTGCCCGGTCGACCACCGCCACCTTGGCCCCGGCCTCGGCGAGGAGCCGGGCCGTCGCGGCCCCGATGCCTCGCCCGGCCCCCGTCACGATCACCACCTGACCATCGAGCCGCATGGGTTGCTCCTTTTCACGCCGACGTCGCCCATCGTACCCGCGGCCTGCTACCATGGCGCCCATGAACGTGCCCTCTCCGTGCATCAAGGTCTGCCGGCTCGACCCCGAGACTGGCCGGTGCGTCGGCTGCCGCCGCACCCTCGGCGAGATCGGCGCCTGGCCCACCCTGGACGCCACCGCGCGGCGCGCGCTGGTGGCTGCCCTGGCCGAGCGTCCCCCCGGCCGCGCGGGGGTATAACCCGGGCGGAGGCCCGCCTTCGTGTCTGGTCGCTTCGCTCGTGCCTCGCTGCCCCTTGCCGGGCTCCTGCTCGTGGGGGCCTGCGTTCCTGCGCCGGCCCCCGGGCCAGGGGCCGGGCCCACGGTGGTGCTGCCGACAGCTGCCCCCTCAGCGGGCCCGACGCTGGCTCCCGCAGTCTCGCTGGTGGGCACCGTGCTGGCCCCCGAAGGGGTCCTGGCGGCGGGCGCGTTGGAGCTGGGGCGGCTGGGGGCCGTGCGCCCCCCGACCGCCTATGGCTTGCGCGCGCTGGCACAGCGCCCCCTGGGGGGGGTGCAGGTGCAGGCCTTCGACGCCGCCGGTCAGGTCCTCGGCGAGCCGGCGCTGACGGGGCCGGACGGCCGCTTCCGGCTGCCGCCCTTGCCGGCTGGCACGGCCTGCGTCGTGCGCGCCGGCGTCCGCACGGCGCAGGGGCTGGCGGCGCTGGAGGCGCTGGCCCGGGTCGACGAGGGCGGGGAGCACCAGGTGGACCTCGCCACCACGGCGGTCACGGCCCGGGCCCTGCTCCAGCTCGGTGTGGCGCCGGAGGCCGTCCGCGGGCCCGCGTTCGCCCGGGCGGCGCTGGCGGTGCGTCGCGGGCTGGAGGCCGGCTGGGTGGCCTGGCTCACGGAGCCCACGCGCCTCGCGGCCGGCGTGAGGCGGCTGGAGGGAGCCGACCAGGACCTCGCGCTCGCCATGCGGGAGCTGGCGACCCCCGTGCCCTCCCCGCAGCCGCCACAGGTCGCGCTCACGCTGCCGCTGCCGCGGATCACCGCGTTGCCCTCCCCCACGCCCACGCCAACGCCGAGGCCCACCTGGACGCCCTGGGCCCAGCGCACGCCTGTGCCCCTGGCGGGCATCGCCGGCTGGGGGCGCCTGCGGACGGTGGTGACGCCAGGCGCTGCAACCCTGCAGGGCCTGGCCTTCACGCCGGGAGGCACGCTCTACGTCGCCGACGCCGAGCGCCATGCCCTCCGACGGCTCACGCCCGACGCCCGTCTGGAGGACCTCGTGGGCGGCCCGGAGGCCGGCGACGCGGCCCCCCTGGCCGGGCCCGACGACGCCCGCTTCCGAACGCCCGTCGACGTCGTGGCCCTCGACGCGAACACCCTGGTGGTGGCGGATCGCGACAACCACGTGTTGCGCCGCGTCCAGCTGGAGGACGGAGGCGTGGTGGCCGTCACGGTGCTGGCCGGCGACGGCCAGGCCGGGTTCTTCGAGGGCAGGGGGGCGGAGGCGCGCCTGGGAAGCCCCGGGGCCCTGGCCTTCGACGGCCGGCACACGGTCTTCGTGGCTGACGGCCCGCGCGTGCTGGCCGTGGATGTCGAGACCGGAGAGGTGGCCGCCCACGCGGGGGGCGAGGCCGGCGTGGCGGATGGCGACGCGGCCCAGGCGCGCTTCAGGCGGCCCGTCGGCCTGGCCGCCCGCTGGCTCGGCGAGCGGCGAGAGGTGTGGGTGGCCGACGCCGAGGCCGGCAACCTGCGCTGCATCCGGGAGGTCCCGGGCGAGCCCGGCGCCCGGGTCACCACGCCGGTCGGGCCCGTCGAGCCTGGGGCCCTGGGCGCGGACCCACGGGTCGCCGGCCTGGCAGATGCCTTGCCACTCGATCGCGTGCGGTTCCGGGGGCCTGGCCGCCTGGCCTTCGGGCCTGCGGGGGACCTGTTCGTCTGCGACCCGGGCAACGACGTCGTGCGCTGGGTCCGCTTCGAGGCCGAGGCCCCGGTGGAGGTGCGCACGCTCGGGCTCGGGGCCGGCCGCGGCGGCCCCGTCGAGGCGGTCGGGTTGCTGGGCCTCGCCGTGCATCCCACCGAAGGCCGGCTCTGGGTCACGCAAGCGGGGCCGGCCCGGCTGGCGGTGTTCGAGTAGCGCTCGGTGCTCCGGAGGCGGGTGGCGCCGGTGGTCATCGCGCCGGCCCTGGCATAGAATGGAGCGGGCGTCGCCGGGGGCGCGCCGCAGGGCCTGCGACCATGGAACCCGACCGAGATTTTCAGGCGCTGGTGCGCCGGAGCGGCATCCTGTTCACCACCGACGTGGGACAGGGGCCCGAGGAGTGGGTCGTGGCGATCGCCACGCCGGATCTCGTGCGCACCCAGGTCGCCACCCAGGCTGACCTCGTGGCAGCCGGGTTTGTCCGGGCCGAGGGGCTGCACCGGCTGGAGGCGGAACGCGACCGCGTGGCCGCCCTGCTCACCGCCGCCGAGGAGCGCCTGGAGGCCGCCGCCGCGGGGCGAGAGGCCTGGCAGGCCGAGCGGCAGGCGCTGGAGGCCCGCGCCCGCCGGGGCGAGCTCTGGCGGCAGGCCGAGCACGAGGGTGTGGTGGCGCGCAACCGGGGCGAGGGGCCGGAGGCCAACCCCTACGGCATCGAGGACCCCGGGGACGAGATCGGGCACCAGGCGTGGCGGCATGGCTGGCGGGTGAGGGACACCCTGATCACCCTCAACGAGCGGGTCCATCGGCTCCTGGAGGTGCGCGACGGCGAGCGGTCGGCAGACGCTGACCGAGCGGCGGAGGCCGAGGCCCTGCGGGCTCGCGCGGAGGCCGCGCTGGCAGCTGCCCGCGCGGAGCTGGCTGGCCTGCAGGCACGCCTGCGCCAGCTCGAGGTGGATCTGCACCACCTGCCGGCCCTGGAGGATGCCCTGCGGCTGGCGTGGACGGAGGCCCCCCACAGCCCGGAGTGTGCCATCTGGGCGGTCGCCTCGGCGGGAGGGGACGCCGTCGCTGCCTGCAACTGCTGGCGCTCTCGGTTCTCGGTGCAGGCCCTGGCCCCCTTCACGGCGCGCTGAATTTAACCCGAACATTACCTGTAATTCGTGCAGCCTTAACAAGGTGGGCCGCCCCACCTGCCACCATGGCAGCAGCCCATGAACCCACGCCTGTTGCCCCTCGCGGCGAGCCTCTTCGCCGTCGCCGTCTGGTCCGTCTCCTTTGTCGCCACCAAGGTCGCCGTTCAGGACGGCGCCCCGATGGCCTGCGCCCTCATCCGCTTTGTGATGGCCTCGGCGGCCTTGCTGCTGGCGCACACCGCGCTCGGACGCTCCTTGGCCATCCCGCGGGACTGCTGGCGCCTGGTCGTGTACGGGGCCCTGACGGGCACGACCCTGACCTTTGCCTTCGAGAACCTGGCGCTGACCTACACCACCGCTGGCAACTCGGCCATGTTGCAGGCCCTCAGCCCGATGATCACCGCAGCCGGCGCCTGGGTGTTCCTGCGGGAGCGGCTGGCCCTCCGCCAGTGGGGTGGGATGGGCCTGGCTGCCGCCGGCACTGCCGCCCTGGTGGGACCCGGCATGGCCGTGACGGGCCCCGGGGATGCCCTCATGGGCGTCGTGATGGTGATGGGGGCCGCCTATGGCCTTTGCAGCAAGGAGCTGGCCGGGCGCCTGCCAGCCTTGACGGCGCTCACGTGGATGCTGATCGTCGGCACCATCGGGCTGGTGCCGTTCGCCGCGGCCGAGGCGGCGATGCTCGGCGGCTGGCTCGCGCCGGTGACGGCCGAGGGCTGGGGGGCGCTGGCTTACCTGGGGCTGCTCTCGTCCGGCATCGCGTACCTGGCCTGGCAGTGGGCGCTGGCTCGACTGCCTGTCTCGACGGCTGGTGCCTTCCTGTACCTGATGCCCCTGGGCACCCTGGCGATGGGGGCCGCCTGGCTCGGGGAGCCGCTGGGCTGGGAGCGGGTGGGGCTGGCCGCCGTCATCCTGGCTGGCGTCTACCTGGCCGTCGAGCCGCCCCGGCCGGTCGTGCCGGCCGAGCCCGTCCCTGCTCCCCCTGCGCCCGCCCTTGCCGGGGAGGCCTGATCACGGAAGCGTGCGCGTCACGAAGGCCGGGGCCGGCAGCCTGTTGCCGGCAGGGTCGGCCACGCCTTCGACGCGGCCGAGGATCGCCCCCACCTCCTGGGCAAAGAAGCCCCGGCGGCCGAGCACCGTGATCCAGAGCCGCTCCGGACGGAGCGGGTCGACGGCGATCGCGACGTCTCCCGGGGCGCTCCCCACGTTCGGCCCATCCCGGTCGACGAGGCGAAAGAAGCCGACGCGGTCGGCGGGGAGGTCACCGAACCGGGCATCGGCCTTGGGGTTCACTTCCTGCACCTCGCTCCCGCCCAGCGGCTCGATCACCCGCGGCAGCCCGTCACGCGTGGGTGCCACGGCGAAGGTGTAGCTGGTGAGGTCGGTGACCGTGCGGTCCATGTGGCCGAGCACCGAGCCATCGTGGGCGGCGATGGGCTTGTCGAAGGTCAACCCGATGCGCGTGTCGGCGCCGAACGTCTCCGCCGTGATGCCCGTGAGCGTCAGGCCACGGTCGTCGCTTGCGACCTCGAAGGAGGCGACCGAGGTGTGGGTTGCCCGCCAGCGCGCGGCGGCCGTGGCGGCCCGTGAGTCCACCGTGAGCGCCTCTGCCCGGAAGACGTTCCGGACCAGGTCCCCGGCCCGCGCCGGGTAGGTCGTCAGGCTCGCCAGCTCGCTCGTGCCGAGCTGAAGCCCCTCCGCATCGAGGATCGGGCTCTGGCTACCGGGGTTCCGCACGAGGCCGACCTGGTAGCGCGTGGGCCCGGCAAAGGACCGCAGCAAAGGCGCCTCGAAGGTCAGCGTGGCCGACAGCCCGTCGGCCGCCCAGCTCACGGCTGCCTCCGTGCTGGCCTCCCCGCGGAAGCGACTGCCTTCCCGGATCGCATACTGGTACACGGCGTCCACGTTCACGGCCGTGGGCCCCGGGGTCGGGCCGAGCGCGCGGTGGTTCGCGTCCACGCCATCCGGGCTGGAGCGGGCGTCGGCCGGGAAGACCCGCAGGCTGCTGGCGAGCCGCCGGCGGCCCTCCTCCGGCAGCAGCTCGCTGAGGTGCAGCCGCAGGCGCAGCGTCGCCACCTCATCCGGGTCCTCCGGCAAGATGGGCTCGATCCGGGTGATCTCCGGGTGGTTCGACAGGAAGAACGCCGCGCCCGGGTCGGTGGAAGGGCCGTTGGCCCCGAAATTGACCACGTTGAGCTCGCTCGTCCCGCTGGTGAAGCTCGCCGTGCGGGCGCGGGTGGTCCAGCCCGGGCGGCTGGCGGTGACCAGGAAGTTCACCTCCGCGGGCACGTCGCTGACGACCCAGGCCCCGGCGCGGGTCACGGCCCTCAGCGAGAACGGCACGGCGGCGTCCAGCGACTCCAGCACGACCTCGGCGTCATCCACCAGGGTGCCGTTCTCATCCCGCACGACACCCGACACGATGGCCGGCAGGCCCGCCAAGACGTCAGGTCGCGGCGTCGCGGTCGGGGTGGGGGTGGGGGTGGGCTCCGGCGTCGGGGGCCCTGGCGTGGGGGTGGGCGTCGGCGTTGGGGTGGGGGTGGGCGTCGGGGTGGGCGTGGGGGTGGGCGTCGGGGTGGCAAGTGGCACCACCAGCCGGGTCGTGGCGTTGAAGTTGCAGCCAGCCCCCACCGCGGCGCAGGCTGCGCCGAGCGACAGGAGGCGAAGGAGGGAGCGGGGCAGCGCGGTCATGGGCCTGTGTTCCGCTTCGGCATCACGGCGGGGGCCCTAAAGGGTGCCTGCCACGACGTTGGCATCCGCCAGCGTCCGGCGCCGGCGGTTGCCAGCCGGATCACCGACCCCCTCCACCCGCACCGCCAGACCCTCGAGGGCGGGATCGAAGAACCCGCTGCGACCCACCAGCGTCAGCACCAGCGTCGTCGGGTCTGCCGGGTCGGGCGCCAGCTGAACGCTGCCTGGCGGAGCCGGGTCCCCCACGGGCACAAAGGCCGCCGGCGCGAAGACAAAGGCCGTGTTGCGCTCAGCGCTGACGCCGAAGCGGGTCGTGACGCGTGGATCGAGCACCACAGCCTCGTCTGTTCGGCCGTCGCGCAGCGCGTCCAGGCGCAGCTTGCCGCGCTCGGCGACGAGGAAGCCGAGCCCGCCCAGGTCCGCGGCCACCAGGCCCGTGCCGGCGCCCCGCCGGCCCTCGTCGCTGCCGTCGAAGGCGACGAGCGGCTCGTCGAACGTCAGCCGCAGCCGGGTGTCGCTGCCAGCCTCCTCATGGTCGACGGCCACCAGGGTGGGGGCGTCGTCGTCCCGGGGCGTCCAGAAGCCCAGTGCGGCGTCGTGGGTGCCGGCCCAGCGGGCGTCGGCGCTGGCTGCCGGGAGGCCCGACACCGCGCCGAGGTCCGGGTCCGGCGCCAGGAAAGCGCCCAGCACCACCTGACCTGGCTCCCAGACGCCGCGGGCCTCACCGCTGGGGCCCGTGCCGAGGGCCTGACCGGCCTCGTCCACGAGCGGCCGGCCGTCGCTCACGAGCAGCAGCTGGTACCGCCCCCGGCTGCCGCCGGTCGGCAACGCCCCCCCGAACGTCAGCAGGGCCGTCTGGCCCTCCGCCTCCCAGCTCACGCGTGCACGCACCGGGCTGCGGCGCGAGAGGCGGCTGTCCACTTGCAGGGCCCAGGGCGCCGCGGCCTCGGGACGCAGCGCAGCCGGATGGCTGCGGGGCCTGCGGCTGAGGTCGGTGCTGCCGCGACCCGCCGTGTCGTTGGCTGGCAGCAGCCGCAGGGCCGCGGCAAAGCGGGCCCGGCTCTCGGGCGCCAGGGGGCGGCTCAGGGCCAGCCTGAGCCGGACGGCTGCCGCCCCGAGCTCGCCATCGGGCAGCGGCTCAACCGCCGTCACCTCGGGCCTGTCGCTCAGGAAGAAGGCCGCCCCTGCCCCCGCCCCACCGAACATCAGCGTCGTGGCGCCCTCTCCCACCGTCACCACCCGGCGGCGGGGCGTGAGGCCAGCGCCGCGTGCCCAGACCTCCAGCATCGTGCCTGCCGGGGGCAGCCCCGCAAGCGACCAGCGGCCCTCAGGCCCCGTGCGCGTCTCGCCCTCGAACGCGGTCGCGGCCTCGAGGCTGCGAGCCGTCACGGTCACGCCTGCCAGCGGCGCGTCGGCGAGGTCGCGCACCTCCCCGGTCAGCGTGCGAGCCGCGGAGGGCGAGGGGCTCCCGGTGGGCCCCGGGGTGGGGCTGGCGG
>JAYKHL010000088.1:0-51446 GCA_035284865.1 Candidatus Sericytochromatia bacterium | reverse complement strand
GGGCCGTCACCGTCGCGACATCGGCGGCTCCCCACGGCGTGAAGGCCCTGAGCTGGTAGCCCCCGGCTGGGCGGACCACGGGCTGCACCCGCAGGGGGATGGCGGCGCCGGGGGCCACCGGGGGCGGAGGCGCCGCCATCGGGGGGGCGGCGCAGCCGGCCGCGAGCAGCAGCAAGCCCGTCCAGGCGCGGGGGGAGCAAGCCAGGCGTACACCGGCAGCGGTCATGGGCGCAGGGTCCTGTTCAAGTGGGGGGGAGCCGGGGCGTGAGCGTCGGGGGGCCCGGGGACTCGGTGCCCGTGTTCACGTCGATGGTGCCCGTTGCGCCCACCTCCGGCTCAGGTGTTGGCGTGGCGGTGCTCCGACGGCGGCTGGGGGCCTGGCTCGCGGGGGTGGTGGGGCCGGGGGTGGCGTCCAGCTCGGGGGCAGCGGGGCTCGGCGAAGGCTCCGCCACCAGGTTCGCGTTCTCCACGGTGCCGGACACCACCGTGCCGTCGGCGTCGGTGTAGGTGAACTCCCCCGACGTGGCGATCTCCACCCGCCCGAGCGGAAAGTCCTCCTTGGAGATCGCGTCCAGGCCTGGCCGCTGCTGCTGCTCGCCCTCGGCTGAGGCGAAGGACTCCAGCGCCCCCTTGACCTCGTCGAGAAGGGTGTCAAGCAGCCCCGCCTGGTCGATCACCGCCTGGAAGGCGGCGTTGTCCGGCAGCTCACCCCCGGCATCCACCGCCCGAACGAGCTGCTCGGCCAAGGCCGGCTGCTGCGTGAAGGCCTGCTCGATGGCCTGCGCCGCGCGGTTCGCGCGGGCAAACAGGCCCTTCAGCCCCACCTGCGTGGCCGTCTCCTTGAGCTGGAACTGCAGCTTGAAGGTGCCCTCGAAGGCCTTGGCCGCGGCCGTCGTCGCGGCCGTCAGCTTCACCCGCACCGTCAACGAGACCGTCGCGGTCTGTTGCAGGCGGTATCGCTCCGCCGGCACCTCGCCGACCGCGTTGCCCGCGCCGTCGAACACGTTGACCAGCGTGAGGCCATCCTTCACCGCCACCAGCTTCACGAGCTGGGTTGGAGATGTGGTCGGCAGCAGGTACTCGAACCGCCCCTCCGGCGAGGTCAGGTTCGGCCCAGCGGCCTGTTGCAGCCGACGCGCCCCCACCGCGAGGGGGCGGCCACCCGGGGCGGCCACGAGGTTCTGGCCCCTGGCCGCGATCAGGTTCTGACCCCCTGCCGCAATCAGGTTCTGGCCGCCAGCCGCAATCAGGTTCTGGCCCCCCGCCGCGATCAGCGGCAGTTCCCGCCCCGTGGCCATGTCGAAGGCCCGCATCGTGGCGCCTGCCACTGGCTGCCCGTTGAACTCCACCTGGCCTCGCAGGCGCTGCTCGCTCGCCGCCGGCGCGACCGCCGTGGCGGGTGCCGGGTTCACGCCTGCAAAGGGGCCCGAGCACCCCAGCAGCACGGCCGCCGCAGCGAGGGCCAGCCCCGCACCCGTTCGCCGCGTGTTCCGCACAAGTCCTCCTTCTCGGGGCACCAAGGACCGGACATCGTGCCGGCAGGCTGCGCGCGAGGCGCGCTCGCAAGAAATACCCAGACGTATGTCGCCCGTAACATTTTCCAGCCGCAACACGGGCCCGGTCCCTCCCCCGGGCCTGCACCCTCCTGCCGGGAGCGCGAGAGGCCATCCCCCGTCATCGGGTGGACGCCCCCGCCCTGCCCCGCTGCCCCGCGGGGAGCCGGGAGGCGTCCACGGGCGACGCCTGGCTTCCTGCCGCCCTCAGGCGTCCAGGAACGCCGCGAACACGTCGTTGGCCAGCGGCACGCCCGCCCGGGACAGCCGCAGCCGCTCGCCATCCCACTCGACGAGGCCCCGCTCGCGAAGCCCGGCCAGCACGGGGGCGTAGCGGTCCACCACCCCGAGGCCGAAGCGGGCCCGAAAGCGCGCGTCCGCCACGCCCTCGCGCAGCAGCCGGAGGCCCATGAACATGGTCTCCTCCTGCTCCTCCTGCAGCCCCTGGGGCGCCTCCGGCGGAGGCGTGGGGCCATCCTGCAGGTAGGCCGAGATGGTCGCCGGGTTGGCCCAGCGGCGGCGATCCAGGTACGAGTGGGCGCCCGAGCCGAGGCCCAACCACGGCTCGTTGCGCCAGTAGACCTCGTTGTGCCGGGACGTCTCGCCCGGCCGCGCCCAGTTCGAGACCTCATAGGCCGTGTAGCCGGCCGCGGACAGCACCTCGTCGGCGAGGGCGGCCATCGCGCGCTCCTCGTCCTCGGGCGGCAGCGCCAGCCGGCCAGCCCGGGCCTGCGCCTCGAAGGGCGTGTGGGGCTCCACGATCAAGCTGTAGGCCGACAGGTGCGGGAGTTCGAGGGCGACCGCCTGCCGCAGGGTGTCCTGCCAGACGCCCCGGGTCTGCCCGGGCAGCCCGTACATCAGGTCGATGCTGATCCGCTCGAAGCCCGCGGCGCGTACGGCCTTCACCGCGTCGACGGCGTCCCGAGGTGCGTGGATCCGCCCCAATGCGGCCAGCATCCCCGCGTCGAAGCTCTGCACCCCCAGCGAGACGCGGTTGATGCCCATGGCCCGGTAGGCCCGCCAGGCCTCGACGGCCGAGGCATTCGTCAGGCGCTCGTTGCCAGGGTTGGCCTCCATCGTGACCTCGGCCCCTGGCTCCACGTCAAAGTGGTCGAAGACCTGCGCCAGGATGCGGGCCATCCACGGACCTGGCATGTAGGACGGCGTGCCCCCTCCCAGGAAGATGGAGCGCACCCGCAGCCGCGGAGCCGCCGCGATCTCCCGGGCCAGTGCCTCGAGGTAAGCGGCCATCTGGTCGTCCTGGCCGGCATACGAGGGGAAGTCGCAGTACAGGCACTTCCGGGCGCAGAAGGGGAAGTGCAGGTACAGCCCGACGGCCGGGAACAGGGCCCGGTGATCGGGGGTGGCGCCGGGTGCAGGAAGGGTCGTCATGGCTGGGGCTCGGGGGCGATGGGCCGGGACGCTCAGCTGCCGGCCCGGCCGCTGTGGGGCCGGAGCGTCACCTGAGGCGCGAAACGGATGACGTCCGCATAATGCGCCAGCTCGGTGCCGCAGGCCGCCACACAGGCCGTGCCCGCGGCCACGGCCCAGCGCAGGCTCTCCTCCAGCCCCGCCCCCTGAGTGAACTTGTTGAGAAAGCCTGCCACCATCGAGTCCCCCGCCCCCACGGTGGACCGCACCTCCACGGTGGGCGGCACCGCCACCCAGCGCTCGTGTCGCGTGGCCGCCACCACCTCGGCTGGCCCGTTGCTGAGGATCACGAGCTCGACCCGCCCTCCCTCGAGGATCTCGTCGAGGGCCGCGTGAACCGCCTCCGACGTCGGCAGTGTTCGCCCCACCATTCGCTGCAGCTCGTGCAGGTTGGGCTTGATCATGAACGGCCGCGCCTCGAGCCCGTGGCGCAAGGCCTCCCCGTCCGCATCCAGCACCACGCGGTCCTGCCGCATCGTGGCCTCCTCGGCAAGCTCGCGGTAGACCCACTTGTCGAGCCCGGGCGGGATCGAGCCCGAGAAGACGATCCAGCTGTAGTCCCGCGAGCGCCCCGCGATCTTGCGTTTGAGCCGATGCAACTCGTCGAGGCGGATGGTGGGGCCCGGCATCGAGATCTTGGTCTGCAGGCGCTGCCCCGCCTGCTGCAGGATCAGGTTCTCTCGCGTCTCACCCACCGTCCAGTTGAAGTCGCAGACGAGCCCCTCATCCACCAGGAACTTCTCGAGCTTGCGGCCGGTGTCGCCCCCGAGGAAGCCGAACAGCAGCGACGCCTGCCCGAGCTCCCAGAGCACCCGCGAGACGTTCAAGCCCTTGCCGCCCGGGTCGAGGCGGAAGCCCTCGGCCCGGTTCGTGTCGTCAAGGCCGAGGGCTTCGACGTAGATGGTCTTGTCGAGGGAAGGGTTGAGCGTGACGGTGGCGAGCATGGAGCCTCTCCGCTGCGGGCGGCCGGGGGTCAGCCAGGGGAGGCCGGCAGGGCCCGTGCGAGGGCGTGCCGGGCCACGCGAAGCCCGGGGGCTTCGACCGCGGCAGCGCTGCGGGCAGCAGCGCCCTCGACGGCGCCGTTGGCGGGGTCGGCCGCGACCCCCCACCGCGAGGCCTTCGGGAGGGCCGCACCGCCCCCCCATTGTGCCAGGTAGGGCGCCAGGCATGCACCCCCCGACCTGGAGAGGCCCGTCGTCGGGCCCTGCCGGCCCCTGGGCCGCCGACCGTGGCCGAGACGCCCGGCCCGATCAGTACTCGATGTGGAACCGAGGCGACGCCAGCTTCGCCCGGGCTGCTCCCTGGCTTTCGAGGGCTCCGAGCAGCATCGGCACGGCGTAGGCCAGCAAGAAGGCGACGGTCATCTGAGGCTCCTTGGTGGTCACGGGGCGGATGAGCTTCAGCGTGCCCGCCGTGATCCCGCCCGCTGCCACGCCGAGGCCGAGGTACAGCAAGAACTTGTCGAGCTTCCCGAGGTAGAGGTACCCCCCGCCCGCCACGGGGATCCCGGAGAGGAACGCCATCTCCGGCGACACGGGGGGCAACAGCTCGATGTCCTTCTTCGGGACCTTGCGCTTCCCCGAGGGGGTCTCGACCACCAACGTCGCGTCGTCCTCCTTGACGATCTTGCCACGGACCTGGGTCCCGTCGCGCTTGAAGACCGTCTCAGCCAGCGCCGGCGGGGGGCCGACGAGCGTGGTCGTCAGGAGGCCGAGGGCGGCCAGGATCACGGAGAGCCGGTGGGGGGGAGCCATGGGCACGGGCATCTGCTTCGCGGGAGGGGGCGGTCCGTCATGTCGTCGCTGCGGGTATGATGCCCGCGCCGAACGGTTCATAACGCGCCCCAGTGTACGTCAGGCTCGCCCAACTGGCCCGCGATCCCCGTCACTGCGAGGCCGGGCCCCGGGCACCAGCATGAGGCAAGCCCCCGGGCAATGACGAGGATGAGTGGACGTGACGCGGATTTTCCCGGTGCTGGTCTCGGTGGTGATGGGCCTGGCGGCCTCGGGCTGCACGTTCCACGTGAACACCATCAGCCACGCAGGCCTCGGGGACCTGCAGTTCGCGCCCTTCGGGCCCGACCAGTATGAGATCCTCAGCGACGTGAAGGGGTCGGGGCGGTCGACCTACTTCCTGTGGTTCGAGGTCAACAACCAGGTGCAGTACAGCGGCGAGATCGTCGGCCACGCCTCGTCTTGGTGGCTCAACTCCGCCTACCGCAAGGCCCACTTCGCGGCCATCAAGAGCGTGCCGGGGGCCGACATGCTCATCGCGCCCCGGTACGAGGTCGAGACCTGGGGGGCGCCAGGCCTGCTCAACACCACGACGGTGACGGTCTACGCCAAGGCCATTCGGCTCCGCTCCGGGAGCGGGGCGGCCCCCGCCTCGCGCTGACGACCGGACAGCCAGGGTCGCGGGCCTGCTATAATGGCGACCCTCAGCACCCGAAGGTCCGCCATGTCCACGCGCGTGAGCCTCGCCCGGCAGGGCGATGTCGCCTTTCTGCACCTCGACAGCCCCGATGGACTGCACGTCCTGTCCACGGCCGTGTTGCGAGAGATGCGCGCCCACCTGGCGGCCCTGCGCGAGGCCCCGGACCTGCTCGCGGCGGTGCTCACGGGGCGGGGGCATCGCGCGTTCTCGGCCGGTGCGGATCTGCGCGAACTGGCCGAGCTCGAGCCTGCCAGCGCGCTCACGTTCAGCGCCCTGGGGCAGGGCGTGGGGGAGGCGCTGGCCGCCCTGCCCGTCCCCGTGATCGCCGTGCTGAACGGGGCCGCCTACGGGGGTGGGGTGGAGCTGGCCGTGGCCTGCGATCTGCGGCTGGCCACCTCTGAGGCGCGGCTCCAGTACCAGGCTGCCCGCCTGGGCCTGCTGCCCGGCTGGGGGGGCACCCAGCGACTGCCCGGGCTGGTCGGCCCAGGCCGGGCCCGTCGGCTGATGCTTGGCTGCGAGCAACTCGACGCCGCCACCGCCCTCGCCTGGGGCCTCGTGGACGGCGTCGCCCCGGCGACCGAGCTGTCAGCGCTGCTGGCTGCCAGGCTCGCCGACCTTCGCCAGGCTGACCCGCGGGCCCTCAGGGAAACCAAACGCGCCCTTCGTGGCGCGCTGCCGACAACCTTCGCGCTCGAGCGAGAGGCCTTTGCGGCCTGCTTCGAGGGCGGCACCACCCAGGCGCGCATCCGCGCCTGGCTCGAGCGCACCCGTGCGGCATCGCCTGCCGCCTCCCCCTCCGTGGCCGCGTCTCCCGACGGGCCCACGAGCGTCCCCGGCCCCGCCGCGGGCGCCTGAAAACATCAGGAGCACCCCATGGGCAGAACCGTCATCGTCAGCGCCGTCCGCACCCCCTTCGGCAAGCTCTCCGGGGGGCTTGCCCCGCTGACGGCCATCGACCTCGGCGCGCGCGTGATCCGCGAGGCCGTCTCCCGCGCGGGCCTGACGCCCGAGGAGGTCGAGAACGTGCTGATGGGCACCGTGCTGCAGGCTGGCCTCGGGCAAATCCCCGCCCGCCAGGCCGCCATCCAGGCCGGGCTGCCCGTCACCACCTCCGCCCTGACCATCAACAAGGTGTGCGCCTCCGGGCTGCGGGCCGTCACGATGGCCGACACCCTTCAGCGCGCCGGTGAGGGTGCCATCTTCGTCGCGGGCGGCATGGAGTCCATGTCCAACGCGCCGTACTTGTTGAAGAAAGCCCGCACGGGCTACCGGATGGGCCACGGCGAGCTCCTCGACACCATGATCGCAGACGGCCTGTGGTGCGCCTTTCACGACTGTCACATGGGCGTGCACGGCTCGACGGTCGCCCGCGAGTACGGCATTGACCGCCAGGCGCAGGATGCGTGGGCAGCCCGGTCGCACCAGCTGGCCTGGGAGGCCTGGGAGGCCGGCCGCTTCGTCGAGGAGGTCCTGGCCGTGGAGGTGCCCGCCGGCAAGGGGCAAACGGCGACGGTGGCTCGCGACGAGGCCATCCGCCCGGACACCACCGCGGAGAAGCTCGCGAAGCTGAAGCCTGCCTTTGGCGCTGAAGGCACGATCACGGCGGGCAACGCGCCGGGCGTGAACGACGGCGCGGGGGCGCTGGTGGTCATGAGCGAGGAGGAAGCGACACGACGTGGGTTGAAGCCTCTCGCGGCCATCGTCGCGCACGCCATGGTCGGGCAAGAAGCCCCCTACCTTCACACCGTGCCGGCCCTGGCCATCCAGAAGGCCCTCACCAAGGCGGGCCTCACGGTCGAGGCCCTCGACCGCATCGAGATCAACGAGGCCTTCGCGGCCGTGGCCCTCACGAGCACCAAGCTGCTCGAGGCTGACCCGGCGCGCGTCAACGTCAACGGCGGCGCCGTGGCGATGGGGCACCCCATCGGGGCTTCGGGCGCCCGCCTGGTCGCCACGCTGGCCTATGAGCTGGTCCGCAGCGGCAAGCGCTACGGCGCGGCGGCCATCTGCTCGGGCGCGGCGCAGGGCGACGCGATCATTCTCGAGAACCTTCGCAACTAGGAGCAACGATCATGACAACCAACATCGAACATGTCGGCGTGGTGGGTGCGGGGCAGATGGGCTCCGGCATCGCGCAGGTCTTCGCGGCAGCAGGCCTCAAGGTGACGGTCTACGACGCCGCCACCGGGCAGCTGGAGAAGGCCGCCAAGGGCATCACCGGCAGCCTGGCCAAGTTCGTCGAGAAGGGGAAACTTCCGGCGGAGGAGCGGGACGCCGCGCTTGCGCGTCTGTCCTACAGCAACGACCTGGCCTCGCTGGCGGTCTGCGATCTGGTGGTCGAGGCCATCGTCGAGCAACTGGAGGTCAAGCAGGACGTCTTCCGGAAGCTGTCGGAGCTGGTCCGCCCCGAGGCCATCCTCGCCTCCAACACGAGCTCGCTGCCCATCACCCAGCTGGCGGCAGCCGTGGTCCGACCCGAGCGCTTCATCGGCATGCACTTCATGAACCCGGTGCCCCTGATGCAGCTCGTCGAGGTCATCCGCGGGCTCAAGACCTCCGACGACGTGCACGGGGCGGTCATGGCCCTGGCCCGCCGCCTTGGCAAGACACCCGTCACGGTGAACGATGCGGCCGGCTTCGTGAGCAACCGCATCCTGCTGCCCATGATCAACGAGGCCTTTTTTGCCCTGCAAGAAGGCGTCGCATCGGCCGAGGACATCGACACCGTGATGGAGCTGGGCATGAACCACCCGATGGGGCCGCTCACGCTGGCAGACTTCATCGGGCTCGACACGTGCCTCTCGATCATGGAGGTGCTGCACGCCGAGCTTGGCGACGACAAGTACCGGCCCTGCCCGCTGTTGCGGAAGTACGTGCGGGCAGGTGCGCTCGGGCGCAAGAGCGGAGAGGGCGTCTTCGGTTATGCCCCGGCCACGGCGCCGGTCGCGGTGCGCTGAGCCCGGCCCTCCCCGAGCGTGCCCCACGGGGCCGGTGACGCCGCGGGGCGCGCCGGCCCTTTCGACGTGAACCCTGAAGCCGAGGCGAAGTGGGGGCTGCTTCGGCGCGAGCGAAGGCCTGAGCCGGGCTGCCCGCCTCCTCCCGGGAGGCGAAGCCAGAGGCGGCCGCCTCACCCTGGGGGAGAGCCGGGCCGCTCAGCTCACCGCAGGGGGCACGCTCGCCAGGGTGGTGCGATTGCGACCATTTTGCTTGCTCTGATACAGCGCCTGGTCAGCTCGCTCGAACAGCTGGTGGGCGTTGCCACCGTTGGCCGGGAACACGGCCACGCCGATCGAGACGGTGACGCGGAGCGACTCCCCGCTGGGGCCCGGCAGAGGCGTGTTGGCGATGTTCTCGCGGATCCGCTCGGCCACGACGTGGGCCCCCTCGGCGTTCGTCTCCGGCAGCATCAGCACCAGCTCCTCGCCGCCGTAGCGACCCGGGATGTCGAGGCCCTGCCGGATGGCCCGCTTCACGATGTGGGCCACGAGCTTGATGACCTCATCCCCCGTCTGGTGGCCGTAGGTGTCGTTGAACTTCTTGAAGTGGTCGATGTCCATCACCAGCAGGGAGAAGGCCCGCCCGTAGCGAGCGGACCGATTCGCCTCCTCGTCCATCCGGATCATGAAGAAGGTGCGAACGTAGAGCCCTGTCAGGCCATCCATGGTGGCCTGGCGGTAGAGCCGGGCGTTGTCGATGGCCAGGCTCGCGACGTTGGCGATGTTGGTCAGCACCGCCATCTCCTTCTCGAGGGACTGCATCGCGTTGGACCTGGCATCGATGTACAGGATGCCGGACAGGCCTTGCTGCCCGTTCAGAGGCACGGCAACCACGGAGTTGAGCTTCAGGCTGACCACCGAGAGCTTGGCGGAGAACTCCTCGTCGCTGGAGGTGTCGAAGACGTAGACGCCCTGCTGGGTGTTGAGCACCTTCTGGCAGACCGAGCGCGACAGCTCTCGGCTGGCCTGGGCGTTGAGGGGTCCCCCCCGGTCCCGCCCCGCCCCGAACCGCAGCTGCCCGTTGTTCATGAGCAGGATGAAGGCGCGCTCGGCCTGCGTGACGTCCAGCGAGATGGCCGCCACCTGATCGAGCAGCTGGTCCAGCTCCAGCGTCCGGGAGATGGCCTGATACAGCTTGTTGAGCAGCTCGAGGTTCTGCCGACGGGCCGTCTGTTCAGCTGCAGAGCGCGCGTTGACGCCCGCCCGCGCGATGATGGGGGCCAGCTGTTGGAGCAGCTTCACGTCCCTCCCCAGAAACGGCAGGCCATCGGCGCGATCGAGATAGATGGCGCCCTCGAGCTTCTCGTCCTCGAGGAGGGGCACCGCCACAATCGACGACAGCGACACGTCGTAGGCCGCGCACTCTTCAGCCAGTTCGCGATCGTTCGAGACGTCATCGAGGTAGACGGGCTCCTCGCTCGCGAAGACCTTGTCGACCACCTTCCGCGCGATTTTCTCGTAGACCCAGGCGTTGCCGTCCTTCTTTCGGGCCGACTTCAGGCGCTCCGCGTAGGACTTTTCCGTGTCCCGCAGGCTCAGCTGGCAGCGGTCGGCCTGCGTGATGCGAAGCAGATGGGTCAGCGTGCGGTCGAGCACCTGGTCGAGGTCAGAGGCCCCCGCCACGGCAGCAGCAAGTTCGGTGATCTGGTGGATGCGCTCCTCGGGCGAGGGGCCCTCTCCGTCGGTGGCTGAGGTCCAGCCGTCCATCCGCCCGAGCTTGTCGTCCAGCTGGCGACCGAGCGCGCGACTTTCTTCTAGCTGGTTGGTCTGACCCGTCTGGGAGATCAAGACTGTTCCTCGCGAAGGCAGGGGCGGCCCCGCAGGAGCCGCGGGCGACCATCCGGAGAGGGGGTGGTGGGGTTATTATACCTGCGCCCCCGGCTTCAGAAACTTCCCGGCCGGCGCCTGCCGGGCGGCTGGCAAGGGCGTGCGGCGGTATAATGATCGCGGTCACCCCCTGGCGGCGCCTCGGGCGCTGCACCAGGCTCAACGACGAGGTTGTTCCTATGTGCGCCACCGTGCTTGAAACCCACTCCGAAGCCCTGCTGGACATGGTCCGGTCCTTCGCAGCGCGTGAACTCGCGCCCCACGCGGCCCGCTGGGACCGCGAGGCGGTGTTCCCGGTGGAGACGTTCCGGGAGATGGGACGCCTCGGCCTGCTCGGCATCCCGCTCGAGGAGCGCTGGGGCGGGGGCGGGGGCACCGTCCAGGACTACATCCTCGCCGTCGAGGAGATCGCCAAGGCCGACGCCGGCGTGGGCTGCGCCTACTCCGTCCACGTCTCGGCGGTGGCCCTGACCATCCAGACCTTCGGGACGGACGAGCAGAAGGCGCGGTACCTGCCTGGGATGGCATCTGGCGCGTGCATCGGCGCCTACGCACTGACCGAGCCGGGCAACGGCTCCGATGCCGGGCACCTGCAGGCCAGAGCCGTCCAGGACGGCGACCACTGGGTGCTCTCCGGCACCAAGCAGTGGATCACCAACGCGGGCTATGCGGGCGCCTTCCTGGTCTTCGCGCGCACAGACCCGGACGAACCGGGCCCCAAGGGCGTCACCTGCTTCATCGTGGACGCCGGCACGCCCGGCCTCGAGATCGGCCGCATCACCCACAAGATGGGGGTCCGGTCCTCCGACACGCGGGACCTCGTGCTGAACCAGGTGCGCGTGCCCGCCAGCCAGGTCCTCGGCTCCCTCGGCGGGGGCTTCGCGATCGCCATGAAGGCCCTCGACTCCGGGCGCATCGGCATCGCCGCCCAGGCCCTCGGCATCGCCACCGCGGCGCTCGAGGCGGCCCGCAGCTTCGCGCTGGAGCGGGAGGCCTTCGGCCAGCCGATCGCGAAGTTCCAGGCCATCCAGTGGAAGTTCGCCGACGCGGCCACCCGCCTGCTCGCTGCCCGCCTGCTGGTGGAGCACGCCGCCCGCCTTCGCAACGACGGCAAGCCCCACACCCTGGCGGGCTCCATGGCCAAGCTGTACGCGTCCAGGGTGTGCCGGGAGGTCTGCAACGAGGCGGTCCAGATCCACGGGGGCTACGGCTACACGGACGAGTTCCCCGTGGAGCGACACTACCGCGACGCGAAGATCACCGAGATCTACGAGGGCACCAGCGAGATCCAGAAGCTCGTGATCTGGCGGAACATCCAGGCCATGACCGACCACTACGAGAAGCTGGCCGATGCCTACCTCACGGAAGAGCAGCGCATGGCGCGCGACATGATGGCCGAGCTCGCCTATGGCCAGTTCGCGGGCCGCGCGATGGAGCTCGACCACACCGAGGAGATCCCCTGGGACAACATCCAGGCGATGCGGGACGCCGGTGTGCTCGGCCTGCCCATCGAGGAGGCCCACGGCGGCGGCGGCTCGGACTACGTCTCTTTTGCGATGATGAGCGAGGTCTTCGCCGAGACGTGTGCCACCACCAGCGTGGTGATGGACGCGCACATCTCGCTGGCGATGAAGCCCATCGCCCTGTTCGGCACGGAGGCGCAGAAGCAGGCGTGGCTGCCGCGCATGGCCACGGGCGAGTGGCTCGGATGCTTCGCACTCACCGAGGCGAACAGCGGCTCCGACGCGGGCTCCCTGCGCACCACCGCGAAGCGAGACGGGGACGACTACATCCTCAACGGCGGCAAGGTCTTCATCACGAACGGCTCGTTCGCGAAGGTCGCCATCGTCTTCGCCTCGACCGACCTTTCCAAGGGCAACAAGGGCATCTCGGCCTTCATCGTGGACACGACCACGCCGGGCTTCGTGGTGGGCAAGAAAGAGGAAAAGATGGGCATCCGGGCCTCCGACACCCGGGCCCTGTTCTTCGAGAACCTGCGGGTGCCCGCTGCCAACCGGCTCGGTGAGGAGGGACAAGGCTTCAAGGTCGCCCTCGCCACGCTCGATGGCGGCCGCATCGGCATCGGAGCTCAGGCGATCGGCATCGCCCACGGCGCGTTCATCAAGGCCCTGAAGTACACGCAACAGCGGGAGCAGTTCAAGCAGAAAATCGCTGACTTCCAGGGGGTTCAGTTCATGCTGGCCGAGATGGCGACCGAGATCGAGGCGGCCCGGCTGCTCGTTCGCCACGGGGCCGAACTCAAGGACCGGGGCGAGAAGTTCAACATGGTGGCCTCGATGGGCAAGCTGCTGGCCTCCGAGGTAGCCTCCTGGGCCGCCAACCGGGCCGTGCAGCTTCACGGCGGGTACGGCTTCACCCGGGAGTACGAGGTGGAGCGCTACATGCGCGACGCCAAGATCACGGAGCTCTACGAGGGCACCAGCGAGATCCAGCGGCTCGTCATCGGCTCCAACTACCTGGGCGTCCGGTGAGGGACCTCGAAGCGATCGCCCGGGGGGTGCTGGAGAGCCACCCCCGGGCGATCGCCCGCGCCATCTCGTGGCTCGAGAACGGCCACGCGCTGGCCGCACCGCTGCTGGAGCGGCTCTACCCCCACACGGGACGGGCCCGCACGATCGGCGTCACGGGGCCTCCCGGGGCAGGCAAGAGCACGCTGGTCGATCGCCTGGTCCCGGAAGTCCGGGCCTCGGGGCACCGCGTGGGCGTCGTGGCCGTGGACCCCGCGAGCCCCTTCTCCGGCGGGGCGATCCTCGGCGACCGCGTGCGCCTGACGGACGTGGCGGGAGACTCCGGCGTCTTCGTGCGGTCGATGAGCAGCCGTGGCCACCTCGGGGGGCTCGCCGTGGCGACCGAGGCGGCTGCAGCCGTGCTGGATGCAGCAGGCTTCGACGTGGTGGTGATCGAGACGGTCGGGGTGGGCCAATCGGAGATCGAGATCGCCACGCTCGCCGACACCACCATGCTGGTCCAGCCGCCCCACCTTGGCGACGGCGTGCAGGCGGTCAAGGCAGGCATCATGGAGGTGCCGCAGGTCTTCGTCATCAACAAGGCCGACCTGCCGGGCGCCCGGCAGGCGGCCGCAGAGATCGAGGCCTACCTCGATCTGGTGGTGGTCGCCCCAGAGGCCTGGCGCCCTCCCGTGGTCCTGGTCTCGGCGACCTCGTCGGCCGCGCAAGGCGTTGCTTCCCTCTGGGAGGCCATCCGCAGCCACTGGCACTGGTGTGAGGCGCACGGCCACCTCGCCACCCAGCGAGAGGCCCGCATCCAGCAGCAGCTCTGGCGGGAGGCCGAGGGGCAGGCCGCCGCCCGGGTCCGGAGGGCCACCAGCGACGCCGCCCTCGCCGAGGCGCTTGCAGCCATCCGCGAGCGGCGAGCCACCCCCGCGGCCGCCGCGCGCGCCCTCGTCGACGCGGCCCTGCGGGAGCCACCACCGGACGGGAAGGGCCTCCTGCTCTGAACCGATCACGCTTGAAGGCTCCTTGACGCGGGGCCGTTCTGGCCGGCCGAGAAGCGCCCCCTGAGACGTTCACGGGGCTGTTTCCAGGCTTTCATGGGGGCTGGCCCGCGTCGAACATTTGTTCCACAATGGGGCCCGAGAGGTGGCGACACGCGCGTCGCCACGGAGGCTCCACGAAAGGACCACAGCCACCATGAGAATCCTGCTGACGGGCGAGGTGCTGCAACACCTGGACGACCGGGGCGAATCGACCCTGATCGCCCAGCGGCGCACCCGCGACGGCCAGACCCCGGAGACGTTCACGTTGAGGTTCAGCCAGCCAGAGGCCTTCCGAGACTTCCGAACCCGCCACGCGGCGGGCACCGCTGTGCAGATCGTCGGGTTGCTCCGGCAGGTGCGGACCACGCTCCTGGACCAGGCCACCGGGCAGCCCCTCGTCAGCACCGCAGGCAAGCCACTTCAGCAGCAGGTCCTGGCGGTGGAGGTGCGCGAACACAGGACCCACGAGCGGACGCAGGCGGACGACACCCTTTACGCCCACGGGCTGGTGGGGCTGGTGGACAAGCGCGAGGGCCTGAAGCTGAGCGCCAGCGGCTTGCCCTGGCTGCGCATCCGGGTGGCCTACAACCACTACAAGCGGCCGGGGGAGGCCGAGGGACAGGCGGACTACTACGACCTCGTTGCGTTCGGGCAGGTGGCGGAGGGCCTTGCCACCCTGGACCGGGGCGATCGCCTGCTCGTGGACCAGGCCGTGCCGGCCACCAGCCCCTACGAGGCCCGAGACGTGCGCCACAGCGATGGCACAACGGTGATGCGTCACGGGCTCGAGCTCACGGTCCGCGATTTCACCTTCCTGCCGAGGCCCCGCTCCGGCCAGCGAGAGGCGCCGGAAGCCGTGCCGTTCTGAAGCCGCCTGGCGGGAGCCGTGCGCCACGGAGCGGCCGTCTGTCGGTCGTTCCGTGGTATATCTCAAGGGCCGCCGCCGGGCTGCCCGGCGGCGGGGGCCACGCTCGGAGGGGCCACGCACGTGAAAATCAAGCCAGGCAAGCCCTACCCGCTGGGGGCAACGTGGGACGGCGAGGGGACGAACTTCGCCCTGTTCTCCGAGCACGCCACCCGCGTGGAGCTGTGCCTGTTCGATGACGCGAACGCGTGGGAGGAGCGAAGCCGCATCCCCCTCCCGGAGCGGACCGACATGGTGTGGCACGGCTGGGTCGAGGGCATTACCCCCGGCCAGCTCTATGGCTACAGGGTGCACGGGCCCTACAAGCCGCGCCAGGGTCACCGGTTCAACCCGGCCAAGGTGCTGCTGGACCCCTATGCGCGGGCCATCGGGCGCCCGCTGTGCTGGTCCGACGAGCTCTTCGGCTATCGGCTGGGCGATCCCGAGGAGGACCTCAGCCGGGATCCTCGGGACAGCGCCCCCTACGCCCCGCTGGCAGCGGTGGTCGACTCCGCCTTCGACTGGGGGGACGACGCGCCGCCTGGCACCCCCTGGCACGAGACCGTCATCTACGAGGCCCACGTCCGCGGGTTCACCAGGCTGCACCCAGGCCTGCCAGCTCCACAGCGCGGCACGTATTCGGGGCTTGCCTCCGACGCGGCCATCCAGCACCTGAAGGCGCTGGGGGTGACCGCCGTCGAACTGCTGCCTGTCCACCAGCACGCCATCGATGGACACCTGGTGAAGCACGGGCTCTCGAACTACTGGGGCTACAACACCCTGTCTTACTTCGCGCCAGACGTGCGCTTCGGCGTCTCGGCGGATCCCCTGGCCACCATCCGCGAGTTCAAATCGATGGTGAAGCGGCTGCACCGGGCCGGCATCGAGGTCATCCTCGACGTGGTCTATAACCACACGGCGGAGGGAAGCCACCTCGGGCCCACGCTGTCGCTCCGCGGCATCGACAACGTCTGCTACTACCGGCTGGTGGACGAGGAGCGCCGCTACTACCAGGACTTCACGGGCTGCGGCAACACCCTCAACATGCAGCACCCCCGCGTGCTGCAGCTGATCATGGACTCCCTGCGCTACTGGGTGCAGGAGATGCACGTGGACGGCTTCCGCTTCGATCTTGCCAGCGCGCTCGCCCGGGAGCTCTACGCCGTGGACCGGCTGTCGGCCTTCTTCGACATCATCCACCAGGACCCCGTGCTGTCGCGCGTCAAGCTCATCGCAGAGCCGTGGGACCTCGGCGAAGGGGGCTACATGGTGGGCAACTTCCCCGTGGGTTGGACGGAGTGGAACGGGAAGTACCGCGATGCGCTGCGCCGCTTCTGGAAAGGAGACGGAGGGCTCGCGCCGGAGGTGGCGCTCCGGCTGGCGGGCAGCCCTGACCTCTACGAGGACGACGGGAGGGCGCCCCACGCCAGCATCAACTTCGTCACGTGTCACGATGGCTTCACGCGCCGGGATCTCGTCTCGTATGACCACAAGCACAACGAGGCGAACAAGGAAGGCAACCGGGACGGCGACAGCCACAACAACAGCTGGAACTGCGGCGCCGAGGGTGACACGGATGATCCGCACGTTCAGGCCCTGCGGCTGCGCCAGATGCGAAACATCATGGCAGGGCTGCTGCTGTCTCAGGGCGTCCCGATGCTCAGTGGCGGGGACGAGGTGGGGCGCTCGCAACGCGGCAACAACAACGTCTACTGCCAGGACAACGAGCTCGCCTGGCATCCCTGGGTGCTCGACGCCTGGCAGCAGGACTTCCTCACCTTCGTGCAGCGCTGTCTGGCCGTGCGACGGGCGCACCCGGCCCTGCAGCGCAGGCGATTCTGGAAGGGTCGGCCGCCCGCCGGCAGCCACTTCAAGGATCTGGCCTGGTTCGAGCCGTCCGGGCGCGAGATGAGCGGAGCAGCCTGGCGTCAGGATTTCGTGCGCTGCCTTGGGATGCGCCTCTGGACGGACGCCATCGACGAGATGGACCTCGACGGGGGCCGCGTGACCGGCGAGACCCTCTTGCTCCTGCTCAACGCGCACCACGAGGCCATCCCTTTCACGCTTCCCAGCGCGCCGGACGCCGCCACCACGTGGGAGGTGGTGCTGGACACGAGCCTCGATCCAGGAGACCTGGCAGGGGGCCTCTCCACCCCCACGGGGGCCGGGTATGATTTGAAGGGCCGCTCGCTGGCCCTGTTGCGCTCCCGCCCCCCTGAACGGAGCTCCTGAGCGATGCCTCGCAAGCCCAAGCCTTCAGCCGTCCCTGCGTCACCCGCCCTGGCCACACCGGCCTGGGACCTCACGCCGTTCGATCTCTACCTGCTCTCCGAGGGAACCCACTATCGCGCATACGAGAAGCTCGGCGCCCACAGCCGTGAGGTGGATGGTCGCCGGGGCTTCCAGTTCACGGTGTGGGCCCCGAACGCGCGCGAAGTCAGCGTCATCGGCGACTGGAACGGCTGGCGGCCAGGGGTGGATCGCCTCCACTGGATCGAGGGTGGGCCCGGTATCTGGACGGGGTTCGTGCCAGACGTGCCGCCGGGGGCTCGCTACAAGTACGAGCTCGCCTCGGGGGCCAACCACCACGTGGTCTCCAAGGCCGATCCGTACGCCTTCGCCAGCGAGCTCCCGCCCGGCACCGCGTCCCGCACGGCGGTGCTGGACGGCTACACGTGGTCCGACGCGGACTGGATGGCCCGGCGGGGCGACCTTCAGGCGGCGGATGCGCCCATCTCCATTTACGAGGTGCACCTCGGCTCGTGGCGCAGGGGGCCCGAGGGCCGGTGGCTGTCGTACCGTGAGATCGCGCCCTACCTCGCAGCCTACGTGAAGGACCTCGGCTACACCCACGTGGAGCTCCTGCCCATCACGGAGCACCCCTTTTATGGCTCCTGGGGCTACCAGACGACGGCGTACTTCGCTCCAACGGCCCGCTACGGCGAGCCTCACGACCTGATGGCGCTCATCGACACCCTCCATCAGGCCGGGATCGGCGTGATCCTGGATTGGGTGCCCGCTCACTTCCCGCGAGACGAGCATGGCCTCGCCTACTTCGATGGCACCCACCTGTACGAGCACCAGGATCCTCGCCAGGGGCTGCACACCCACTGGAACACCTTCATCTTCAACTACGGGCGTCGGGAGGTTGCCAACTTCCTCATTGCGAGCGCTATGTTCTGGCTCGAACGCTACCACCTCGACGGGCTGCGCGTGGATGCCGTGGCCTCCATGCTCTACCTGGACTACGGCCGCCAGGAGGGCGAGTGGGTGCCCAACGCCTTTGGCGGTCGGGAGAACCTGGAGGCCATCGCCTTCCTGAGGCAGTTCAACGAGGTGATCGCCGCACAGTGTCCGGGCGCCATCACGATCGCCGAGGAGAGCACGGCCTGGCCGCGGGTCACGGGGGCCCCGTCGGAGGGCGGCCTGGGCTTCACTTACAAGTGGAACATGGGCTGGATGCACGACATGCTGGACTACATGGCCACGGACCCCCTGTTCCGGCAGCACCACCACAACCGGCTGACCTTCTCGATGATGTACGCCTACGCCGAGCGCTACGTGCTGGCGTTCTCCCACGACGAGGTCGTGCATCTCAAGCGGTCGATGGCGGGCAAGATGCCGGGGGACGACTGGCAGAAGCTCGCCGGCCTTCGCCTCCTGTACGGCTACATGACGGGTCACCCCGGCAAGAAGCACCTGTTCATGGGGCAGGAGTTCGGTCACTGGTGGGAGTGGAACCACGATGGCGAGCTGGCCTGGCACCTGCTCCAGCAACCACCACACCAGGGCCTGGCCCTCTGGGTGCGCGATCTCCACCACCTGCTGCGGTCCGAACGCTGCCTCAGCGCGGGCGACTTCCACCCCTGGGGGTTCAAGTGGGTGGACTGCCATGACGCAGCTCAGAGCGTCGTGTCCTTCCTCCGCTACGATGCCGAGGTGCCTGGGCAGGCCCTGCTCTTCGTCTGCAACTTCACCCCCGTGCCGCGCACGGGCTACCCGGTGGGCGTGCCCTGGGCCGGCCGGTGGACCGAGGTGCTGAACTCGGACGCCGCCATCTACGGAGGCAGCGGCCTCGGGAACCACGGCGGCGCTGAGGCAGAACCCGTTCCCGTCCACGGCCTCGAGCACCGGCTCACGCTGGCGCTGCCGCCCTTGGCGACCGTGGTGTTCAAAGCCCCACCGCTGCCGTCCCTGGCACCACCCACGCCTCCCGCCGCCCGGAAGGCCCGCAAGGCAGCGTCCACCAACACCCCAGCGGCGTCAGGCGGCAAGAAGCGGGCCCCCCGCCAGGCGTCTCCCGCCAGCCCCGGGGACGCCCCACGTCCCAGGAAGCGTCAGCCAGCGCCTCGCAACACCTGACGCAACGCGGCGTCATCCAGCCGGCAGACCTGAACCTCCCCGAGCCGCCTCGGCAACGCGGCCACGGGGCCACTCCCCCGGTTCTTTTTGTCCAGTTGCATCGCGTCGATGAGGGCTTCGTGATCCAGGGGCGGGGCCTCTGTGGGGAGCCCGAGGGCCCGCAACAGGGTCCGGAGACGACCCGGCAGGTGGGGCTCCGTCAGGCCCATGCGGCGCCCCACCTCGGCCTCGAGGACCATCCCGACAGCCACGGCCTCGCCGTGGGTCAGCTGCCCGAAGCCCGCCACGGCTTCGAGGGCGTGGCCCACCGTGTGCCCGAGGTTCAGCCAGGCGCGCGGCCCCCCGGGGGCTTCTCGCTCGTCCTCAGCCACGACGCCCGCCTTGAGCTCACAACAACGCGCCACCAGCCGGGTCAGGAAGGGCAGGGGCCGCTCTGCGAGCCCCTCGGCCCGGACCTCCAGCGCCTCGAAGAGGTCCGGCGCTCCCAGCACGCCGTACTTCACCACCTCTGCGAGCCCGGAGCGGTAGTCGCGTGCGGAAAGGGTCAGCAACGCCACGGGATCGGCCACCACCGCCCAGGGCTGATGAAAGGCACCGATAAGGTTCTTCGCCGCCGGGTGGTTCAGGGCCACCTTGCCGCCAACGGCAGCATCGACCTGCGCCAGCAGGGTGGTGGGCACCTGCACCAGCGGCACGCCCCGCATGAAGGTGGCGGCCACGAAGCCGGCCAGATCCCCCACCACACCTCCCCCCAGGGCCACCACCGGGCTTTCCCGGCCCAGCCCGGCCCGGGCGCACGCGTCGTAGAGCCGTTGGGCGCCCGCCAGCGTCTTGCTGCCCTCCCCGGCGGGCACCTGCTCGTGCCAGGGGCGCCACCCCCCGAACCGCAGCGAGGCCAGCGCCACCTCAACGTGCCAGGCAGGCACGCCGTCATCGGAGACCACCAGGCACGCCCCGGGGCCGGGCGGCATCTTTCGGGCCAGGCCAGCCAGGGCGCCGGGCGCCACGGCCACCTCGTAGGCCCGGTCGCCCAGGGCCACAGGCACGCAGGCCGAGTCCGTCGTGAGGTCCGTGGCAATCTCGGCAGCCACCTCCGCCGGGCTGGCCCGGTGGGTCTCGTAAGCGAGCGGGAAGCGGTCGTAAAGCAGTCTGCGGACGGCGTGTCGGGCCGCGAAGCGCTCACGGTCGTGGGCGAGGGGGCGCGCGGCATCACCACCGACCCTGTTCCAGAGCACGTCGAGCGGCGCGTCGAGGAGCACGACCGGGCCCATCGCTGCCAGCAAGGCCCGCGAGTCGTCGTCCGTCACGGCCCCGCCGCCCGTAGCCACGACCAGATCCTCCTGTCCCACGAGGGTGGCGATCGCCTGGCGCTCCCACTGGCGAAAGTGGCTCTCTCCCTCGTGCATCAAGTCCGCGGGAGGACGGCCGGCCATCTCCGTGATCAGCGCGTCCGTGTCCACGAAACGCCAGCCCAGGCGCTTCGCCAGGGCCTGCCCGACGGTGGTCTTGCCCGCCCCCATGAAGCCGGTGAGGACCACGCAACGGGTCATCCCTGCCACGCTCCTGCGCGTGCGCGCAACAACCGCACGGCGGCCTGAAGCCCCAGCACGTAAGAACCAGCCCCGAAGCCTGCCACCACGCCGTCCACCACGGGGCTGACGAACGAGCCGTGTCGGAAGGGCTCTCGTTGCCAGACGTTGGACAGGTGAACCTCCACCTTGACGCCAGCGTAGGCCGCGAGGGCGTCTCGCAGGGCCACGGACGTGTGCGTCAGCGCCGCCGGGTTGAGGATGAGGGCGTCCACCCCCTGATCGAGGGCGCCGTGAATCCAGTCGAGCAGCACGCCCTCGTGGTTGGTCTGGCGACACATCACGGCGGCGCCCATGGCTGCGCCGCGCGTCACCACCTCGGCGTCCAGCGCCTCCAGTGTGCCCGCCCCATAGATCTCGGGCTCCCGCCTGCCGAGCAGGTTGAGGTTCGGACCATGAAGGACCCAGATGGTCCAGCTCGGTTCACCCACGGTGCGCCCCCCTCCGGCCCCAGGCCAGGGCCTCGCTGGCAGCGTGGTGGGCCCGAAGCTCGTCCAGGGAGTCGCCACCGTACTTCTCCAGACAAGCATCCGCCAGCACCCAAGCCACCATCGCCTCGGCGACCACACCAGCAGCCGGCACGGCGCATGTGTCCGCGCGCTCGAAGTGCGCGGGCACCACCTCTCCGTCAGCCAGGTGGGCGCCCGCGAGGGCCCGGGCCTGGGTGGAGATTGGCTTCATGGCCGCCTGCAAACACAAGGGCTGGCCGTTGGTCATGCCACCCTCCAGGCCGCCAGCCCGGTTGGAGCGACGCTCGAAGCCGCCCTCGAACTCGTCGTGGGCCTCCTGGCCGGTCCGGGAGGCCAGCGCGAAGCCCTCCCCGAAGGCGACCCCCTTGATGGCCTGGATGCTCGCCACCGCCTGAGCAAGCCGCCCGTCGAGACGTCGATCCCAGTGGACGTGGGAGCCCAGGCCAACAGGCAGCGCCCCCGTCCTGACCTCGACGATGCCGCCGAGGGAGGTGCCCGCCTCCCGAGCGGCGTCGATCGCCGCCACCATCCTCGCAGCAGCTGCCGGGTGGGCGCACCGCACCACCGAGCGGGAGGCGGCCTCGCGCAGGGGCTCCAGGTCCAGCTCCGCAACGGCCGCCGCCTCGTCGGCCCGGAGCGCCTCGGCCCCGATGCGCACGACGTGGCTCGTCAGCTCGATGCCCAGGCTGGCGAGCAGCACCCGCGCGATCGCCCCCGCCGCGACGCGCGCAGCGGTCTCCCGTGCACTGGCACGCTCCAGCACGTCCCGCACGTCGGCGAGCCCGTACTTCACGGCACCGGCCCAGTCCGCGTGGCCTGGCCGCAGCCGCTCGATGCGGCGGTCCGCCAGCGCAGCCTCCCGGGCCAGATCCGCCGGATCCCTGGGCTCAGGCGCCATCGCCAGGCGCCAGGCTGCATGGTCTCGGTTGTCGAGGCGAAGGGCCACCGGCCCTCCGGTGGTGTGGCCCAGCCGGACACCGCCCTCGAACACGATGCGATCCGTCTCGATGGCCTGCCGCCCACCGCGCCCGTGCCCCAGCTGGCGCCGCGCCAGCTCCCCGTCGATGGCAGCCGCCGTCAGCGGCAAGCCCGCAGGCACCCCCTCGACGACGATCGTCAGGCAAGGACCGTGCGACTCACCCGCCGTGAGGAATCGCAGCGGGCTCATGGCAGCTCCTTCCCAGGCGGAAGCCCGGCGGCCTCCCGCATCGGACCGAGCGGCGGCGTGACCCCGGTCCAGCGTTCGAAGGCCAAGGCCGCCTGCCGGACCAGCATCTCCCTGCCGTCAACCGCCACCAAGCCACGTCTGCGGGCCCGCCGCACCAGGGGGGTGTCCCCGGGCCTGTAGACCAGGTCGACCACCACGGCCTCGGCCGGCAGGGCCTCCAGCACCTCGGCGGGGAGGGGGGAGCCCTCCCCGTGGCTGCCCACGGGCGTGGCGTTCACCACCAGGCAGCACCGGGGCGCTCGCTCGACGAGGGCCGGCGTGTCAGCCAGGCTCACGGCCTCTCCAGCCACCGCAGGCACCAGCTGGGCGCGGAGCTCCGAGGCCCCCTGTTCCGCCCGGGCGACCACATGCAAGGCCTCGGTGCCGCGGGCCGCCACCGCGAGCGCCACGGCACGGGCGGCGCCGCCAGCACCGAGCAGCAAGACCTCCCCTTTCACAGGGGTCTCCGGCGGCAGGGCCGCCAGAAAGCCTCCCACATCCGTGTTGTCTCCCACCAGCCGTCCCGCCTCCCAGAACAGGGTGTTGACGGCACCAACCCGGGCTGCCAGCTCCGTCAGGCCATCGAGCAACGGCACGACCGCCACCTTGTGCGGGATCGTCACGTTCACGCCAGCCACCCCGAAGGCCCGCAGCCCCGCCAGCCCGTCAGCCAGCAGCGACGGGGCCACGGGCAAGGCCACGTAATGCCCTGGCAAGCCGCACGCAGATAGAGCCGCCGCGTGGAGACGCGGAGACAGGGAGTGGATCAGGGGATGGCCGATCACCCCGTAGAGTGGTGGAAGCCCACGCTCGATCATGGTGCCCCCAGGGTAGCTGATCGCCCCGAGGGAGGGAAGGTGGCAAGCGGAGGGCGTCCCGCGCGGTACAGGCGGCAGGGTTGAGCGGCGGCCTCGAAGCGGGCCCCCTGAGCCCGCCAGGCAGCTGAAACGTGGCGCCACCCACGGCGCCCTCGCACCATCGCGACGACCTCCTCACTCCCAGCCAGCGCCGCTGCCATGCCAGCCGAGATGCGTAGCTGTCGGGGGTGCCGGCGCGAGAAGGCTTCCAGCAACACGAGCCCCGTGTCCACCGGCTCGTAGCGGCCCGCATCCAGCACGTCCACGGCCACACCGGGCACCCCGCCGCAGGCCTCAGCCCGGAACCCAACCCCCGGCAGCCCAGCCTTCCGGGCGAGGCGCACCACGGCAGGGGCATCAACCCACCTCGCCCCGAACCAGCGGAAGGCCTGGCCAGGCCGACGGCAGTCCACGTTGGTCGCCTCGAACAGGCCCAGCCCACAGTAACGCAGCGCATCCGCCGCTTCACGCAGGGCTGGCGACGGCGGGTGCCAGCGGTGGCCCTGCGGCCACGCCTTCCGGGGGGCCCAGCCGCGCACCCGCACCACCCGGAGCTCGGGAGGGTCAGGGAGCTGCCTCACCGCGTACCGAGCCAGCTCTCCGAGCGTGAGCCCGTGTCGGAGCGGCACGGGAGGCCCCCCGGCCAGCCCGCGAGGGGTGATGGGCCAAGCCCCCTGGGCAGGGCCTGGCACGGGGGTGGGCCGATCCAGGACCCACACGGCCTTGCGGGAGCGGCCGGCCGCCTCCAGCATCGACCACAGCGTCTGCTCGTAGGTGTAATGGCGTGTGCCTGCATCCTGCATGTCAACCACGAGGGCATCCAGGCCTCCGAGCAGCGCCTCGGGCGGCAACGGTCGCCGGCCGTGCAGCGCGACCACGGGGAGCCCCGTGCGGGCGTCGCGCCCATCGCGGCCGGGCCCCTCCGCGGCGCCCCGCAAGCCATGCTCGGGGGCAAACAACCTCACGAGGCGCACCCCGGGCAAGGCTGCCAGGGCCTCCGCAGCCGGCCGCCCTCGGGCGTCCCGAGCGGCATCGTGCGTCACCAGGCCGAGGCGTTGGCCGTGCCAGGCGGCCGGTGGCTGCGCCAGGACCACATCCAGCCCGGTCTGGCAGGCAAGGGCCGCCGCCTGACCCGGGCCCGGGAGCAGCGCCCAGGCCGCCAGCGCCGCCACGGGCACCGCTGCTCGCCGCTTGCGGGCGGGGGCAGCCGCCGTGGGGCTCGTTAGCCTCCCGGGAAGCGAGGGTACGTAGGGGACGCACCACGCCAGGGGAGAATGTCCCCGGTCGCTCACGAACCCGAGGAACCGTGCCATGATCTGCCCCTTGATGAGCTATGCCGCGAACCAGGTTGCGTGCGCCCGCGAACAGTGCGCGATGTGGGACAAGCGCGAGGAAACCTGCGGCGTCCTGGCGACAGGCCTGCGAATCCAGGACAGCCTGCTCGACCTGGTGAACACCCTCAACGACATCAAGGTCAAGTTCTGACCGGGCCGGGCTCCGAACCCTGAGGCCCCGCTGCGCCAGCAGTGGGGCCTCTTTGCTCTAGGGGTTCATCCGTCTGATGATGAGCGCGGCGAAGGGATCGGCGGGCCCTTCGCTGCTCCTCTCGAGGCGCAACGCGTCGGTCTGGGAGATGACGGCTGGCTGCGGCACGGGCGCTGCGGCCGGCACCTCTCCATCCTCGGAATCCGGTCGCTCCTCCTCCTCGTCGGGGGGACGACGCCCCTCCCACGGGTTCGCCTTGGTCCGCTGCGTCAGCCAGAGGCGACGCGCGGACTCGTCTTCGCGAGAGTAGTTGCGCGGGCTGAGTTCGTTGGTGGGCTCGAGCATGGACCCTCCCCGTCAGGAACCTTGTTGTTGATCCTTTTGCTCCCGCGCCTTGCGCGCTGTCTCATGCAACAGTGGGAAAGCCGGGTCGTCCATGATCCGGCGTGCCAACGCCTCCACGTGACGCTCCGTGTTCTCGGAGCGGGCCAGGCGCTTGGTGCCGCGGCCCGGCCCGCCCTTGGACGGCTCGCTCATGGTCAACCGACCAGGGCCACAACCTCGCCGAGCGCCTGCTCAGCAAGGTTGCGAGCAAACACCGCGGGGTCTGGATGGTAGGCCGAGGAGAGCCGCTCAAGGGAGGCGGCAGCGGCAGCAGCGGCCGTGGGGGCAGCGCCGGAGACGGTGCTGGACCGGACCAAGGCGTCAGACTGGAACGCGCCCCTGGTTGCCTCCTTGGTCGCCTCCTTCGGCCCCTCGTTCCCGCTGAGCCGCTTGCTCAGGCCGTTGAGGCCGAGGCCCGTGCCGTTGTTGTTGATCATCGTCATCGTGATGTCCTCAGTGACCAGTTTTCAGGTTCGCCGCGCGGTGTCAAGCCTTGTATCGACCCCACGGGCGTCTCACATGAGGTTGTATAGCGCCCAGCGCCGAAAAACTTGCGAGGTTAAAAAACGTTTATACAGATTTTTAATGGGAAATTCACAGTGGTGGCCTGAAACCCGCTGCTGGTCCCCTGGTTGGCGACCATCCGACCAACCGGGGGCCACCCTCCCCTGCGCGCGGCCGAGATCCCCACCAAGGACGGTTTCGTGGGCAAACTGGGGCGTTGGTGCGCTGGTCCGATTATGGTTAAATCGTGACTAACCTCACCCCGCGTTTCCCTCACTTCAGCAGGCCGATCTCCCGCAGGCGCTGCTGGAGGAAGTCGCCGGCCGTGATGGGCTCGAACCGACGCGGGCGGTCTGGCGTGTCACAACAGGGCAGACAGGCGATATCGAACTCGCTGTAGGGGTGCACGAAGAAGGGCAGGGAGTACCGCACGGTGTTCTCCCCCACGGGGTTGACGACCCGATGGGTCGTGGACGGAATGACCTGGTTGGTCAGGCGGCTGAGCATATCCCCGGCGTCCACCACCAGCTGCCCGGCCAGCGCATCGATGGCAACCCACTCGTTGTCACGCGTCAGGATCTCCAGGCCAGCAGACGTCGCCTCGCACAAGATCGTGATCAGGTTGATGTCCTCGTGAGCGGCTGCTCGCACGGCGTTCTCGGGCATCCCCGGCTGCAGGGGCGGGTAGTGAATGGCCCGCATGATGTGGTTCCCATCCGCGATGGCGCGCACGAAGTACTCGCGATCCTCAAGCTCGAAATAGTCGCCTAGGGCCCGCAACAGGATGCGGGCGTTCGCCTCGAGTTGATCGAACAGCGCGAGCGTCACCTCGCGAAGCTCCGGCAGCTCGTCGGGCCAGACGTTGTCCGGGTACTTGCCGGCCATCGGATGGCCGGGCGTCAGCTCGCGACCCACGTGCCAGAACTCCTTCAGGTCGCCGACGGCATTGTCCTTGGCGTGCTCCTTCATGAACCCCGTGAAGCCCCGCTGGCCGCCCGCGCCCCCCCCGTACCGCTCCTTGCTCTCGCGCGGCAGGGCGTAGAACTGCTCAAACAGCGCATAAGTGCGACGGATCAGGGCAGGGTCGACGTGATGCTGCTCGATCGCCACGAACCCGAGATCCTTGAGGCCCTCTCCCCACGTCCGCACAAAGGCAGCCTGCTGCGCTGGTGTGCCATCGGTGTAGTGACGCATGTTCAGCACAGGAATCTGGATCTTGGTGGTGCTCACGGCAGTCTCCCGGATCGAAGCAACGGGGCATTCCGGCCGAGCCGGACCTCGCCTCCAGCATGCCCCGGAAGGCGTGTCGCCTCACGTCGCCCGGGAGGCCCCGGGGAACGGGCCGCCCGAGGAAGGTCCTCGGGGGCTCCGGCCAGGCCCATCGGGTCAAGCGTCAGACGGCTCCTGCCGCCCCCAAGGCGCCGAAGCCGGCCCGGGCACCCGAGGAGGAGCATCCGACGGGGGGCACCCTCCCCCCTCCGCCCGGCATCGAACCCGGCCCGGAGTCCTCAGCCAGGCACGACACCAACGAATCCGCCCCTCGGGAGTCGGAACTCCGAGAGGCGGGCTCGTATTGTTTATAGGTGGAGATGGCGGGAATTGAACCCGCGTCCCGAAAGCAAACCATGGCAGCGTCTACGTGTGTAGCCTGGGAGTTGTTTGACGTTCAGCCCCTCTCCTCGGCGCAAGGAACTGAACGCGAGTTGTCTTTGATCTTAGCCCGCCGACAGACAACGCTTCGAACGGGAGCACCCGGCTAATTTGCCGTCAAAGCCCGCCGGTGAGGCCTTGGCAGCGCCTGTCAACCTTTGGTCAGGACCTAGGCCGCGACAGCGGCGACCCGGGTGGACTTGGGGGTGACAGCAGTCAAGAAGGTAGGCTTCTTGGCACTTGTTTGTTTGCCGCTGGTTTAACGAGTAACGTCGGCATCCTCGACACGCAGCCACCACCGTCAACTCCCGGTCGAAACCGTGACATCCCCAGTGGTGCTATGAACAACATAAACCACGGAGGCTGTCCCGTCAACCCATCCAGCGTTGCCCAGCCACCAACGAGCAACCGAAGTGGCCAGCCCGGGCGCGGGTACATGGGGGGCATGGCGCATAGCAAGGGGGCCACCACCGTGCAGATGACGTTTACTGGCCGGGCTACCCGGCAGGGGCTCCTCCCCGTCGGCCTGGGCGAGGCCCTGGCCTACTTCGAGGACGTGAAGGCGTTCATCCAGAAAATTGAGGACGTCCGGGAGGTCCGCGAGCTCTCGCTACCCCGGTCCTACCTGATGACGCACCACCCGATGGGGGGACTGAACCACTACATCACGGTCGCCACGGCCCTCCAGGCAGAAAGCACGCCCAGCGGCCTGTTGCTGAAGGGCCTTGATTTCGACCCTCTGAAGGTGCGAAGCGAACACCAGGTGGTCAAAGGCTTCATTGACGGTCGGCTGGACGCCCACCCCCAGGGCCCGGAGGAGACCGCGATCGACTTCGCTTTCGGGATTGCCCTGGAGTTTGAGGTTCCCGCTGCCCTGTCTCTCGTGCCCCGCCCGCTCATTCAGGCCACGGCGGATGGACTTATGCGGCTGAAGTTGTCTCTCATCGTCGACAACCTCTACAGCAAGGTCAGGCAGGACTTCAACCTCAAGGCGTGAGGCCCACGCTCAGGCCGGCGGCGTCGCGGAGACCTCGAGGTGCAGCGCCCCTCCACCGAACGCCGGGCCCGCACGCAGCGCTGCAGCAAGGCGCTCTCGCTCGGTCCGGAAATCCCTCAGGCGATGCGCAGGCATCACCAGCGGGGGAGGCGAAGGGCTGTGATCCGTCTCCAGCAAGAAGTAGCGCGCGTCGGGCAACGCAGCGTGAATGGCGTTGAGGTTGGCCGGTTCGTTGTCAAAGACGGCCGCGCACGGCGCCTCAGGCGCCAGACGAGCGGCTTGAACCCGCTTGTACTCGACGTCCCCGAGGTGGACATCAGCGGCAGCCTTCAGAATGAGCCGGGCCTCCCGGCCCGGAACCGGAAAGCCAGCCTCTTCAAGGCTCCGCCGCGTGTCTGAGGCCATTTCCTCAGGCCTGCCGGACAGGTACACGATGCGGGCCCCCGCCTCGGCCAGCCGCCCGACGTAGCCGGAGGCACCCTCATTCACGCTGTCGTGACGGACATAGGCCCCGTGCAGGAACCTCTCGTAGAAAGCCTCCTGCAGCGACTCCACGTGATGCGCCTCGTGGATGCCGACCTGCCGAAGGGCCTCCCTCACGTCGTAGGGAATGGGTCCAGCCGCGAGCACGACGAGTGCCGCAGCGAGCGAGGGGTGACCGACGAGGGCCTCGGCCATCTCGCGAAAGATGGCCTCCTTGCGGGGCCGAACCAGAAACAGGGTGTCGTCGAGGTCCAGCACCACCTGCTTGCGGATGCCACGCGCCGCGTACCGACGAACATCCTGCTCGACGGCCGTGAGGGGGCACGCCTCGATGGCGCTTTCTTGTAACAAACCTGCGGTCATGGGGACCTTGCTCCGTCTCTCCACACAAGCCTTGGGCCTTCCCGCGCCCCGAGGCAGGCCCTCATTGTAGCACATTGGTTAAGGTATAATTAAACTAAACACCGCAAATTTTATGAAGGATTATGAAGTTCGGACAACCAAGGCACCGATGGCCTGCCAGGGCTTGGTTCAGGCCAAACAACAGGCAAACGCCCCGCGGCTGGCGCCCTTATCGCCGTCTTAAACTGAAAGGCCCCACGCCCCGTCCCATGTGCGGACTTCGGCGTGGGGCCACGGGGCGCAGCCTCGATCTCGAGGAAGGCCTCAACGGTGAGGTTGGCGGGCCTGCACCTCACCCCAGAACAGCTCCAGGTCGAAGCCCTCGAACAGCCGCCACTTCAGGCGCTGCCACGCCCCCACCTCCTGCAGGCCCTCCAGGACGAGGTCCCACCGACGCGCCATCTTCCGGGCGCGAACCAGGTCCTTGCGAGCCTGGGCCAGCCGCTTGGAGCGGGAGTGGTCCATCCCCACCACCATGGCCTCGGCCATCTGAAGTTCGCGCTCCAGTGCCGTCTCCACCCGCGCGAGGTCCGAGGTGAGGACGTTGCGGGCAGCCTGCTCGGAGCTGGAGAGGATGCGCTGAGCGGCCTGGTAGGCCTCTGCCGCAGGGCGGATCTCGGGGGCCTGCGCGCAGGACTGGATGGCCACTTTCATCTGATCTTCGAGGGCGCGTTGCTCCCGCCGCGAGGTCGCCTCGACGTCGAGCTTGAGGCGATCGAGCGCCAGGTCGAAGGGCGAGCCGGGCGCCTTGGAGAGCCAGTCCTGGACCGCAAAGTAAATCGTGCGAATCGAGGGGGGCGTGGTGTCGCGTCCCTGCTCGGCCAGCACCTCCTGGATGGCGGAGAGGCGACCACTCGCAGCCTGCTTGATGCGCTCGCCCTCGGCGCGCGCGGCGGGGGTGGCGCCAGCAGAGGCGGCCAGGTGTCGCAGCTGCCGTTGCACCAGCCCCTTGATGACGGCCTCGGCAAACTGGACAGGCACCACCATCTGGCGGTCGCGGGCGTGGTCGAGCACCCGATCGAAGGCGCGCAGAAACTCCACGATCTCGCCGAGGCCGTCCGGCCCCAGGGCGCTGCGGTAGCCCTGCACCAGCGACGTGGTCAGGGCCCGCGCGTCAGCCAACGCGAGCGCCTGGAGTTGCAACTCGCCATAGCCCGGCACCCTCTGCAGCACGGCCTTGTACACGTCCTCAGCCTGCCGCGCGGCCTGGCGCGCGTGGTGCACGGCGTGACGGTGCTTGGCGTGGGCCTGCTCGAGGAATGACCGGTACCGCTGCTGCGCGGCTGCCACCTGCCTCTCGTACGTCAGGCGGGTCTCGCCCTTCTCGGCTTCAGCCTGCCGCTCCAGCTTCTTGAGGGTGGCGTCGCGCCGCTCCGCCGCCATCCGCGCCTGCCATCCATAGCGCTCGGCGAGCGTCACGGCCTTCTTGTAAGTGGCGGCAGACGTGTACAGCAGCCGATGGCGAACCTCCCGCGGGTGGGGCGGCTCGATGGGCATGGTGGCCACCCCAGACGGCACCAGCGCCCCCGCGGCGCGCTGGCTTCTGGATCTGACCGGGACTTCGGCTTGGGCTTCGCGGTGCTTCGCGAGGGTCATCTGGATACCCCGTATGGGAGGCGGACGCCCACGGAGGCTTCACACCCCGTGCCGCGTCGTTCGCACATAATAGCCGGCCGACGCCGGCTTGCCTGTGACATCCGTCATGCCACCCGAGGTTGACGCGTGCGGCCTCACGCCCGGGTGGCGTCGAGGCCATAAATCTGGCGCCCCTCAGCCAACCACCTGCGTTCGAAGCCTGTCAGCACCCGGCCGCGCGGGACCGCCACGGTGCAACGGAAGCCGGCGTCTACCAGGCCTGCGAGGGAGAACTCGAACAGGTCAGGATCGTCCGTACGGAAGTGAAACACCCCCTCGGGCGCGAGGCAACGATGGTACAGCGCCAGGTAGGCCGGTGCCGTCAGCCGTCGGCTCGGGTGACGCGGCCACGGGTCGGGAAACAACAGCGTGAGCCGGGCCGCATCGCCCGCCCCGAGGGCCTCCAGCGTGCGCACCGCGTCCCCCGGCACGAAGCGAAGGTGACGGACGTCGTGCCGGAGCGCCATCTGACGGGCGGTGTAGATGCGGTGCATCTTGATCTCCAGCCCCAGGTGGTTCAGCTCCGGGTGGGCCTGGGCAAACGCGAGCAGGTGATGCCCCAGCCCCATCCCGAGCTCCACGTGCAGCGGTGCCTGCCTCCCGAACGTGCGCGCCCAGCGCCCCGCGAACCGGGTCGGATCCAGCAGCACGTCGAAGGGTGGTGCCTGGTAGTACTCGTGTGCGAGCTGCTTCTTGCCCATCGTGCCCCATTCTACCTCCCCACGGAGAGGCCTGCCCGGCTCCCCGTTGCCCCCACCCGGACCGGCGGGGTATCCTGGGGCCCTCAGCCGCAGGCGTCTGCCGGGTTGGCCGGCGCCCAACTTCTCTATCAGGAGGATCCGCCATGTGGGGCTTCGCGCAAATCAAGTACGCCAACGCCAACGTCTGGAGCCGCGGCGTGGTCTCGCTCCACTCCGCGGGCTGGGTACACCTCATCACCTACCCGCTCGAGGCCCAGGAAGAGCTGATCATGATGACCTTTCCGGCCAGCCAGGTTGAGCAACTGCAGTGGCTAGAGGTCAAGCTGTCGCCGCTCGACAAGGAAGGCAACGGGATCGGGGCCGCCAAGGCGGTGCTCGACAAGTACCGCGACGCCCTCTATCCGCAGGTCGAAGGGGCTGAGGCGGCTCCGCCCCCCGCCGAGGCCGCGCCGACCGCCTGAGGCATCAGGTGACACCCTGCGCCCCGCCACACCGGGGTTGGGCGCAGGGTCCGACGCGCCGCGCGGTCCCCGACATCGTGTCAGGACCGCGCGTCCACGACGACGGGGTGACGTCCAGGGTCGGGGAGCCACGGTGGAGCGGGCACGCTCGCGCGAGACCGAGGCGTGGCAGAGACCCTGAGCGCCCCGTAGGCCCCGATCAAACCGAAGGCCAACGGCCCCCCGACGGGTCGCGCCCGGGGGCCGGGGTCAGCCCAACAGGCCCTTCAGGGCATCCTGAAACCGACCCGCCTGTCGCTCCTCCACGTCCACCGTGGCGTACCCGGCGTGAAGCTGGATGGAGCGCATCGAACTCCGGGCGATGCCCGTGGTTTGCGACAACCACCCGTGGAAGGAATCCCGACTGGGGCGCTGGCCGGGCATGAGGTTGACGCGGAACGTCTGCCAGGTGGTGCGCATGCGCGGCAGCGGGGCCAGCGGGCCCGTGGCCGGTCCGGCCTCCCGCATCGAGCGGTTGTGCAGGACAGCCGATGAGGCCTTCGCAACCCGACCACTGCGGCCCCGCCCACGCCTTGGCTCTGCCGGAAGGCCGAGCCCGGAGGCCTCGGAGACGGGCTCGGCATCGGCCGGGCCTGGGTCCTGTGGGTGGCGTTCGAACCGCACAACCTGACGCAACTCGCCAAAGGCGGCCTCCGCCTCGGGGGTCACGAGCGACAGGCTTTGCAATCCAGCTGGGACGGCCTGCGCATGCAGGTCGTACAGAGCCGGGTCGGTGGCGAGCCCCGTCAGGTACAGGTGGCCCGGGCCGCCAAACTCCAGCCCCTTCGCGGCCTGGTCTGGCACGACCAGGAAGCGACACTCTCCGCTGACGAAGCGCTTGAGGGCGGTCTGTCGCTGGCTGGCAACCGTGTCGGCGTTGAAGGACTCCACGGCGCTGCGCCCGAACCGCTCGAGGCGCTGCGCCAGCCGACGGGCCTCATGCTTGTTGCGGGCGAGCACCAGGGCGCGGGCGGGTGCCTCCTGCTCGATCACCGAGAGCAAAAAATCGGCGCGTTGCTCGGTGGCCACCCGTGCGAAGCGGTGGTGCGGGGGCTCTGGCTCCGGGGCGAGGGGGGCTGACGAGGAGGCCGGGGCCTCCGGAGGTGTGGCTGGCAGCGCGTCCGGGGCGGCCGCCGGGGCCGCGACGGGAGGCGCTGCCTCGACCACCTCCGGCACCGAGACGCGCACCAGCACCGGGTGGCGCAGGTGGTGTGCCACAGCCTCGACGCCCTCCGTGCGGTTCCAGAAAAACAACGCCGTCTGCTCGAGGCGCGGCAGGCGGTCCAACAGGTACTCGACGTCCCGCCGCTGGACCGTCGTCATGAGCCGGTCGGCCCCGTCCAGCACCAACGTCCGAACTGCGTTGAGGTCCAGCTGCCGGATGGCGAAGAGGTCCTTGACCAGAAAGGGGGTGCCGATCACCAGGTCAACCCCGCGGCGAACGAGCTCCTCCTGCACGCCGCCTGCCTCGTAGAGCGGCGCCACCTTGAGTAAACCCTGGGCCAGGGCCGCCAGGCGCTTGTAAACCCGCACGGCCCGTTCGGCCGAGGGCACCAGCACGACGGCCTGCGGCTTCCCCAGCGGATCGAACATGGAGAGCAGGGGCAGCCCGTAGGCCAGCGTCTCCCCGGAATGTGGCCCGGCGTGAACCAGCAAATCCTTCCCCTCGAGCATCGCCGGGATGACCTGAAGCTGAGTCTCGGTGGGGGTGAGCGGTTCCTCGGCAGCCCCGAGGCGTTCGAGGAGGGCAGGGTGCAGCGGGAAGTCTTCGAAGGACGTCGTCAATGCGGGCTGTTCCTTTCCACGCTGCCCGCGCGGATGCGCGTCCTCCTGCCTCCCCTCGCCCCCGGCGCCCCGGTGCGAGCTTCCTCTTGGGGCGCGGTGTCGGCCCGGGTCAGGCGCTGTTCAGTGCAGCGCGTGCGAGCGTGATGAAAATCGATTCTGGCAGGGCAACCGCGGCCGCCCCCGGCCGATTGTACCACCCTCAACTCCACGCCGTCAGGGCGCGAGGGGCACACGGAGCCGAGCCGGTGGTATAATCCGGCCGGGGGCTTGTTGATTGCATCCCCCGGCACCAGCGTGTACAACGGGCCTGGAACGGGCCACGCAGGGCCCCACGACCGAGCACGGGGAGGGTGCTGGCGGCCACCTGGCGCCAGCGTCCCCCAACTGGAGAGGTTCACCTGATGGGACACGAACAGGGAGACCGCGGCGGGCGGGGGGGAAGCTGGGATCTCGTGGGCGGCCTCGTCGTCGGCGCGGTCGGAGGGTTTCTGGTCGGCGTGTTGCTCGCGCCACAGCGAGGAGATGCCTCCCGGGAGCGACTCGATGCCTCGCTCGAGGACTTTCGGGATCGGGCCGAGGATTTCATCGGGAGCCTCCGCGGCAACACCGAGGAGCTCCTCAACCAGGCCCGAACGGCCATCGAAGAACGCATCACGCTCATCAACGAGGCCATCGAGGTGGGCAGGCAGGCGGCCGAAGACAAGCGCGCCGAGCTCGTTGTGGAGCAAGAAGGGACCTGAGGTTCCCGGCCCTGGGCCGAAAGGAGGCGGAGATGGCAAAGAAGCCGGCAAGCTACCTGGCGGGCTCGATGCTGCTGGGTACCGCCATTGGCGCGGTCGTGGGGTTGCTGACGGCCCCCGTGGCCGGCAGGGAGCTGCGGGGCAAGCTCCGCCGCAAGGTCGCAGACGTCGGGACGGCCAGCGCTGCTCGCTTCAAGGAGGTCCCGCCCTGGCGCGACCTGCCTGACGTGCGCCAGCGCCTGGTGGCCGCCCTGCCAGAGCAGGGGCGCCGCCTCGCGGCCAGGGTCGTGCCAGGCTGGCAGCCGCCCGAGGCCTCCCCCCCTTCCGACGTGAACGGGGGCACGGCAGAGGTGGCCCCGTCGCCCGAGCAGCCAGGGGGGGGGGCAGGTCCTTGACCACCGGCACGGACATCACCCGGATGCTGGACATCCGACACCCCATCATCGCGGCCCCGATGTTCCTGGTTTCCAACCCGGGGATGGTGGTGGCGGTGGGAGAGGCGGGGGGCCTCGGCACCATGCCGGCCCTCAACGCGCGCACCACCGAGGCCCTACGGGAGGCGATCCGCGCCGTGAGGGCCCGCACGGGGGCGCCCTTCGGGGTGAACCTTATCCTGCTGGGAAACCCCCGGCTGAGAGAGGATCTCGCCGTGTGCCTTGAGGAACGGGTGCCCCTGCTCATCACAAGCCTCGGCGACCCCACCGAGATTGTCGCGGCCGCCCATTCAGCTGGCTTGCGCGTCTTCTGCGACGTGGTGAACGTGCGCCACGCGCAAAAAGCCCGAGCGGCGGGTGCGGACGCCCTGATCGCGGTTGGACACGGGGCCGGGGGGCACGCCGGCACCGTGTCCCCGCTGGTGCTGGTGCCCTGGCTCCGGCGCGAGACCGGCCTGCCCGTGGTGGCCGCCGGCGGCCTCGCGGACGGGGCCGGCCTCGCCGCGGCGCTCGCGCTCGGCGCGGGAGCCGGGTACTTCGGTACCCGGTTCATCGCCAGCTCCGAGGCACCGGTGGGCACCGGGTTCAAGCAGGCCATCTGCGCCGCCGGACCGGAGGATGTGGTTTACACCCCCGAGGTCACGGGACACCCTGCCAACTTCCTGAAGGACAGCCTTGCCCGATGGCGGGAGGCCGGGCACGAGGGCGGCAGTGACCTCAAAAAGTGGCGCGACGTCTGGAGCGCGGGCCAGAGCGTGGGGTTGATTGATGCCATCAAGCCGTGCGGGGCCATCGTGGCGGACCTCGTGGCCGAGTACGAGGCGGCTCGGTCAGGGCTGCCGTCGTTCTCCGGGGCCGCCCCCGTCACCTGAGGCGCCTACGACACCATCGGCTTCATCCCTGCGAGGCGTTTCAGCACGTCCACGACCAGGCGGGCTGCCAGGCGCACCTCGTCGGAGGAGGTGCTCCACCCGAAACTGAGGCGAAGGCTCCCCTGCACCGCCGCCTCCGGCAAGCCAAGGGCACGCAACACCGGGCTGCCAGGCGTCCCGAGCAGCGTGCACGCGGCCCCCGTGGAGGCTGCCACGCCGGCCAGGTCGAGGTGCTCCACCATCGCCTCTCCCGTCACCCCAGGCAGCACCGCACCCAGGATGTGGGGCGCGCTGTGCCCCACCCGGCCCAGCACCGTCAGCCCCGGCACGCTCCCCAGAGCCCCTGTAAGCAGGGCCCGAAGGTCCGCCAACCGCTCGGCCTCCCGGGCACGCCCGGCCAGGGCCTCCGCCGCCGCCGCCCCGAACGCCGCGATGGCTGCCGTGGCGAGCGTGCCGGGCCGGCGTCCGGCCTCGTGGGGGCCGCCCCAAAGCACCGGCTGGAGCTTCAGGCCGCGCCGCAACCCGAGAGCGCCAATGCCCTGCGGCCCCCCGATCTTGTGAGCCGAGGCCGTCAGCATGTCGGCCTGCCAGGGAGCAGGCTCGAGCACACCAAGGGCCTGGACCGCATCCACGTGGAGCAGGGCCCCCGTCGCCCGGATCTGCCCGCCGAGCCTTTCGAGATCCTGGATGACCCCCATCTCGTTGTTGACGGCCATCACGGAGGCCAGGGAGATGCCCCTGTCCAGGGCCTCCTTCAGTGCCGCCTCGTCCAGACGTCCCACGCCATCGACGCCGATGGTGTGAACCTCCCAGCCACGGCCGACGAGGACCGCCATCGGCCCCCGCACGCAGCTGTGCTCGATCGCGGAGCACAACGCCCGGCGCGGCGCACCCTGCGCCTCGAGCACCCCAGCGGCTCCCAGGATGGCGAGGTTGTTGGCCTCCGTCCCCGTGGCGGTGAACACCAGCCCAGCGGGCTCGCATCCCAACAGGGCGGCCACCGCCTCGCGGGCCTGCACCACGCGCGCCGCCGCTCGGCGGCCCCAGGCGTGCCGGCTGGCCGGGTTGCCCGGCGCCTCGACGGCCGCGAGCCAGGCCTCGCGGGCAGAGTCTCGCAGCGGGCTGCTCGCGGCGTGGTCAAGGTAAACCATGCGCCCATTGTACTACCCCAAGTTCGGCAGCCGCGCGTGCTATGATGCGGCGGCGGCAAGCCCTTCGGAGGAACTCCCCATGCGCCTGGACAAGTGGCTGAAGGTCGCCCGGGTCATCAAGCGCCGGCCCGTCGCGAACGAGATCTGCGACCAGGGGCGCGTCACCCTTAATGAACGCCCGGCGAAAGCGTCGACCGAGGTGAAACCTGGCGATCGCCTCGAGGTCCGCTTCGGACAGCGGCACCTCAGGCTGGAGGTCGTGGTCGTGCCGGCCGGCAACGTGAGTGCCAAGATGGCCGGCGAGCTCTACCGTGTGCTGGGCGAGGTGCGGGTTCGCGACTTCCTCGACGACCAGCCGGGCGACGATGAGCCGTGAGGTCGCCTGGATCGGGTACACTGTTGAACCCGGAGGCGGCGGGTTGCCGGCCCCGGCTCAGGATGGAGGAGAACCGATGAGCACAATCATCGAAGAGGTTTACGCGCGCGAGATCCTGGACTCCCGGGGCAACCCGACCGTCGAGGTCGACGTCTTTCTGGCCGGTGGCGCCATCGGCCGGGCCGCCGTGCCCTCCGGGGCCAGCACCGGCGCCCACGAAGCGGTCGAGCTCCGCGACGGTGACGGCCGGTACCTCGGCAAGGGCGTCACCCAGGCCGTGGACAACGTCAACGAGGTCATTGCGGGAGAGGTCATCGGGATGGATGCCCTGGACCAGGCCGGCATCGACCTGCACATGCAGGCCCTGGACGGCACGCCCAACAAGGCACGGCTCGGCGCCAACGCCATCCTCGCGGTGTCGCTGGCCGTGGCCAAGGCGGCAGCGAACCAGCTGGAGATGCCGCTCTACCGGTACCTTGGCGGGGTCTCGGCCCGGACGCTGCCGGTGCCGATGATGAACATCATCAACGGCGGCGCCCACGCCGACAACACCATCGACTTCCAGGAGTTCATGATCATGCCCGTGGGCGCTCCGCACTTCGCAGAGGCGCTGCGGATGGGCACCGAGGTGTTCCACCACCTGAAGAAGATCTTGAAGGGCCGAGGCCTCAACACCGCCGTTGGCGACGAGGGCGGCTTCGCGCCGGACATCCCCACGCCGCGGGCCGCGCTGCAGACCATCTGTGAGGCCATCCAGGCCGCCGGCTACAAGCCGGGCACGGATGTGCTGCTGGCGCTGGATGTCGCCGCCACCGAGTTCTTCAGGGATGGCAAGTACCACCTCACCGGCGAGGGTCGGGTGCTCACCAGCGAGGAGATGGCCGACTATCTCGCGACCCTGTGTGACGAGTTCCCGATCGCCTCCATCGAAGACGGCCTCGCTGAGGACGACTGGGACGGCTGGGCCGGCCTCACGGCGAAGCTGGGCAAGCGGGTGCAGCTGGTGGGCGACGACCTCTTCGTCACCAACCCCGAACGGCTGGCCGACGGCATCGAGAAGGGTGTGGCCAACAGCATCCTGGTGAAGGTCAACCAGATCGGCACCCTGACCGAGACCCTGGCGGCCGTCGAGATGGCGAAGCGAGCTGGCTACACCGCCGTGCTCTCCCACCGCTCGGGCGAGACCGAGGACGCCACCATCGCAGACATTGCCGTGGCGACCAACTGTGGCTTCATCAAGACGGGCTCGGCCTCGCGCTCGGACCGCATTGCCAAGTACAACCAGCTGCTCCGCATCCAGGAGGAGCTCGGTGACACGGCGACCTATCCAGGTCGCAGCGCCTTCTACAACTTGCGCCGTGCGCCGGGGGCTGCCATCCATGCTTAAGGTCCAGACTGGTCCCCTCTCGCCGGATTACATGACGGGCGCCCGCTCGGGGCTCAAGCGCGCCAAGATCGTCGCGACGCTGGGACCGTCATCCAGCGACCCGGCCATGATCCGCAAGCTGGTGCTCGCGGGCGTGGACGTGTTTCGCCTGAACTTTTCCCACGGCACCCATGCCGATCACGAACAGCGCATCCACGACATCCGGGCCACGGCGGCCGAACTCGGGCGGGTGGTGGCCATCCTGCAAGACATCCAGGGGCCCAAGATCCGCATCGGCAAGGTTGAGGGTGGCGAGGTGCAGCTGGTGCCCGGGGAGGAATTCTTCCTCCAGAGTCGGGAGCGGGTGGCTGACGCGAGCGGCGCGAGCGTGTCCTACGACAACCTCGAGAAGGATGTGCCTGTGGGAGCCGTCGTGCTGATGGACGATGGGCTGCTCGAGCTGAAGGTGCTCGAGCCGTTGCGCGACGGCCTGCGATGCGAGGTCGTCGTCGGCGGCCCACTCCGGCCCAACAAGGGCGTCAACTTCCCCTCCGTGATGATGGACGTGGACGTCCTGAGCGAGAAGGACCGGGAGGACCTCGTGTTCGGCGCTCGGATGGGGGTGGACTTCGTGGCCGTCTCCTTCGTGCAGACGGCAGAGGACGTCTTGAAGGTGCGGGACTTCCTGTCCGCCCAGGGCTCCCGGGCCCACGTGATCTCGAAAATCGAGCGTCGGGAGGCGGTGGAACGGATCGCGGACATCGCCGCCGTGTCCGATGGCGTGATGGTGGCACGCGGAGACCTCGGGGTGGAGACAGCCCCCGAGGAGGTGCCGATGGCGCAGAAGCGGATCATCACTCACTGCAACGCCATCGGGAAGCCTGTCATCACGGCGACCCAGATGCTGGACTCCATGATCCACAACCCGCGCCCCACCCGCGCGGAGGCCTCGGACGTGGCCAACGCCGTGCTGGACGGCACGGACGCCGTGATGCTGTCCAATGAGACGGCTGCGGGGTCCTACCCGCTAGAAGCGGTGGAGACGATGGTCCGCATCGTGCGGCAGGCTGAGCGTGCCGCGCTGGGCACGAAGCGGGACCGGGACCTGGCCGCGGGGGCCCCCGTGGTCGACGCCATCAGCCTTGCCACCGCTCAGCTGGCGGACAAGCTGGGGGCCGCCTCCATCATCACCGCGACGGCGTCGGGCTCTTCAGCCCGCATGGTGGCCCGCTACCGGCCGCTCGCTCCGATCCTTGCCCTTGCCCAGGACGAGGAGGTTTGCCGCAAGCTGGTGCTGACGTGGGGCGTGTTCCCCCGCATTGCCCCCCGGGCCTTCTCGGACGAAGAGCTGCTTCACGGGGCGATGGCGATCGCCCAGACCGAGGGGCTGGTTCAGGACGGGGAACTCGTCGTGGTCACGGCGGGGTTCCCCATCGGGGTCCCGGGCAACACCAACTTCATCAAGGTGGAGATGGCCAGCACCGTCATCGCGCGCGGACAGGGGCTTGGCAAGCAGCCCGTGCATGGCGTGGCGAGGGTGGTGCGGTCCGCGGCAGAGGCCGAACAGCGGCTGCAGGCTGGCGACATCCTGGTGACCCACGAGACGACCAAGGATCATGTGCCGGCGATGCGCAGGGCCGCTGGCGTGATCGTCGAACTCGGCGGCCTCACCTCTCACGCAGCGATCGTCTGTCTGCAACTCGGCATTCCGTTGCTGCTCGAGGTGCACAACTGGCACACCCTGCCGGACGGAGAGGTCGTGACCCTGGATCCAGGCCGGGGCGTGGTCTACCGGGGGAAGGCACGGACCTGACGGCGGCCGTGGTGTTATGGAACACGGCGGGGAGGTTTCCGCCGTGCTATACCCGGATCACCTATGACTCAGGTGATCCCCCATGTCCGCTGACAACGCGCCCGCGGTGGGCACGGTCGACCAGGTCCAGACCCTCGAGCGCAGGCTCATCGACGAGTGGGGCTTCCCGGCGCTGGCGCTGATGGAGCGGGCGGCCTTGCAGGTGGCCCGCTTTCTCGATGCCCACTTGCCGGGCGCTCCCGTCGTGGTGGTGGCTGGCCCCGGCAACAACGGGGCCGACGGCCTCGCCGTGGCCAGGCTCTTGTGCGACCGCGGACGCCAGGTGCGGGTCCTCACCGTGGGGGGAGCCCTGGGGGAGCTCGCCACGCGACAGATGGCCTGGCTCGCGCGGCGGGGCATCCAGTCGCGGAACCTCTCCGGGGCGGAGACCTTCGGCCCTGAGTGGGTGCTGCTCGACGCGCTGTTCGGCACCGGGCTCAACCGCCCCCTCAAGAGCGACGCGATCCTGGCCGTCGACTGGATCAACCGGGCCGACTGGCGCTCCGTGGTCTCCATCGACGTCCCGAGCGGCATGAACGCGGACACGGGAGAGCCCATGGGCGCCTGCGTGCGCGCCACGCACACCATCGCACTGGGCATGCTCAAGACGGGCCTGATGACCGACCACGCGCTGCTGCGGCTCGGCCGCCTGTGGCTCGCCGACATCGGCTTTCCGCCCAGCATGCTGGACCCCATCCCTGGGCGGCTGAACACGCCGGTGCCAGTTCCCAGGCCGCTCCCGGACTCTCACAAGGGCACCCTGGGCACGGTGTTGACGCTGGCTGGATCCGCCACGATGACGGGCGCAGCGGTGCTGGCGGCGCGGGCAGCCGCGCGGGCAGGCATCGGCCTCGCCTACCTGGCCGTGCCGGCGGGGCAGCGGGACGCCATCGCGCTGGGGCTGCCTGAGGCCATCGTGCTGCCGCTGCCCGAGCTGGAGGGCAGCATCGGGCCCGAGGCGGTGCCGATGCTCGAGGCCCAGCTGTCGCGTTGCAAGGCCGTGGTGGTGGGACCAGGGCTCGGCCAGCACCCCCGGGTCGCGGAGCTCGTGCGGGTGCTTCTCGAGAGCTACGAGGGGCCCGTGGTCCTCGACGCCGATGCCCTTCCTCGCGGCGACGTCGCGCTCCCCCTGCGGCAGGGTCCCGTCATCCTGACCCCTCACCCCGGGGAGCTGGCCCGGATGTGTGGGGCCCGCTCAGAAGACGTGCAACGCAACCGGCTGCCGCACGCCTTGGAGGTGGCGCGCCGGCAGCGTGCCATCGTGGTGCTCAAGGGCGCCCGAACCATCATCGCGCGACCGGACGGCACCTACGCGATCAACGCCACTGGCTCCCCCTTGCTGGCGACCGCAGGCAGTGGGGACGTGCTGGCAGGCCTCATCGGCGGCCTGCTCGGACGCGGGCTTGGAGCATTCGAGGCGGCGGCAACCAGCGTCTGGCTCCACGGCCGAGCAGCCGATCTCGCCCGTGATGCGGGCATGGTAAGCTTGATCGCCACCGACGTGATCGAGCGAATTCCCACCTTGCTCGGGCAGGTGCCCAGCACGCCCGGGTTGGTCGAGGAGCTCCGCTCGATCCCCTGAGCCGCAGCGTCGCGGCTCGATGCGCAAAGGAGTCGCAACGCCCATGACCAGCCCGACCACCCCGAAACAAAGCACCGTCAACGTGGGCATGGAGCGCGCCCTGGCCCTTGACGTGGTGCAGGTGGTGGAGGCCGCAGCGCTCGGCGCGAGCCGCCTGATGGGCCGCGGCGATCGAGACGGCGCGGACCACGAAGCCGTCGAAGGCATGCGCCTGGCCTTCAACAACCTGGACATCGACGGAACCATCGTCATCGGGGAGGGCGAGCGCGATGAGGCGCCGATGCTGTACATCGGCGAGAAGGTGGGGCGAGCCGGGCCGGGGGCGTTCGCGGTGGACATCGCGGTGGATCCGCTCGAAGGCACCAACCTCATCGCCACGGGGGCCAACAACTCGATCGCGGTCATGGCCATGGCCGAGGCCGGCGGCCTGCTGCACGCCCCCGACACATACATGGAAAAGCTCATTGTGGGGCCCGCGGCCGCCGGCAAGGTCGACATCACGGCCCCCGTCAAAACGAACCTGGCGATCATCGCCATGTCGCTCCACCGCGAGATCGCCGACCTGACGGTGGTCATCCTGGATCGACCGCGCCACAAGGACCTCATCGCGCAGGTCCGCGAGGCAGGCGCGCGCATTCGCCTCATCGGAGACGGCGACGTCACCGGTGGCCTCGCCGCCGCCATCGCAGGCTCGGGTGTCCACGCGGTGATGGGCACGGGAGGCGCCCCGGAGGGGGTGTTGACGGCGGCGGCCATGCGGTGCCTCGGCGGCGAGATCCAGGCCATCCTGCGGCCCCGGAATGAGCAAGAGGCCGCCCGAGCCCGCTCAATGGGCATCGATCTCGACAAGGTCTACACCACCACGGATCTGGCGCCAGGCCGGGAAATCCTGTTCGCGGCCACGGGCATCACGGACGGCGAGATCCTCAAGGGCGTCCGCTTCTTCGGCGCAGGCGCCCGCACGGCCTCGATCGTGATGGGTGCCTCAACCCGGTTCGTGCGGTTCATCGACACGGTCCATGTGGCAGAGGGCCAGGTCAAGACCCCCATTCGCCTGGAGTAACCCGCCCTCGGATGTCCTACCTCGCGTTCCTGGCCCTGCGCCAGCTGCAGGCTCGGCCGTGGCAAAGTGCCCTCCTCGTGCTGTCGGTCAGCCTGGGGGTCGCCATCCTCACCACGGCCCTCTCGCTGACCAACGGGTTCGAGAAGGATCTCGTGGACCGGCTGCTGGGTACCTCCCCCCACGTCTCGATCCACGAGCCGTTGACGGGCAGGCTGGAGCACCACCAGGCGCTGGCCCGCCAGCTTGCCGGGCGACGACACGTCCGCGCCGTCACCCCCTACGTCCAGGGCCAGGGGCTGATCGCCACCGAAGCGAAGACCACGGTCGGCGTGCTGGTGCGCGGGGTCGATCCCGTCCGCGAGGCTGCCACCCCGGGGTGGCGACGCTACCTGCGCGCTGGCTCGCTCCCCCCTGGCGGCCTCGTGCTGGGCTCGGAGGTGGCCCGCAAGCTGGGCCTGGCCCAGGGCGACCGGGCCTGGCTGGTGACAGGGCTGGGCCTGCGCCGAGGCCTGACGGTAACGGGCATCTTCGAGTCGGGCCTGTACGACTTCGACGCCCACGTTGCCATGGTCACGCTGGAGGAGGCCCAGCGGGCCTTCGGGCTGGGCCGGGCGGTCAGCGGGTTGGGCGTCACCCTGGATGACGTGTTTGAGGCCGCGCCGCTGGCCGAGGCCTGGTCTCGAGAGTTCGAGGTCGGGACCAGGGCCTGGACCGAGCAAAACCGGCCATTGCTCCAGGCGATGTTCCTGGAACGGGTCGTGATCTTCATCGTGATCCTGTTCATCGTGCTTGTGGCGATGATGGGGGTGGGCAGCACGATGGCGATGTGGGTGATCGAGAAGAACCGGGAGCTCAGCCTGCTGCGTGCCATCGGGGCAAGCGCGCGGGAGGCTGGCCGCCTGTTTGTGCTGCAAGGCACGATCATCAGCGGGGTCGGGGTGGTGCTGGGCTCCCTGGGAGGGGTCCTCCTCTCCAGCCTGCTGGCGGTCTTTCCCCTGCAGCTGGCGGGCGAGGTCTACTTTCTTTCCAGGCTGCCAGTGGACATGCATGCGAGCGACTTCGTCACCGTCGCCCTCGTCACCTTGCTGCTGAGCCCGGTGGCGAGCCTGCTGCCCGCCTGGCGTGCCATGCGTCTGGATCCCATCGAGGTCATCCGGCGCACGTGAGGCGCTGGCTTCGAGGTTGTTCCATGCGGCTCCGCTCCTTTCACCTGGGTCTCACCGCTGCGATGCTGCTGGTGCTGCCAGGCTGCTGGTGGCTGGGAGCCGGCCTCCGCCCGATAGCTGGCAGCCGGCTGGGTGCTTGGGGGCTGGAGCGCCTGGGTGTCGTGAATTTCACGGATGCCACCTATCAGGGCGTCGGCCCTCGCGTGGCCGGGCTATTCGCGCAGGCCCTCGCGGGCGCCCTCGGGGCCGGTCGGGTGGTGTGGGTGGTGACCAGCGCTCCGGATGTGGGCCTTCTCGGGGTGGGGCAGGCTCGACGGCTTGGCGGCGCCCACCGGCTGGACGGGCTGGTGACGGGCCGTGTGCTGGCCCACAGCGTGACGGCGCCCCAGGCGGAGGCGCGGGTCGTGGTCGGCGTGCGCTTGCTGGACGCCAACCGAGGGTCTATCATATGGTCCCTCACCGTCGCCGGCCGCGCAGGCGTGCCCGACGCTCGGACGCCCGAAGCCGGGCTCGAACTGGCTGCCGCCCGTGCGGCGAAGGAGTTGATTGATGACCTCTTGGCACCACCCCCCGACGCTGGTGGCCTCGCTGGCCTTGCTGCTCACCGCGGCAGCCGCTGAGCCGGCACACGCCCTGTTGGGGGTGGACGCTCGGGCCGGAGCCGCGCTGCAAGCGACCGGGGGCCAAGGGCCCGCCCTGAACGCCCAGGCAAACGTCGGGATGTTCGGCTGGAGCGCGCGGGGGCACTACTGGCAGACGCTGACGGCGGCGACGCAGACGCGCTGGATGACGGCCGTGGTCTGCAAGAACGTCTCCCCCATCCCGATGATTGACGTCTCACCCGGGCTCGGCCTGGCCGGCCTCGGTCAGGCCGACACCACCTTCGGGCCCGTGGGCCTGGTCCACGCGTCGTTCTCGCCCTTCCTGGTGCCGATCTCCGTGGAAGCGACGGCGGGGGCCTCCTGGCTCGGTGGCACGCGCTTGGTGCTTCCGTATTCCCTGGGGGCCAAAGTATCCTTGTTCCCGTTCACCGGTTTCACCCTGCGCTACCGGGGGTTCGAGGGCAACCACGCCCTGTTGCAAGGCGCCAACGGGCCAGAGCTCGGGGTTGAAATCGGCATCTGACGGTCGCTGAGGGAATGTGATGGACAGGCAGAAGATCCTGGTGATCGACGACGAGGCGAGCATCCGTCAGATCGTCGAGACCCGCCTCAAGCTGGCCGGCTACGAAGTCATCACGGCCTCGGACGGCGTCGAGGCGCTCGAACAGGCCTCGATCCACAGCCCGAACCTTATCGTGCTGGACGTGATGATGCCCAAAATGGATGGCTTCGAGGTGTGTCGGGAGCTCCGCAAGAACATGACCACCCCGATCATCATGCTGACGGCGAAGGGGGACATCACGGATCGCATCGCGGCTCTGGAACTCGGAGCTGACGATTATGTCGTGAAGCCGTTCAGCCCCCGAGAGTTGGAGGCCCGCATCAAGGCCGTGCTCCGGCGCACCCAGACCGACCAGGGCAAGCAAACCGTCATCGCGGTCGACCACGTGACCATTGACACCGGCAAGCGGCAGGTGCTCAAGGGAGGTGACAAGGTCAAGCTGACGGAGATGGAGTTCAACCTCCTCGAGTTGCTGGCCACCAACCCGGGCAGGGCCTACTCGCGCAGCGAGATCCTCCACCAGGTGTGGGGCTACAGGCTGAGCCAGTACAGCGACACACGGGTGGTGGACGTGCACATCAGCCGCCTGCGCAGCAAGCTGGAGGCTGACCCATCAGCGCCCGAGCTCATTCTGACGGCGCGGGGCACGGGCTACGCCTTTCAGAACTACACGCCCGGCATCTCGACCGGGCTGCAAGCCGACAACGTCAGCCAGTGATGCAGCCCCGGGACGACAGCCTTCGGGTGGTCGTGACGACCTGCCCGCCTGACCGGGCCCGGGCGCTGGCGGAGGGCGTCGTGGGCGAACGGCTGGCTGCTTGCTGCAACGTGCTGCCTGGCGTCTCCAGCACCTACTGGTGGCAGGGAGCACTCTGCACCGAGGCGGAGGCGCTCCTGATCTTCAAAACGACCGGGACAGGAGTGGATGCGCTGCGGGACTTCCTGCTGGCCCGCCATCCCTACGACACGCCCGAATTCGTGGTGCTGCCAGTGGCGGACGCCGCCAAGGCCTACGGGGCCTGGGTGGCAGCCGAGGTCACCCCGCCGCGCACGTGACCCCAGCCTGCAGCTTGTGCCGGGGCGTTCCCCACCGCAGGATGTGAGAGGGGACGGACTCGAAGCGGAGGGAATGGGTCATGCCAGACACGACGGTCGTCAAGGTTAGCTCCCAGCACTCACCGCGCGGAGACCAGGGCCAGCGCTACCTGGCCTCTGGCCTCACGATGGACATGCGGCTGTGGGAGAAGGAGCCAGCCGGCCTCGAGAAGCCATACTCGCGCCGCGACTATGAGACGATCGGGTACGTCCTGACAGGGTGCGCCGAGCTCGAGCTCGAGGGCCAGGTGATCCGGCTCGAGGCTGGCGACTCGTGGGTGGTGCCTCGCGGCGCATCGCATCGCTACCGGATCCTGGAGCCCTTCACGGCGGTGGAGGCAAGCCACCCGCCCGCGCGGGTGCACGCGCGAGACGAGGCGTGAGGGGCTCGCTCACCAGTCCTTGAGGAAGGTCCCGGCGCCGTCGCGCTCCCCGCGGCGGTCGCGGGCATAGGAGCTCCCGGGCAGGCTCTTCGCGTACTTCTTGACCTCGCATGCGATGGAGCCAAGTTCCAGGAAGTCGGCGATGGCGCGGTAGCCGTTGTCGACCAAGGCGATGGACACCGAGCACAGCGGGAACTGCTGTCGGTTGCCCTTGCGATCGATGCTGATGATGAAGCCACGCTCCCGATCCTCGCTCGGGTAGAGCTCCACGACCCGCCGATCGAACTCCGCACAGATGATCTGACAGAGCTCTTCGGCTGCGACCCCGCGGGTGACCACGATGAAATCGTCGCCACCGATGTGCCCCGTGAACGTCGGGTTGTGGGGGGCGTTCTCGCCGCACACGCTCTTCAGGATGTCGGCCGTCAGCTTGATGACGCGGTCCCCTTGCTCAAAGCCATACTTGTCGTTGAAAGCCTTGAAGTGGTCGAGATCCAGGTAGAGGACGGCGCAGTCCTCGCCAGCGCTCAGCCGACGGTTGACCTCCGCCTCGATCATCAGGTTGCCAGGCAGCTTGGTCAGCGGGTTCGCGTTCTGGTCGCGGAACTGCATCTCGATCAACGCGTCACACATCCGGTTGAAGCTGGTGGCAAGCTGTTCCAGTTCGTCACCCGTGGTCACCTCCACGCGACGATCGAGGTGCCCCTTCGCAATCGCACGGCTTTGCCCTGCCAGCTGGCGAACGGGCTCCGTGATGGCCCGGGCAAGCGATCGCACGGCCAGCACGCCGAGCATGCCGAGGCTGAGCGCCGTCGCGACAATGAGGCCGATGGTGTCCCAGACCGCCCGGTTGAGGGGTGTGGCAGGCTCCCCGACAAAGAGCGTGCCGACAAAGTCCCCCAGGGGGCCGTAGAGCGGCGCCATGGCCGCCAGGTACTCCTCGCCCTGGATCACCACGCTGCGACGCACGGGCTCGGCGGAGCCCCGCGCGTCCACCACCAGGTCGGTCGGGACGCCGAACTGCAGCCGCTGGTTGGGCTTCTCGAAGATGGTCTGGGCGAGCCAGCGGGCCTTGAGGGAATTCCCCTCGCCAATGCCCACCTCAACGCCCTCCGCGATGCCCACCTCGATGCCCGTGATGTGCTTGAGCTGATCGACGAACCGGTCATCCAACCGCGTACCCACCCTCACGGCCCCCACGATGCGAGCGCCTTCCAGGACCGGGACCGTGGCCTCGATCGCGAGGTCCCCGGTAGGCAGCACGGTGACCCCCTTTGAGGGCTCCCCGGCAAGCGCCAGCCCGAGGGCTGCCGGGTGCCGCCGGGGGTTGTGGAGGGTCGCCACGTCGCCGCCGTCGTACAGCACCCGGCCAGCCTGATCGTAGACACTCACGATCGACTCCTGCGTGAGGCCGTGCAGGTGGTGACAGACCATGGCGACATGCCGGGGTTCGCGGTGCGAGAGGTCCGCCACCAGGGTGGGGTTCTGCGCCAGCATGTTGGCCGTCTTGAGCGCATCCTCGGAGAAGTAATGAAAGGTGTGCAGGGTGACATCCAGGTCGTTGTTGAGGCGCTTGTAAGCCTCAGCCTTGAGCTTGTTGGCGACCACGACCGAGACCACCAGGGTCACGAGGGCGACGATGACCAGCGTGAGGGCCGCGAAGGTGCCCCCGATTTTATGGCCGATCTTCATCCGGACGCGCATCACGAGACGCTCCTGCCGCAAGGTCTTCCGCCACGGCCGCCAACCAGGGGCCAGGCTCTGTGGACCATCGTCAGTTATAGGGGGCTGCTCCCAGAAGTTGACCGACTTTAGTCTCGATTTAACCTTCTGGGCGATCGCGCTTGGTGAGGGACCTTAACCGAACCTTGACTCAACTTTGGCATCGCAGCGGCAGATAACCCCGTGTGACGTGCGCCCAGCAGGCAGGACAGGAGGTCGTGGTGCGTTGGCTCGCGGTGCTGCTGGCAGCAACCTCCACCCTCACCAGCGCGGGCTGTGGCAACGCCCGCGTGATGACCTCTCCCTTCGCGGTGCAGGCCCCCGTCCGCACGGCTCCGACCGGGGCTGCCAGGGCAGCTCGCTTCGCCAACAGGGTGGTGGTGAAGTACCGGCACGGGGCCAGCCAGGCAGCGCTCCGCTCCTTCCACCAGCGCTTCGCGCTGGCCTCCGTCCGGGACGTGTCGGCGCTCGGCCTCGGGGTGCTCCGGCTCCCGGCAGGCACAGGCACCGAGGGGGCCATCTCGCGGCTCCAGGGACACCCTGCGGTGGAGTTCGTCGAGCCCGACTACGTCTTCACGGTGCCTCGTCGCCCCGGCAACCGCCAACCTGCAGCGAAGGGCGGACGCACCCTCGCCAGTGTGGGGTTCGATGGGGCACCGTGGACAGTCCCACAGTGGGGCCTGACCAAGATCGGCATGCCGCAGGTCTGGCCAGTCAACGGCGGCAGCCCGGCCGTCACCGTCGCCGTGATCGACACGGGCGTCGACCCCGCACACCCGGACCTGGCCGGAGCGGTCGTGCCGGGCACGAACGTCCTGCCCAACGCGACCGGGCCCGACGACGACCATGGGCACGGCACCCACGTGGCTGGCATCATCGCCGCCAGCGTGGCGGACCGCAAGGGGGTGTCAGGCGTCGCCCCCAACTGCCGCATCATGCCCGTCAAGGTGCTCGACGGGGAGGGCAAGGGAGACACAGGGGACATCGTGGCGGGGCTGATCTGGGCCGTCAACCACGGCGCCCGGGTGGTGAACATGAGCCTTGGTGGGGCCGGCGGCTCCAGGGCGCTCGCTGCCGCGATCGCCTACGCGCGAAGCAAAGATGTCGTCGTGGTGGCAGCCATGGGGAACGAAGGGGCCAACATCCAGGAGTACCCGGCGGGCTACCCGGGCGTGATCGCCGTGGGCGCCACCGACCAGGATGACGCCGTGGCGGACTTCTCGAACCACGGCTCCTGGATCTCGGTCGCTGCACCGGGTGTGGACATCCTGTCTGCCCTCCCGCGGCTGCCGGTCGGGCTCACGCGCATGGAGGGCAAGGAGCCCGTGCAGGACGTCATGGATGGCACGAGCATGGCAGCCCCCTTTGTGGCCGGCGTGGCAGCGTTGATTCGTTCGGCCAACCCGATGTTGAGCGCGCCCGAGGTCCGCTCCCGCATCGAAAGGACCTGCGACGACGTGGGGCCACCCGGCTTTGACGCCTGGACCGGTTGGGGGCGCATCAACGCCCGCAGGGCGCTGCTGGGTCAGTAACGGGCACAGCCGAGCGGGAATGGTAGAATGGGCCATCCTCGAAGGGTGGTCTTTCCCGTGTCCCCGACAGCCGCTACCGGACGCTCAGACACCAACCTCTGGCGCCGCCTTCCCCTCCTGGGTGGGCTGGCACTGCAACTGGTCGGGCAGCCCAGCGCAGCCCAAAGCCTGCCAATCTCCACCAGCGAAGGAGCCTGGGAGTTGCAGGCCCACGACCGACTGTTGCTATGGGCCAACAGCCCGGAGGCCGAGTTGACGCTGGATAACCAGCAGGGTCGAGCCTTCTGGAACCTGGCGGCGACGTGGGAAAACTGCATGACCGGGTCGTTCGTCTCAACCCCGGAGGGAGTGGTGGCAGGCACCAGCCGGGACGGCTCGCCCATCGCCACCACGCTCAACGTCGAGCCTGGGGTGCGTCAGCGCTGGGCGTTGCGGCCCAACGCCTCGGGTGGCTACCGGTTTGCGGTGATCGCCGGCACGGGGGTGGGGGGGGAACAACCCCTCCATGCGCGCTTCGCGCGAGATGCCGCCGGGCAGCGCATCAACTTTGCCCTGCACCTCGGCGACGGCGTCGTGGCCGCGGAACGTGGCGGCCACGCCGTGTTTCGGGACCGGCTCCGGCGCCGGCCGTTTCCAACATACTGCCTGCCCGGACGGCAGGAACTCGCGGCCGGGGGCGGACGCGCCGCCTGGGGCAAGTTGTTCGGCAGCCTGCCGCTCGCCTTTCAGATAGGTCAGGATCACTTCCTGATGGTCGACAACGCGACAGGGCTCCTCTCCCCCCCCCAAGAACGATGGCTGCAAGCGACGCTCAGCCAGGCGGCCCGGGCCCGACATGTCTTCGTCTTCCTGAATCGTCCCTTGGTGGATGTCCGACCTGGGGTGAATCACGGAATGCGGGACCGCGAGCAGGTCCGCAGGCTCTTGAAGGTGCTCGCAGCGGGTCGGGTGGACAGTGTGTTTGCCGGGCACCTCGGGATGTTCGCTGCCGAACGCCGGCGCAACGTGAGGCTGGTGACCACCGGCGGCGGAGGCATTCCCTTCTCGGCCAGCCCCGCGCGCGGCGGCTACCATCACTGGGTGCGCGTGGACGTACCCGCAGAAGGACCGGTCCAGGTCACCCCCCAGCGCCTCTCTCCGTAAGGCCCATTCCCGGCTGGCGTTCTCGAGGCAGGCGGAGGGGGTGTCCCCGCTGCCACCAGCGACCGCACGGCCCTGAGGAGAGGGTCAGCCCCTCACCACCGCAACCGGCAGGAAGGCCCCCCGGGCGCCCTCC
>JAYKHL010000087.1:0-18568 GCA_035284865.1 Candidatus Sericytochromatia bacterium | reverse complement strand
GGCCGCCTCATCGAGATGGGCATCCCCCCCTACATGGTCTCGGCCACCCTGCTGTGTGTTGTGGCGCAGCGTCTCGTGCGCAAGGTCTGCAAGGGCTGTTACACCGAGTACGAGGCAGACGCTGAGGAGAAGGCGTTCCTGGGGCGTCCACCCGAGGAGCCGCTGGTCCTCGCGCGCGGCGTGGGCTGCGAGATCTGCAACGGCACGGGCCACAAGGGCCAGCTCGGCGTGTTCGAAATCCTGGAGGTGACGCGACGCATCAAGGAACTCATCAACCAGGAGGCCTCCTCGATCCAGATGCTCGATGCCGCCGCCGAGGGCGGCATGCTGACCTTGCTGGAGGACGGCAAGCGCAAGGTGCTCGCCCGCCAGACCTCGGTCGAGGAGATCGTTCGCGTGCTCGGCAAGGGGCTCAAGGACGAGTGACGGTCAGCCGCTTCAGCGCACGAGCCGCGCCAGCCGTGCAAAGAAGCTACCCGAGGGGGCCGGCTCAGGCTCCCCTTCCTGGGGGTCGATCAGCAGGCTGGCAAGCAGGTTCATGCGGCGCGTCGTGGGGCTGTAGGGAAAGGCGTGATAGAAGGGCTGCTGCTGCAGCACCGACCGGCTGACATGCGGGTCCTTCTCGATGTAGGTGAGGAACGAGACCTCCACGTCGAGGAACCGGTCCACGATCATGATCAGCTTCTGGGCCACGGCCCGCGCCTCCTGCTCGGACTCGGCCATGTTGATGAGCAGGCGGACCTGGGCGAGGGGGTTGTGCTGGTCGATGGCCTTGATGAGGCCATACGCGTCCGTGATCGCCGTGGGCTCCGGGGTGGTCACCACGAGCACCTCGTGGGCGGCGAGCACGAAGTTCAGCACGCCTCGGCTGATGCCCGCTCCGGTGTCGACGAGGATGAAGTCCGCCCGATCCTCCAGCCCGGCGAGGTTGCGAATGAAGCTGTCGAGTTGCCGCTGGTCGAGGTCTGCCAGCTCGTGGATGCCTGAGCCACCTGGCACGATGTGGAGATGGTCCCCGACAGGAAGCAGGATGTCCTCGAGCGCCTTGCGTCCCGCGATGACGTCCGCGAGCGTGGCCTTCGGGGAGACGCCCAGGATGACGTCCACGTTGGCCATGCCGAGGTCAGCATCGAAGAGCAACGTACGCTGCTGGCGCTTCGCCAGGGCCAGCGCGAGGTTGACGGTGATGTTGGTCTTGCCCACGCCGCCCTTCCCACTCGTCACGACGATCACGCGGGCGTTGGAGCCGGTCGGCAAGATGGGGCTCGTGCTCATCGTGACCGAGGCCACGGTGGCCGCGCCCACCTCACCAGGCTCCACGGCCTGGGCCCCCACGGGTGACCAATCCGGGGACGTGCTCGGTGCCTTGCGGTTCTGGCGCATCAGCTCCCGCAGCCGGTTCGCTTGATCACTCATGCGTTCAACCCCTGAGCTGCTGGACGAGCATGCGCGCCAGCGCCGGCCCCTCGGCGACCATGATGTCGTCGGGCACGCTCTGGCCGGTGGTGACGTAGGAGACAGGCAGCCCCGTCTCGTGCGCGATGGAGACCACACCACCGAGGATGTCGGTCTCATCTGTCTTCGAGAAGATGAGCCGGTCTACCCCGGTCGAGGCGAAGTGCTTGACGATTTGCTTCAGGTCTGCAAGCCGGGTGGTGGCAGACAGCACGAGGTGGGTCTCGACCCGCGGGTCGACGTCGAGAAAGCTCCGCAGTTCGTTGATGTGCAGCCGGTTGTAGGGGCTGCGCCCTGCCGTGTCAATCAGGATCAGGCCCTTGTCCTGGTGCGTCTTCAGCGCCTCCTTGAGGCTCTGGGGCGTCAGCACGACGTCCACGGGCAGCCCGATGATGTCTCCGTAGGTCTTCAGTTGCTCGATCGCCGCCACCCGGTAGGTGTCGATGGTCAGCAGCGCCATCTCGGTTTGCCGCGACAGCGCGAAGTTGGCAGCCAGCTTGGCAATGGTGGTGGTCTTGCCCACGCCGGTGGGCCCGATGAGCGCGACGATCTTGCGGTCGTCGGGCGCCGTGGCGATCGGTCCGCTGACGCCAAACAGACCCGAGATGGGCGTCTCCAGCGCGTCACACAGGTCTTCGTAGGTCTTCAGATGGGGCTGCTCTTTTTGAAGGTAGACCACGAGTCCTCGGGCAATGGAGGGGTCGACGTCCAGCGCGAGGAGCTTGTCGTAGACGCGCTGCATCAGTGTCGGAAACTGGGCCACGCTGCGCGGCTGCATCTCCAGCTTGCCGGCGAGCGTCGCCATCATCGTCTTCAGGTCGGTGACGCTGGCCTTCAGATCCGACACTTCCTCCGCGAGGCGACCGGTCTCCGGCACCATGATCACCTGAGGCTGCAGCGTGGGCTCAGGCCGGACCTCTTCGAGCTCGGGCTCTGCCACGGCAGCGGCCGTCCGCCGGGGGGACGCCGGCCGCGCCATCTCCTCCGAGGAGTCCGTGAAGCGCTCCGCGAGCCGGTGGGCCGGCGCGGGGGCGGGCGGGGGCTCGAAGAACGGCTCCTCTTCCGGCTCGGGCGGCGGCGGGGGCTGCTTGGCCCGAGCAGCAGGCCGCGGCGGGGCCTTGGCTGCCAGCGGACCCAGCTCCAGCTCCTGGGGCGGCTCATCCTCGGGCAGGGCCTGCCGGATGGTCTCCGTCAGCCCACGCGAGGGCGGCTGCTCCTGGCGCCCCTGGCTGCCCGGGCGGTCCTTCCCCTCTCCAGGATCGGCGGCCAGGACCTCAACCACGTCCTTGCTGAAGAACCCCAGCACGCCGCCCTTCTTGAGCTTCTTGCTGTGCAAGATCACGGCGTTGGGACCGAGGTCCACCTTGATTTTGAGGATGGCCTCTTGGATGGTGGGGGCCGTGTACTGCCGTATCTTCACGTCGTCCTCCCCGGGTGGCGGGAAGTCGAGGCCTGGGGGCGCGCGGGACAGGTGACGAAGGTCCGGCCGCAGACACGCTTACAGGGCCAATCTGGCTGCAATGGGTGACATAAGTATACCCCCCGTGTCGCCACGGTCGGTGTGCAAACGTCACACCCTTTACAAAAGTTAAAGCCCGCCTGGCGGCGGGCGTCGGGCGGCACGCTGGGCTCAGGGCTCCGCGCGTTTGCGCGCCTTGAGCACGTCTTTCAGCAGGGACGAGGCGGCATCCACCGCGGGCGTGGGGGCCTGGGTCGCCTTGATGTTCTCCGACTTGATGGCCTGGTAGATCTCCTGGCGATAGACCTTGACGTCCCGCGGGGCGACGATGCCCAGCTTGGCGGTGTCGCCCTTGGTTTCGAGCAGGATGATCTCGATGTCGTCCCCGATCATCACGCTCTGGTTGATTTTGCGACTCAAGACGAGCACAGCGGTTCCTGATCGGTCGGTGGGGTGGGGTGAGGCCTCACCCCATCTTACCCCACCGGGACGGGCGCATCAGCAGGCGTCAGGTCCGGAATCAGCCGCTGCCGGGCCGAGTACTGGCTATCGGCCAGCACCAGCTGCTTGCCCACGCGCTTCGCCGCGTTGAAAGCGAGGGGGCCGAGCAGGTTGATGGTCATCCGCGCCGGATCGTCAGGCACCACGACGACGCACGCCACCACGAGCTCCTCCTCGGAGGCCAGCTGCAGGAAGTCACGATCCTCCGCGCCAATGGTTGGCGCGTAGTCTGCGAAGAAGAGCTGCGGCTCCACCACCAGCAGCGCCACGTCGGGGGCCTCCACGCACTGCAGCCATCGCATCGGCGCCACCGCGTCGCTGTCGATGATGATCCAGCGCGCGAACCGCTCGAACCCGAGCAGGCCCAGCGGGAAGTGGACGATGGTGCTGGGGTCGACCTCCAGGGGGCCGAACCGGGTGGTCTCGAGGTGCATGGGCGGGGTCTCCAACAGCTGGTTCATCGCAGGTAATCCACCAGGGAGGTCGGCAACGTCCTGCCCGTGACGGCCAGCGCGGCCTTGAAGGCCGCGTCCTGACGCGCGAGGTTGAGAGAGGCCGTGGGCAGATCCGCGGCCTCTAGCTCGTCGATGCGGCCCGTCATGGCCATGATGCGAGTCTCGTAGGTCAGCTGCATGTCGTCCAGCCGCTGGATGCGCTCCGCCACCGAGGTGCGCACCGTCGTCAGGGTCGCCAGGCGGCGCTGCAGCCCGCCCAGCTGGTCTGCCTGTTCGGCCTTCCAGGTTTTTGGAAACGTGAGCGGGGGAACGGAGGTGGGATCGATGACCTTCTGGAAGGTGGAGCCGGGGTTCTGACCCAGGGTGGCCACGAAGGCGTCGATGGTCGTGAACAGGTCCGGGTCGCCGAAGGGGAGGCCCCCGAACGGGTCGGGCACCGTCTCGCCGATGAAGGCATCCCCGTTGACGCTCATCTCCATCGTGGTGCCCCGGGCCACCTCGTAGCGTATTTGCTGCAGGCCGTTCGAGCCCATCGTGAGGTCGGTGGGGTAGGGCTCCTCGGCCGTCTTCCAGCCCGCGAACAGGTAGCGCCCCTGGCCGTCTCGGCTGTTGGCGAGCTGCCTGAGGTTCTCCTTGAATGCCAGGATTTCATCCTTGTAGACGGCCAGCGTTTCCTGCGTCTTGCCGCCTCCACTGGCCTGGATCATGCGGTCCTGGAGCTGCAGCAGCGTGTCCTGGAAAGCGTCGAGGACCGCCTCGGACTCCTGCAGCAGGGTGCGGCCACTTTCGATGTTCCGGACGTAGCCGTCGAGCTCCGAGAGCTCGCGCCGGATGGCCTGGGTCTGGGCGAGTGCCAGCGGGTCGTCCGAGCCGACGGCCACCCGCTTGCCCGTCGAGATCTGACGCTGGGTGTCTGCCAGCGCCAGCCGGTTCGCGTTGATGTCTCGCAGCGACCGCTGGAAGAGCATGCTGTTGGTGATGCGCATAGGGCGTGCTCCCTTCACCTGCCGAGGTTGACGAGGAGATCGAGCATCTGATCGATCGTGGAGATCATGCGCGCCGAGGCGGCATATGCCTTCTGGTATCGGATGACGTTGGCCATCTCTTCATCGGTCGACACGGCCGACACCACGGCGCGTCGCTCCGAGACGGTCTGCAAGACGGCTTCCTGGGTCGTCACGGAGCGGCTCGCGGACTGGACGGCGAGCGCCACGCCCGACACGGAAACCTGCCAGTAGTCCTCGAAGGGTCGCGCCCCTGCCACCGGCGGGGCCGTCCTCGGGTCCGCGGGCGGCACCTCCTTGCTGACGAGGGGCGCAAAGCGACGTCGGATGACCTCCAGGGCCGTTCGGTTGTCGGCCTTGCCCCCCGAGGCGGAGGTGGGCGCCTCGCCAGCCGCCGCGATCAGGTCGAAGCCCTGCTTGCCCGTGCCGTCGGCCGCGTCCGTGAGGATGACGCTGGAGACGGCGATGTCCGAGGCATTCGTGCCATCGAAGAAGGGCTGGCCGGGGTCACCAAATCGGTCGAAGCCCGAGGTGTGAATCGGGTTCGTGTCGGTGATGACGTAGGTTGCCAGCTGGTGCAGCCTGAACAACAGGCCCTCCGCTTGCCCCGTCGCCGGCGCGAACTTGGCCAGGGTGACGTTGCGCGCCTCGAGGATGGCCTTGAGCTCACCTCCCTGCACCGACGCAGCCACCTTGGCGCCCGTGGTCGGGTCGATGGGGGCCTTGTCGAAGGCCACGGTGGCGAGATCCGTGGCCGCGTTCACGGCCGGGTTGTCCAGCATGTAGGCCTTCGAGCCGGCCACCAGGGGCTGGTTGCCGAGGTAGACGTTGAGGGCCCCCGTGGACGGCACCTCGACGACCTGCACCTTGACCAGCTTGCTGACCTGGTCAATGAGCAGGTCCCGCTGATCCATCAGGTCGTTGGGCCGCTGGCCCTGCACGAGCGTTGCCACGATTTCCTGGTTCAGGTCCGCGATCTGCGTCGCCTTCTGGTTGAGGTCGGCGACGACGGCCTCAGCGCGCAGCATCAGCTCCTCTCGCAACGCCTCCAGGTCCGTGTTGAGGCCTCGAAAGGTGTCGGTGAGGCTGACCGCGGCATCGCGCACGGCCAACCGGTAGGCCGTGTTTTCGGGGTTGGTGGACAGCCGCTGCCACGCGTCGTAGTAGGCCGCGAACCGCCCGGAGAGCGCCGTCTCCGAAGGCTCGCCGAGCACCTGCTCCACCTTGCTCAGCGTCGTGGCCCGGGCCTCGAGCTCCCCGAGCTTGCTCTGCTCGGTGCGCAGCTGGCGATCGACCAGCTCGTCCCGGACGCGGTTGATGGCGTCGAGCTTGACCCCGGTGCCCACGTTGCCGATGGCTGCTCGGGAGAGGGGGAGAGCCGCCGAGGCGTCCCCCCGCTGGCGAGAGAAGCCGTCCGTCTCGGCGTTGGCGATGTTGTGGCTGGCGATGTCCACGGCGCGCTGGGCGGTGAGCAACCCGGCCACCGAGGCGTACAACCCTACGTTCATGGTGCTCCTCCCAATCACGCTCGGGGCGCGAGGCGGGTCAGGCGGTGCGGTCCACCATCATGGTCACCGCGCCCGGTGCGGCGCTGCCTTGCGGCTGGTACGCGGGGCTGCGGCGGGTCGCCAGCTCTGCCAGGGCGTCCAGCGTCAGGTGGACGTGGTCCAGCGCCTGGTCGAGCTTGGGGCCCAGCACGGCGCGCGCCTCCCGCCACGCCCGGGTGACTGCCTCCAGCGCCTGCAGGCGTTCCTCCAGCCGCTGCCGGTCGCCTGCAGGGGCGCGTGCGACCAGCTCCCGCAGTGACGTGGTTGGGGCCACACCGAGCTCCCGGGCCACCACGCCCACCAGGACGCGCCGCTCAGACTCCAGCTGCTGCAGCCGGGCCACCACCTCCTCCTCTCGGGCCACGAGGGCCTCGAGCTGCTCCAAACGGCCGGTCTGGAGCAGCTCGACCTTGCGCGGGGCCCAGTTCCTGAGGGCCGTCAGGCCCGCAAGCTGCTGCCCCAGCACGTGGTCGAGCTGGCCGAAACACCCACTCACGGGGCCGCCTTAGATGAGCTTGTCCGACGCGCGCCGCAGCAGGCTTTCGGCGATGTCGCGGCCGGAGACCTGGTAGGTTCCGGCCTCGATCTGGGCCTTGAGCGCTGCGACCTTGTCGGCTCGAACATCCGGCAGCCCTGCAAGTGCCTGCAGCGCTTTGCCGATCTCCTGTCCCTTGGAGGACACCGAGACGGCGTCCGCTGCAGGAGCCGTTGGGGGCACGGGCCCAGCCGTCCCCTTGACCGCCTTCGGGCCTTTGACGCCCTGGGCGGCGAGGAGCTGCTGCGCCTGCTCGTTGGAGATACGCATGGTTTCACCTCTTTCCTGCGTCCGGGCCCTGTCCGACCGACGTGCGGCCTGTCAGGACCACCTCCAAGGCGAATATCGGCCCGGTGGAGACAGACTTGAATCCCGAGGTGATATTTTATTCGCGTCGTCCGTGCGGGTCGACCCGGAAGGAGCCCGACGCGCGCTGCTTCGGTTGCTCCGAAAGGGGCCCCGCGAGGGCGTCTCCGAGCGCGCGGGCGCAGGCAGGGCACATGTGCCCCCCGGCGATCGGCCGGGCGCAGCGGCGGCAGGTGGGCTGATCTTCCGCGCGCAGCAGCTCGAGCAGGGTGACGCGTCCGTCCCGCAGCAGCCGCAGCACCATTGCCTCGTCGACGCCGGTCGCCGCGGAGGCATCCGCGACCGAGGCCCCTGGGTGCTCTTGCAGCCACTCGCAGAGGGCGGCGTAGGCCTGCTCCTCCTGGTCCTGGCAGCCCGGGCAGATCTTGCGATCCCCGAGGCGCCGGAACATGCGGTGGCAGCGAGGGCAGTTGACGATGCTCAAGGCGCGACCTTCCGACTTTGCAGGCGGGCGATCGACGCCCGCTGGCGCTCATCATACCCGCTGTGCGAGCTGCTGGTAGAGGCTGTCGGCCAGGCCGAGCCCTCCGGCCTGCGCCATGCCACGGGCCCGCTCGTCGGCCAGCATGTCGCGCCACGTCTGGTTCGCGGCCCCCCCGCCCAGGGGGTCGGCACCGCCGGTCTGCTGCATCTGCTTGAACACCATCGAGAGCATGACGGCCTCGAAGTCCTTGGCGGCCTGCAGCAGCCGCTTCTGTTCGGGGGTCTCCGGCTTGCCGAGGCGCTTGAGCGCCCTGACGCCATCGGGACGGGACGGGAACGCCTGGGCCGGGCCGAGGCGGGAGGTGGGTGCGGTCAAGGAGGTGCTCCTGGCGGGTCACGGGCGCGGGCTCACGCGGCGCGCCCTGCGGGGGCTGCGGCGTCAGCGCCGCAGGTTGTTGGCCATCCCCAGCATCTCGTCCGAGGTCTGCACCGACTTCGAGTTGGCTTCATACGCGCGCTGCGCGATGATCAGGTTGATCATCTCCTCGACGACCTTCACGTTCGACATCTCGATGTAGCCCTGGGCCAGGGTGCCCATGCCATCGACGTTGGGGTTGCCCACGATGGGGTCGCCGGAGGCCGGGGTCGGCGTGTACAGGTTGTGGCCGATGGCCGTCAGGCCCGCAGGGTTGATGAAGCGCGCCAGCGTGAGCTGCCCGACGGTCGTGAGGTTGTTGCCGATCTGCACCGTGATCGTGCCCTCCGGGGTGACGGCAGGGTTCGCCGCGTTCGCCGGCAGCGTGATCTGTGGCACCAGCATCAGCCCCTCGCTGGTCACCAGCTGTCCGTTGCCGTCCGTCTTGAAAGAGCCGTCCCGCGTGAAGGCGAGCGTGCCGTCCGGGCGCTGGACCTGGAAGAACCCCTCCCCTTCGATCACGAGGTCGAACGGGTTCTCGGTCTGCTGGAAGTCTCCCTGCGAGAAGATGCGGGCGGTGGCCGAGTTGTTCACACCCATGCCGATCTGGGTGCCGACGGGCATCTGCGTGCCAGACTGCATTGGCGTGCCTGCCTGCCGCGCCGTGCGGTACATCAGGTCCTTGAACTCGGCGCGCGCCTTCTTGTAGCCGAGGGTGTTCGCGTTCGCCAGGTTGTTGGAGGTGACGTCAATGTTGGTCTGTTGGGCCCGCATGCCAGTGGCAGCGGTCCAGAGGGCTCCCATCATGGGCGCATCGGTCCTTTCGCGACTCGCCGCGTCGGTCGGTCAGCGGCGAAGCGGCCTCGGGCCCGGGGGGTCCGTCCGGCCTGTCAGGGCTACACTGCTCCACCACTCGACAGGGCAAGCGGTGGACTTGAGGCGTTATGTGAACTCAGATCATCACGCGCGAGCCACCTCGTTCACGGCCTTGCCGAGCGTCTCATCCTCGGCCTGGAGGGCGCGTTGGTTCGCCTCGTAGTGACGCAGCGCGGCGATCATCTCCACCATCTCGCGCAGCGAGTTCACGTTCGAGCCTTCGAGCATCCCCTGGTGGACGGTGGCCTGAGCCACCTGCGGCTCCCCGGCCCCCCGGAACTTGAAGGCCGTGTCCCCGACCTTCTCGAGCTCTGCGTCCGGGTTCTCGAACCGCGCGAGCGCCAGCCGGTCCACGGCTGTCCCGTTCACCACAACCGTGCCGTCTTGCAGCACGTTGAAGTGGGTGCCGTGCCGCAACGAGATGGGGCCACCCTGGCCCAACACCAGGCGTCCAGTCTTGTCAATCAGCTGCCCGGCTCCATTGCGGGCGAAATCGCCGGCGCGGGTGTAAAGCTTCTCGCCGTTGGCGTCCTGCAGGGTGAAGAAGCCATCGCCCTCGATCGCCATATCGAGGGGCTCGCTCGTCTCCCGCATCACCCCCGCCTCGAACCGCTTCGAGATCGTGTTCACGAGCACCCCGGCCCCCAGCTCTCCGATCGGGGTTCGGCGCGTCGGCGACAAGGGATCGCCCGCCACTGGGTCCTGGGTGCGCTTGATGCGCATGTTCTCTCGCGCCTCGAGCACGGCAAGGTCCCGTTTGAACCCAGCCGTGTTCATGTTCGCCAGGTTGTTGGCGATGACGTCCTGCCTGATCTGCTCCACCTGCATGCCGGCGGAGGCCGTGTAGAGCCCACGAATCATGACCGCTCCTCGCTGAACTGACCGTACAACCGCAGCACCTTCTGGACGTAGGCCTTGGTCTCCCTGTAGGGTGGCACGCCGTCGTGGCGGGCCACGGCCCCAGGCCCCGCGTTGTAGGCGGCAATGCCCTTCTCGAGCCCGAACCGCCGCGTGAGGTCGGCCAGGTATCGGGTACCGCCCTCCACGTTCTGGGAGGGGTTGTAGGGGTCAGCAACCCCCAGGGCGCGAGCCGTGGCCGGCATCAGCTGCATCAGCCCCATGGCCCCGGCCGGGGAGGTGGCCTGGGGATCGCCGCCGGACTCCGCGGAGACCACCGCCTGCACCAGCGCCGGGTCGACGTCGTGCCGGGCCGCCGCCGCCGCGATCAGGGGGCTGAAAGCGCCGCTCCCGTGGGGGGCTGGCGTGGCCGCGGCGCGCGGACCAAGGGCTCCGGCCCAGGCGGACCGCGCCGGTGCACCCTGGACCTCTCGTGGCTCGGCACGGGCCACCGTCTCCCTGAAGCGGGTCGCTGGCGCGGGCCTGTGGCGCGGCTCGAGCTCCGAGATGCGGCTCTGGATGCGGTCGATCGCCGCAAGCGCGGCGCTGAGGCCTGAGGTCATCGGGACGCGGCTCCTGGCCAGGTGGGGACACCCACATCGTGCCAAACCCTGCTCCCCAGGGCGGTGATGTCAGTCCCATCGGCCGCCCGGTTCGCCCCCTTGAGGGGCGCGTCAGGTCTTGGGCTTGTTGTCGCCGATGAGGCGGTTCAGCATCTCCCGTCGCCGCGCCAGGCTGGCGCCCGGCACGGCCACCGTTCCCGAGGACGGCGCCGCAGGCTTGCGGGGTTGCTCAGGCTCCGGCGGTCGGGAAGCGGGCGTGGCCGCGGCGGCCTCCGGGGGGGCTGCAGGGGGAGCGCTCCCGCGCACCTGCGACATCTGCAGCATCAGCTCACGCATCTGGGTCTTGAGTTGCTCCATCTCGCCGGCCTGGCTGCGCGTCTCGTCGAGCCGGTCGCGGAACTGGTTGCGGTCCCGGCGCATCTCGTCAAGCTGACGCCGCAGCTCCACCAGCTCGGCGGCGGCCTCCTCGAGGTCGAGCCCCGTCTTGACCTTGGCCTCTCGCAGGTTGCCGACCTGCAACGTGGCCTCGCGCAACTCCTCGGAGAGTCGCCTGATCTCAAGCTCGTACTCCGTCTTCTCGCGCGCCGAGAGCCCACTCGGCTCCTCGACGAGCTGCTGGATGCGGGCCTGCAGCGCCTGGTTCTCGACGGCTGCCTGCTCGACCTGGGCCTTGTAGGTCAGCACCCGCTCCTCGAGTTCCGTGATGACGCGAGCCTGGGGCCCGCCCCCGGTAAGCTGGGTTTGCAGGGCGTCCCGCTCTTCCGTCAGCCGCACGACCTGGTGCCGCAGCTCCTGCTTGTCCTGGTGGAGCTGGTCCAGCTCCTGCTCCGCACGGGCCGCCCGCTCGTCGGCAATCGCGAGCGAGGCCTGCATCCTGGCCCCCTCCTCGGACAGCCGGGTGCGCTCTCCCGAGAGCGCCTCCACCTGCTCCCGCAGCTCGTCGAGCTCGTCGATGACGGGGGCGAGCCGGGAGGCCACCCCGTCGCGCTCCACCTCGGCCTGGCGACGGGCCTGCAGCGCGGTCTCGAGCTGCCCCTTGACCTCGGCCAGGTCCTGCTTGAGGGAATCCAGCTCGGCCTGCTTGCGCGCCACGTCGCCCTTGACGCCCTCGGCCGAGAGCAGCTGACCGAGGAGCTCCTGGACGCGCTCGTCGAGTTGCTGCTTCTCGAAGCGCAGCTTGTCTGCCTCGGCGAGGGCCTTGGCGTGTTCCTCAGGGCTGGCCGCCCCGGCGTGGCCCTCCCGCAGTTCGGAGATCTCGTGACGCAGCGACGAGACCAGGGCCTCCTGCACCGAGAGCTTGCTCTGCAGCTGCAGCTTCTCCGCGCGCAGGTTCGCGAGGCCCTCCTGGGCATCCACCAGCTGCTGCTGGGCCGCGTTGAGGTCCGCCTCCAGCTGGGTGAGCAGGCTGGCATCGGCGCTGGGCCCGGCCGCGCGCATCTCGCTGACGGTGCGCTCGAGCTCGGCGATCGTGCTCTTCTGCTCCTCGATCTTCGCCTTGTAAAGCTTGTTCTCGTTCTTGAGGTTGTTGTACTTGCCCTCGATCGACTTGAGCACGGTCTTCAGCTGGGTTGCCGTGATCGTGCTCTGCTGGTCGTCCGCAGACTTTCCCAACAGCTTGCTGAACTGGGAGCCCAGGCCCTCAAACACCGTTGTTCTCCTTGCGCAGGTTGCGAGGCCGCTGGGGTCGCCGGGCATCGGGGGCCTGCTGCCTGTCGGTCCGGGCGCCGGTCCCCGGGGTGCCCCCGCTCGGGCCGGTGCCCTCTCCTTCGGGCGATTTCAACACGAACTTCAGCCGGGATGCGGTGATCGTGCTCGCAATTTCAAGCGCCGCCGGGTCGCCGGGGGCCGCGGGGCCTGGGCGCGCCTCACACACCGGTCGGCTCCTCGAGGGCGGTCTCGGTCACGTCGCTCGCTGGTGGGGAGGCCCCCGCCGGCGCCGCCAGCCCCTCGCCCTCGTCATCGGGCCCCGCCCGTGGCCCGGCAAGGGGCGCAGGCGGGACCGTGTCAAGCTCCCGCAGCACCGTGGTGGTCTCTGCCTGCGTCTCGGCTTCGGTGCGGTCGGCGAGGGCTCGCTGCAAGGCCTCGATCTCCCGCTGCTGGCAGGCCAGTCGCTCCAGCAACTCCTCCCGGTCGTCGCGACGACCCTCGAGCCTCGCCAGCAGGCGGGCATTCTCTTCCTGCAAGGCGGTGTACTTGTCTTCGATGGACTTCAGGAGGATCGCCACCTGGTCCACGCTGACGCCCCCCATCGGGTCGTCGTCTGCAGCACCGAACAGCCGCGCAAGCAACCCGCGCAGGAAGTCCGGCACCCGTCAGCCCCCTTCGCGGAGCGGCGTGGCGATGGCGTACTCGAAGAAGCCCTTGACGTTGTAGTAGCGAGGGTCCTGGGCCAGTTGAAGGTCCCGGAAGTAGGGGTACTTCGTGAGCAGGGGGTACAGGATGCGGCCGAAGCCTCCAACCAGCAGCATCCGGTGGATCCGGAGGTCCCTCCAGCTTTGCTTGACCGTCAGCGCGATCTGCTGCGCCATGATCTCCTTCAGGCTCTCCACGAGATGCTCGGGGATGGTCAGGGTGTCCCCCTGGTTGTCCTTGTACACGCCGGTGATCAGGCTTTCCTGCACGGCCATCGGGTTGATGCGCGGCACCATCTGTTCGCTGAGGTACGAGGCGACCTCCTCGTACAGGCGGTAGCCCGCAACGGCCGTGGTGTGCCCGGAATACTTGGTGAGCTCGTTCGGAAGGCGCACCACGACCCAGTCGGTGGTCAGGTGGCCCGGGTCGACCACGCCGATCGTCTCCTCAGGGTTGTAGTCCAGCTGGCCTGCCAGGATGGCGGCGTAAACGGCCCCCACGGGCTGTGGAATGGTGTCGATCTGGATGATCTCGAGCGAGGTTGGCTCCCCGCAGAAGGTGAAGTCGTGGCGCCCCAGCCACTCCCGCAGGGACGCGTCGATGTACTCGGGGCGCCGGCTCAGGTAAACGGGCAGCCCGAGGCAGACCTTGTAGCGGGGCACGTTGCCCTGCCCTGTCCGCCGGGCCAGCAGGGCCAGGGCCGCCAGCACCAGGGCCTTGTTGAGCTCGCCCTGGAAGATGTTTTCCTCGTTCACCGGGAACAGGAACGGTTGCTCCATGGCGTAGCGGCCGATGGAGTACTCGTGACCATCCACCTTCACCCAGAGGTTCTGCTCCAGGTTCTCGTCCAGCAACTGGGCGCTGCCGCGGCGGATGGTCGCCACGGGCCCGCCCACCATGGTGGGAAAGGTGAAAAGGTGCTCTCCATCATAGATGCGCGTCTCGGAGCGGCCCAGGTCCAGCCCCACGTTGATGACCTCGGTCCGGCTGCTGCGAGGCCCTGCCAGCCCGGTGTCCAGCCCGAAGCTGCGCCCGGCCGTCGGACGAGGGGCCGGCTCGGGCGGGGAAGCGACGGGTGGTGTCGGTGCCAGGGAGGCGATCGGAGGCTCGGCCACGGGGGGCGGCGCGTAGGTTTCGACTGGCTGGGCAGCCCGCTTCACCATGAACACCTTGCCGCTCATCTTCGCAGGAAGCACGTAGGTGAGCCGGACCATTTGGGGCGCGTTTTCGGTGGTCATGAATCCTCGTCCGGGGGTCTGGAAGCGGGACGCGAGCAAGCGCGCGAGAGGCCTGGATAACAGGCCCTCACTATATTATGCAGGCGATGGGGTGTCAAACCGCCTGGGGCCCCCGAGCCGCTGCCTGGCCGCGCCTCGCCGGGGAGAGCGCCGGGTCGTCGCCGTGTCAATCCATCGCGCCTGAGGCCACCCCCATGAAGGCGAGGGGGTCCGACGCCTGCAGGCCAGCTTGGGTGGAGCCCCGATAGGGCAGGCGGCGTTCGGGCAGCTGCTCATCCGGGGTGAAAGGCGTCTGGGTGCGCACCACGATGTTCAGGGATGCCGGGAAGAGTGGAGGCGCGATGGTCAGCAGGCGTGGGTCGAAGACAAAGTCCTTGTCGTAGGAGTTGTTCCCTGTGCCGATGATCCCGCGGCGCTTCTGGGTGAGCGAGCCGAAGGCGAGCAGTCTCCCTCGGGGCGCGTAGTTCGGGTTGACCTGGGTGGGCGTGCTGTATGACTCGTGCTCGTAGATCGGGTTGCCCGGGTAGCCACCGGCGCTGACCTTCGTGGAGTAGTAGAGCCCCGCGTCGGTGTAGGCCGTCGGGCCTCCAATCGGAGGTGTGTAATCCCAGGCCGCGGCGGCGCCGCCGCGGCCGGCGCCCTTGGGGATCCAGTAGTTCTCCCAGTAGCCCTGCGACTGCATCAGCCCCTCCGTGCCGAACGAGCCCACGTAGCAGCCCGGCCGACGCATCAGGTCGTCCGACAGAAACGAGTTCCAGGGCTGCCAGGCCGGATCGCCGAGGGCTGCGATGGCGGCCATCACGGTGCAGCCGATGCTGCCGCGGGCCGCGGAGGGGGCGTGCAGCCCCATCACCACGCGCTGGTCGGACACGATCCCGAGCAGGTCTCGGGTGTGGGACAGGCTCAGCCCGTTGAGGTTGGCCCGGTTCACGGATGCGCCGTTGTACTGCGCCCCGGAGGCTGACGCCGGGCCGATGCCGTTCGACCGGAAGATGCCGTCGACGAGGAGGTGGTTCTGGATGAAGATGTTCCCGCGCGCCAGGATGTTCAGCTTGCTGGCTGGCGCGGTCGCAACTGTACCCTCCAGGGTCGACACCACGTCGGCGACCTGGTTCTCGATGCGGAAGCTGTTCTTGTTCCGTCCGTCGGTCTTGTTGCCCAGGTTCCCGAGGGCCAGGATGTGGCCGGAGGTGGGTTGCACGGCGGCGCTGTTGTGGGCCGAGCCTCCTGCCTGGTTCGAGCGGGCGGGATCGTTCTGGGCACAGTCCACGAAAATGATGCCGTTGAAGGGATAACGGCCCGAGACGGGTGGGGCGAGGGTTGCGCGAAGCTTGCCGGTACCGCTGAGTCCCCAGACGCGGGGGTTCTGTCCGGCCACGTCGTCCCAGCCGGCCTGGCCCTCCAGCGCACTGATGGTGGTACCCGCGGTCGGAATCACGTTGCCATGAAGCCGGAACGCGGCGTTTCCAGGCCAGGCGTGAAGGGTCAGCCTGCGGGTCTGCCGGTCGGCCACGACCATGTAGCACCGTCTCCGCCCCAGGTTGTAGCTGCCCACCTGAAACAGGTAGACCGATTTTCCCCGGTTGGGCGAGATGGCCATGCGCATCGCCTCCACGTTGCCACGGATGTAGATGCCCCCCGAAGGCGGGAGGGTGCCGTCGTAGCAGGAGGGGTCGGGGGGGTCGGCGGGCGTCCCGTAGGGAGGCCCCGCCCAGAACCGCGCGGTCGGGACGTACAGCCCGTCCTCGAGGCCCTCCCAGCGTCCGGAGGTGGCATACTCGCCCGGCCTGCCGGTGGCCGCGCCGAGCCCGTTGCGGACGGAACGGGGCAGCTCGATGGGCTGGTTGATGATCTTGGGGCCCGCGAGGGTGACGCCCGCGCCGCCGAAGCGCAGCTCCGCCGCGTTCTCCGGGTCCCGGAAGATGTTCAGGTGGTTGGAGCGCAGGCCTGCGGCCGTGGTGCGGAACCAGGGCTGCCCGTTCACCCGGATGCAGATGGGGGCGGCGGTGCGCGCCGGATCGTTGTTGCGGTACCGCGCATCGCCGCGCATCTCCGTCATCGAGACGCGGGCGTTGAATACCGGGTAGCTCCGGGCCCCGGCGGGGGTGCGGAAGCCCGGGTTGCCCGGTTGGCCGTCGATGTTGAGGTCCATTCGGGACCGGAAGTCGGCCCAGCTGAGGCCGATGCCAGGCACCGCGCCGGCCGTGGCGAGCTCCACCCCGTCGTCGAGGAAGCCCGTGCCGTCGGGGTAGCCCCGGTTGATGTGGACCGGGCCGCTGACGACCTCCCCGGGCACCCAGTTGCGAACGAGGTCGCAATCGATCAGCGCCGCGTAGCGCGACGTCGTCTCCCGCCCGATCGTCGTGATCAGCGCCCGCTCGGCCACGATCGACTCTCGCTCCCGCGAGTCGATGGCGTTGAAGGCCGTCCGGTTCGTGGTGCCGCTGAACCCGGTCTGCACCCTCCGCACCCGGCCCACGACGCAGACGCGGAACTGCCGGGGGGTGTTGTCCGAGATCCGGAACTGCTGGATGCGCGCCTTGATGGTCGTGATGTACAGGGGCGCCCCCAGCGGGGTCCTGGTGACCCCCAGCACGAGCTCCCGGACGTTGTTGCCGCCCACCAGCTGGCCAGGGGAGGTGACGTCGTCGAGCGTGGCGACCTGGCTGCCCGCGGGCAGCTGGCCCTCGGCCAGGTACTTGATGGGGTCGATCACGTCCTGGTCCTGCATCCGCTCCCAGGGGCGCGGCAGGATGACCTCCCGATCGATGCTCTGCTCGGCCCAGCCGAGGATCAGGTCCATGCCGGTGTAGGCGGCGTCCTCGGCCGAAGCCCGCAGGCGGTCTGCCCGGGTGTTGGCCACCGAGGTCGACACGTACGCCATCGTGCCGACGATCAGCGTCACGAAGACGGTCGTCAGGCCAATGGCGCTGGCGAGCACGGAGCCTGGACGGGGGGCGAGGTGAGGGCGCATGCGAGCCTCCTGGTGTCAGTTGCGCTTCATGCGGGCGGTGGTCTGGAACCGCTGCAAGGCCTCCAGATCGACCTCCACGGACTCGGTGGCGAAGGCGAAGGGGGTCTGGCGGGTGTACCGAAAGCGGGTAGAGACGCTCACCAGCGCTCGCTTGGGAGGCTCTGCCAGGGTGTCGGGGTTGTCGGCATGCCACCACGAGGGCTGGTACTTCTGAGGGCCGCCCATGGCGTTCACGTAGGGGCGCGGGTTGGTCTCTCCCTTGGCGATCAGGCCGACGCCGCCGCTCTTGCGAAGCCAGTCGTTGCTGAGCCGCACGCAAGTGCCGTGGACGGAGTCGGGATCGATGTACGAAGCGATGGACAGGTCCGTCACGTCCCGCGCCGTCTGCAGGGCACCCGCGCCGTTGCTGGCGGCCTGGTCGAAGAACTGCCGCTCGCTCAGGCACTGCTCGCTGGGCGGGTCGTTACCGATGTTGTTCCAGTTGCCGTGGATGCCCGTCCCCAGCACCCGCCGCCCGGAGGCGGCGAAGCCATAGACCGGGTGGGTCTGGCCCAGCCCGTGGTCCGCGGTGGCGGGCAGAGGAACGGGGTCGTAGTTGCACGCGTTCTGCGGGACGTCGAAGGGCACCTCGAGCACGCTGACGGTGTCGAACCGCCTCCCCAGCGCAAGCCCCGGCACTGGCGGGTTGGTGGTGGTGTTGGGGTTCGAGTTGGTGAGCGGTGGTGTGAGCGCCAACACGTCCGGGATCGTGAGCACCCTCAGCTCGTACGGCACCGTCGCGCGGGTCCATCGGCTGCGATCCATCGAGTTGTCATCCGAGCGGCGGCCGAGGTCCCGAACCGCGGCGGCCGACCGGTTCGGGCCCGCCTCCTGCACCGGGAACAGGCCGTTGCCGTCGTCCACCCGCCCGGTGGCGTTCTCGAATCGCATGGGCGCGAGGTAAACCAGATGGAAGGTCCACGTCACGGGGTAGCCCGCCGCCCGCAGCTCTCCCGTGGTGGGATCGGGGCGGCCAACGGCGAGGGTGGCCTCGGCGCAGTAAAGCAGGGGGGCCGGGAAGGTGTGGTCGAAGTTGCTGGTCCGGTTCGCGGTGAGGAACTCGCCGGGGGCCAGGATCAGGTGGTTGGAGCCGTCCGCGGTGGCCTCGAACCCCGTGCCGGTGTCGTTCAGCGGACGCACGCGGAAGGCAGAGCGCAGCTGGGTGGAGCTCGCGAAGTTGCGGAACGGGGAGATGTAGGTGTTGGTGCTGGTTCCGGCGAAGGGAATGGCCGGGTTGGCGATGGTGCTCCCCGCCACGGACGCCGTCCGCAGCGAGAGGGGCACCGTGTCCCGGATGGTGGAGTCGAGGGCCGTCGGGGCGCCAGGCGCGGTGGAGATCGCCTTCAACGGGCGGGTGTCGAAGTAGATGACGTGACAGCGGCTGAGGAGGCGGGCGAGCTTCTGCACGCCAGCCACGGCCTCCTGCCGGGCGATGGCCCGGGCCTTGGCCATGTCCCCGAGCTTCTTGG
>JAYKHL010000086.1:0-29340 GCA_035284865.1 Candidatus Sericytochromatia bacterium | reverse complement strand
CCTACAGGGGAGACCAGCTCGCCAAGTGGCTCTACGAAAAGGGCGCTCGCGACCTTGAGGCGATGTCCGACCTGCCCAAGGCCTTCCGGGAGGGGCTGGCGGCGGCCGGGTGGCAGGTGCCAGCCCTTGCCGAGGTGACCCACCGGGAGGCGCCCGACGGCACGACCAAATTCCTCTTCCGAGCCGCCGATGGGCGCGAAATTGAAAGCGTCTGGATCCCCTACCCGGACCGGGTGACGGCCTGCATCAGCTCGCAGGTCGGATGCGCCATGCGGTGTGCCTTCTGCGCCACAGGGCAGCTGGGCTTCGAACGGAACCTGACGCCGGGCGAAATCGTCGATCAGGTGCTTGCCATGCAAGCCTTGATGGGCCGACGCATCTCGAACATTGTGTACATGGGGATGGGCGAGCCGATGCTCAACTACGATCACGTGCTGACCAGTGTCCGCCTGCTGAACAAGGCCGTTGGCATCGCGATGCGACAGATCACCATCTCGACGGTGGGGCTGGTGCCGCAGATCCAAAAGCTCGCGCAGGAGAAGCTGCAGCTGACGCTCGCGCTCTCACTCCATGCGCCCAACGACGCGCTGCGCGACCAGCTTGTGCCGGTGAACACGCGTTTCAAGCTGCGAGACCTCCACGACGCCGTCAAGGAATACGAGGAAGTCACAGGGCGCCGCGTGACGTTGGAGTACATCATGCTCGGTGGGGTGAACGACGCGGAGGCTCACGCCGACGAGTTGCTCGCCTGGGCGCGGGGGCTACACGTGCACATCAACCTGATCCCCTACCACCCAACAGGTGCAGCGTTCTCGGCGACGCCGCCGGCCACCATCCGACAGTTCGCCCGGCGGTTGGAGGGCGCGGGGTTCCCGACGGCCGTGCGGGCCGAGAGGGGCCTCGAAATCGAGGCGGCTTGCGGCCAACTCAAACGCCAGCTGGCGGTCGTCAGCCCCTCATGACGGCGAGCCAGGCGTCGGGGCCCGGGCCGTCTGAGCCGTTGGTCGGCATCGTCGTGTCCCAGCAGGCCAACTTTTATTATGTAAAAGTCGACCAGACTGAATTCGCCTGCCACATGAGGGGGCGCCTCAAGAAAGAGGGGGAGACCCCGCTCGTGGGCGACCGGGTCACCATCGTGCTCGAGCCAGAGGCCCCCGGAGAGCCGCTGCCGCCGCCCCGCGAAGGCTCGCTGGCCCTGCCAGAGGCCCTGGCGCGCGGCATCCGACGGGGCGCCATCCTCGCCATCGCCCCGCGGACCTGCACCCTCGAACGGCCTGCAATCGCCAACGTGGATCAGCTTCTTATCACGGTCTCAGCCGATTCCCCGCCATTCTCGGCCCTGATGCTGGACCGCTTCCTGGTGGCGGCGAGCCGCTCTGGCCTGGAGCCGACGATCGTGGTGAACAAGCGGGATCTCGTGCCAGAGGAGACACTTCGGGCGCAGACGGCGCCGTACACGCGCCTGGGTTACAGGGTGCTGACGACGGAGGCCAGCCCTGCGGGCGTGGCCGAGCTTCTCCCCCGACTGCAGGGGCGCATCTCCGTACTGGCTGGCCCCTCGGGCGTGGGCAAGAGCTCCCTGGTCAATGCCTTGCACCCGGGTCTGGGGCTGCGGGCGGGCGAGGTGTCCACCAAGCTCCAGCGCGGTCGCCACACCACGCGCCATGCGGCCCTTCACCCCATCGCGGGAGCCCCCGGCGCCTTGCTGGCGGACACGCCAGGCTTCAGCTACCTGGCGATCGAGGACATCAAGCCGGTGGAGCTGGCCTGGGCGTTCCCGGAGATGCGCCCCCACATCCCGGCGTGCAAGCTCCCCAGCTGCCTCCATCGGCAGGAGCCCCACTGCGCCGTGAAGGGTCACCCGGACCTGACCCCAGCCCGGTACGACAGCTACCTGCGCCTCCTCGAGGAATGCCTCGCCGCCGCGCGAGAGGCAGCCGAGCGCTCCACCAAGGCCGAGGTCGCGTTCAAACGGACCGATCGCCGGGCAGGCCAGGCTGCACGTCTGGTGAAGGTGGACGCAGCCGCGCGTCAGCGGGATCGCAAGACGCTGAACCAACGGCTCGGCGCGCGCTGGCACGAGGAGACGGACGTCGACGAGGCCGAGGTCCCTCCTCCAGCGGGCGGTCCACGGGTATAACCCCCCTGTCCCCTGGCCCCGTGAGGTCACAGCCGTGCAAGAACGCCCCTTCCACCACCTTCGGCTCGTTGCGGCCTGTGGGCTGCTCGCCGCCTGCGCCACCCCCGTGCAGCCCGTCACCGCGCCGCGCGCGGAGATCGTGCGGCGCAACCCCTCGCCCATTACAGCCCGCCAGAGCGAGGTGCCCTCGCCCCCGCCCTCCCGGGAGGGGTTCACGGTTGTGGACCCCTTCGCACGATCCTCCGCGGGCCCCACCGCGCCCCCCTCTCCAGGCGCACTGGTGTTCCGGCCTCTGCCAGGTGAAAAGAACCCCTCGGGCAAGACCACCCTCCGCGGCCAGGTGTACCGGGCGGACGGCACCAAGATCGAACGCGGCCCCAAGGTCACGCTCATCACGCCTGAGAAGGTCGAGCGGACGGTGGATGTTGAGAATGGATCCTACGAGTTTGTGGACCTTGCCGGGCTTGGTGGCAATGTGACCCTCACCGTCGACTGGTACGGCATGACCCCCCGGACTCAGCGCGTCCGCATCAGCCGCGGCAACCAGTACCAGCTGAACTTTGGTGAACCCACGACCGAGACCGAGGTCTACGGCCTGTCGAGCCAGCCCGAGATCGTCAAGGTCACTCCCGATCAGGCCAGCAAGGACGTGAAGGGTGACAAGGTGGCGCTGACGCTGACCCTCAGCGAGGCGCTCAACGAGGTCGCCATTCAGAACCTGGTCGCCGCGCTGCGGCTTGCCCCCGCCAACGAGACGGCGGTAGGAGGCGCCGCTGCCCCACCCGACCTCGCGGCCGCGGCTCCGGAGGACGTCGAGAAGGCGATCGCGGTGAAGGCGGACGCCTTCCCCTACCTGCTGTCGTTCTTCAAATTCGGGCAGGTGGACGGCAAGGATACGCTGTTACCGACCACCTTGTTCGAGGCCACGGCTGGCTACACCGTCGACGGCTCGGCGCGCAACCTGGCAGTGAGCTTCGGCGCCCCGCTGCTGAACGGCAAGGCCCCCGGGCGCTACCAGCTGCTCCTCGCTGCAGACCCCGCGCGCCCCATCAAGGACGTGGACGGTAACCTCCTCGGCACTGACGCAAGCGGCCAGCTCAACACCCCACCGGCGGCCGGCGAGTTCCTCAACAACGTCTTTCTCTCCCCCTACATCGGGGCTGAGACGTTCAAGCGGGACACGCCAGACAGCCGCTGGACCTCCACCCACGTCAACGCCATTTCCTTCAGCCTGATGCCGGACCAGACCCCACCCACCGTCACGGCCTTCACCGCGCGGGTCGTGGACCCCGACGGCGCGGCCGCGGCCGAGCGAGGAGCCGGCACCTACTTGGAGTTCACCTTCAACGAACCCATCGTGGCCCTGGGCCCCAATGGCAGCGTGAGTCGGGACTCCCTGAAGGACATCTCCAACTACACCTTCGCCATCGGCCTCAACGCGGAGTACCTCGCGAGCACCGCCCTGCTCTCGGGGGGCAAGAAAGAGGGGGTGTCTCCCCCCATCGCGCTCAAGACCACGACCGAAGGCTTCGGGGCGGGCGGTGACAAGGAACTGGGTAAGGAGTTCAAGCTTGTGGAGGACGGGGCCGCCAAGCTGTCCGTGGACATCCGCGGCCTGAACAAGCTGACCATCCACGTGGCGAACGAAAAGCTGTTCGACCGCCTCAACGGCAAGGCCATCATGGCCAGGGTCGAGGGCGTCCACGACCCTGCCAACAACGCGGTCCCCGCGGCGGTGGCCGACAAGCTCGAAAACCAGCCACGCGGCACGATCGCTTATCCTGCAACCAACTAAGGGCGCTGGGTGCGCTAGAATGGGAGCCTCCCCTCGCTCAGGCGACATTCCACTGGAGGTTTCCGATGTCACCGGTCGATTCCGCCCCCATCCAGGTCGTGCTTCCTGACGAGACCCACCGGGACGTGCCTGCCGGCTCGACCGTGGCCGGCCTGGCCGAGGCCATCAGCCGGGGGCTGCTGAAGCGTGCCGTGGCGGGCCGGGTGAACGGGGAGCTCGTCGACCTCTCGCGCCCGCTCGCCACGGGGGACAGGGTGCAGATCGTGACGCAGGACGACGCCGAGGCCCTTGAGGTGCTGCGCCACAGCACGGCCCACCTGATGGCGATGGCCGTCCAGCGCCTGTACCCGGGAACCAAGGTCACCATCGGCCCGGTGACGGCCGAGGGCTTCTTCTACGACTTCGATGCGGCGCAGCCCTTCACGCCGGAAGACCTCGCCCGCATCGAGGGCGAGATGCGCAAGCTCGCGGAGGCGAAGCTGGACGTCACCCGCAGCGAGGTGCCCGCGGCCGAGGTGCCCGCCACCATCGCGCGCTTCCGGGCCGAGGGGGAGCCGTACAAGGCCGAAATCCTCGAAGACATTCGCGGGCGTGAGCCGGAGGCACCCATCACGATCTACGGCCACGGCGGGTGGAGCGACCTGTGCCGGGGCCCGCATATTCCCCACACGGGCCTCATCAAGCACTTCAAGCTGCTCAGCGCGGCCGGCGCGTACTGGCGGGGCGACGAGAAGAACAAGATGTTGCAACGCATCTACGGCACCGTTTACTGGACGGAGGCCGAGCTCAAGGCCCACATGACGCGGCTCGAAGAGGCCGCCCGGCGCGACCACCGCAAGCTCGGCAAGGAGCTCGAGCTCTTCATGTTCCACGAGGTCGCTCCGGCCATGCCGTTCTTCCTGCCCAAGGGGGCCTTCGTCTACAACGCCCTGGTGCAGTACATCCGTGAGCTTTACGACCGCCACGGCTACGACGAGGTCATCACCCCCCTCGCCTATGACCCGAGCCTGTTCCGCACCAGCGGGCACCTCGGCAACTACAACGAGAACATCTACCGCCTCTGGACCGAGGACGAGGTGGGCTCGTGCGAGCACGGCAAGGTCCAGGAAGCCCTGCAAGCCGACACCTTCGTGCTGAAGCCGATGAACTGCCCGAGCCACTGCGTGATCTTCGGAGCCCGGCGCCGCAGCTACCGCGAGCTTCCTTACCGCGTGGCGGATTTCGCCCGGCTGCACCGGTACGAGCGAGGGGGGGTGGTCCACGGGCTCGCGCGCGTGCGTTCATTCGCCCAGGACGACGCGCACATCTTCTGCACCGAGGCCCAGGTGGCAGACGAGATCGAGAAGTTCATCCGCTTCCTCTACGAGGTCTACACCGTGCTCGACTTCAGCAAGGTCGAGATCAAGCTTGCCACGCGCCCCGAGAAGCGCATCGGCGAGGACGCCCAGTGGGACCGGGCGGAGGACGCCCTGGCCGCGGGGCTCCGTCAGGCGGGGCTGCCGTTCGAGGTGTTGACCGGGGAGGGCGCCTTCTACGGTCCCAAGATCGAGTTCCACATCCACGATGCCCTCGGCCGCTCGTGGCAGCTGGGCACCATCCAGTACGACCCGAACCTGCCCGAGCGGTTCGATCTGAGCTACATCGGGGAGGACGGCCAGGCCCATCGCCCCATCATGCTGCACCGGGCCATCCTGGGCTCCCTGGAGCGCTTCTTCGCCGTCTACCTCGAGCACTGCGCCGGTGCCTTTCCCCTGTGGCTCGCGCCGCTGCAGGCCGTGGTCGTGCCCATCAACGACGAGTCGAGGGCCTATGCGGAGGAGGTCACCGAGACCTTGCGGGGCCAGGGGCTGCGCGTCGACCTCGATGTGCGCAACGAATCCCTGAACTACCGCATCCGGGACGCGCAGGTCCACAAGGTGCCGTACATGCTGGTCATCGGCAACAAGGAGGTCGAGAGCCGGGCGGTGGCCGTCCGCACCCGGACGGGAGGCCGGAACCGAGTGCTGCCCCTCGACGAGGTCGGGGCCCTCATGCGCGAGGAGCAGGACACGCGCGCGAAGGTGTCGCTGCTCGTGCCGCCCGAGGCACCGGCGTCATAGCTTGATGCGGCGAGGTGGCGGCGAGGCCCCGGGGCCTCGCGCGGCGTCGGCCGCCTTGCGGAGGGCTTCCTCCCGCTGGCGCTCGGCCTGCCTGGCCTTGCGGGCCGCCAGGGCGGCCCCGTACTCCGCGTCACGGGCCCGCCGCACGCTGCCCCAGGTGCCCGAGGGCTGCAGGCCGCGAAGCAGTTGCCTCGCCTGCTCATAGCGACCGTCGGCAGCGGCAGCTTCCGCCGCCCGCAGCACCTCCCCCATCTGGTGCTCGTGAAGCTCGGCCCACCACGCGGCCGCCTTCCCGCCCGCATCGGCGCCGCCGAGGGCACCGATGGCCGCCCGAAGGCGGGAGGCATCACGATCGGCGCGCGCCTGGTGGGCCTCGAGCCACAGTCGGTCAGGGGACTTGCCCCTCGGGCCAGGCAGCAACCGGGCCCTCGCCGCGGCGACCTTGCGTCGGATGCTCGCCAACTCCCCAGGGCCCAGCGGCAGCTCGAAGGGCCCCAGCCAGACCTCGCCTGCCTCCCCCGGCCGCCGACGAGCAAGCGTGAGGGCCACACGACCGCGAACCTCCGCGAAGGCCGATAGCAGTTCGGCCCGCGAGAAGCCCTCCACCTCCCGGCCCCCGATGGCCACGAGGCGCAGGCGTGCGACGCGCGGATCCGGAACCCCAGCCAGATCTGCCGCTCCGCCGGGCACAACCCCTGTCACGAGCCACATCGTCGGTGTGGCCTGCACGCGCAGCCCGCTGAGGCCTAGCAGCCCCGAGTAGGGCACAAAGGGTCCGAGCGCAGGCCCCAGGCTGGGGGCAGGGCGAACCACGGCGGGCCAGGCAGGGCCTGCCACGCCCCACCCCCAGCACGTTCCGAGCACGAGCAGCAGCCCGACCGAGGCCTCAGACCCGGGACTTCGCATCGAAGGCGTCACGCACCCCATCGCCGCAGAAGTTGAAGGCCACCACCGTCACCACGATAAAGAGGGCCGGGATCATCAGCCACGGGTGCAGCGTGAGGCTGGAGATGGCCATGGCGTCCTGGAGCAGGTTGCCCCAGCTGGCCGCAGGCTGCTGGACCCCCAGCCCGAGCATCGAGAGGGCCGACTCCCCAAGGATAAAATTCGGAACCATCATCGAGGCCGAGATGGTGACCCACGTGGCGGTCTGCGGCAGGATGTGGCGGGTGATGACCCACAACGAACTCGCCCCTGCCGCCAGCGAGGCCTCAACGTACTCCTGCGCCCGCAGCGAGAGCACCTGACCCCGAATGACCCGCGCCAGGCTGGTCCACCCGATCAGCGACAGGATGCCGACGATCAGAACGTAACGCTGGGTCGGCGTGATGTCCCACTTGTAGGTAACGCCGAAGAGGAACAGCAACAGGTAGAAGCTCGGGAAGGACATCAAGGCCTCAACCACACGCATCAAAACGTTGTCGACCCACCCCCCGAAGTAGCCAGAGATGCCCCCGATCAACATGCCGAGGGGGACCACGATGAAAATGGCCATGACGCCGACCGTCAGGCTGATGCGCGCGCCGTAGAGGGTGCGTGAGAAGATGTCGCGCCCCGCCTGATCCGTCCCGAACAGGAAGAGCCCGGCGGGCTTGTCCACACCGAACAGGTGGGTGCGGGCCGGCAAGAACCCGAAGAGGTGGTATGCGTCTCCCGCCACGAACAGCTTGAGCCGGTACTTCTCGCTGCGATCGACCTGCAACACCTCCGCGCCGGTGCTCGGGTCCACCGTGATGGTCGCGTTGCGGATGTAAAGGCCCCCGGCGTCCAGATACACCTTGGTCGGGGGCATGAAGGAGCGGGCGCGGTCCTCCGTCGCCTCGCCGTAGGGCGCGATGAACGGCCCAGCCAGCATGGTCAGGTAGAGAAAGGCCAGCACCAGCAGTGCGCCCACCGCCATGCGGTGCTTGAGGAAGCGACGAAGGATGCGTTGGTTGGTGGAGACAGGCGGAGGCAACTCCTCGTGAGAGGTCAGCCCGGGGTAGGCCCCGGGGCCGCCGGCACGATCCAGGGAGACGGGCTTGTTCACGGGCTCTGTCACAGCTCAGGCCTCCAGCTTGATGCGCGGGTCCACCAGCGCCAGCAGCACATCCGCCAGCAGGTTGCCCAGCAGAAGCATCACCGCGCCGATCATCATGCCGGCCATCGCCAGGGGCATGTCATACGACTGCAGTGCCTCCAGCATCATCTGGCCCAGCCCCGGCCAGGCGACGATGATCTCCACCAGCGCGAAGCCGGAGAGCAGACCTGCGATGTCGTAGCCCAGGATGGTAATCATCGGGTTGAGCGCGTTCCGGACCGCATGCTTGTAAATGACCTTGTTCTCGGGCAGGCCCTTGGCCCGCGCCATCCGCACGTAGTCCTCGGCCAGCACATCCAGCAGGTTTCCACGCATGCGGCGTTGCAGGATCGCGACGGTGCCGATCGTGACAGCGATCGTGGGCAGCACGAGATGCACGGCCAGATCCTTCGCCTTGCCCCAGACCGTCAGCGACGTGAAGTCGGCGCTTGTCATGCTGCCCACGGGCAGCCACCCGGTCTTGGCCGCCACGAACATCAGCAAGAGGATCAAGAAGAACTCGGGGATGCCGAGGGCCGTGAAGGTCAGGGTTGAGAACACCTTGTCGGGCAGGGAATACTTGTGGACCGCGGCATAAATGCCGAGCGGGATGGCCAGCAACCAGGTCAGCACCATCGCCGCCAAGCCGAGCAGCAACGTGGCCCCCACGCGCTGCACGATCAGGTTCGACACCGAGGTGCGGTAGCGGTACGACTCTCCCATATCCCCCAAGGCAAACGCGCTGGCCCACTTCACATACTGCACGGGCACGGGCTGATCGAGCCCCAGCCGCTTGCGCTCGGCCTCGATGCGCTCGGCCGTCATGGACGGATCCGCCATGCGGGCTGAGAGGTGGTCCCCCGGGGCCAGCTTGCTGATGCCGAAGGTGATCATCGAGATGAGGATCAGGAGCGGCACCATCTGGATCAGACGTTTGAGCACGTAGCGAAACATTGACCCTCCTGTAGGCGCCGGCTGCGCCCCCATCGTACCTTGCCAGCGCCGCTACTTGCGGTAGATTTCCCAGGCGTTCCAGCTGATGCCAAGCGGGTTGTAGGGGTTGGGACGGGTGTTGCCCAGCGAGTTCCGCACGGCGACCGTGTAGTTGAAAACGGGCAGGAAGATCATCACCTGCTCCTTCATGACGATCTGCTGGAACTCGGCGTAGATGGCCTTGCGCCGCGCCTCATCCGTGGCCAGCGAGCCCTCCGCGAAGAGCTGATCGATCCGACGCTCCCAGGGATACGTCGGCACAGCGTGGGGCTCCGGCGCCGGGTTCAGATTGAAGAAGTGGGCCTGCCCGTTGCTGGTCCAGAGATGCGCCACGCCGTGAGGCTCGATGCCCGCCCCCCACGCACCGATCACGGCGTCCCAGTCCTTCGTCTCGTGGGTGCGGGCCAGGTGGACGTTGAAGGTGACGCTCTGCATCTTCATCTTGATGCCAAGCTTGTCCAGATCCTGGATGATCATGTTGGCCTCGAGTTCGGAGTCCTTCGAGCCCACCTGGTGCAACAGCGTGAAGGCAACGGGATGCCCCTCGGCATCCTTGAGCACCCCGCCGTCCTTCTGGAAGCCCGCCTCGGTGAGCAAGGCCTCGGCCCTCCCGAGATCGAGCGCATAGGTCGGCACCTTCGGGTCATAGTACGGGCTCTTCTGGAAGATGGGCGAGTTCTGCTGCGCAGCCATCCCGCGGAAGACGTTCTTGATGATGGCCTCCCGGTCGATGGCGTAGGAGATCGCCTGCCGGAACCGGGCATCCTGGAACCACTTCAACTTGACGGGGTCGACCAGGGGCTTCCCTTCCTTGTTCTTGCCAGGGTTCAGGTTGAAGGCGAAGTAGCTCGTGCGGAAATCCGGGCCTCCGTTGACGATCGTGAAGTTGCCCTGCGCCTCCAGGGGCTTCATGTAGGCGAAGTCCTTGCCCGGCAGCCACTGCGCATCGGTCTCGCCCGCCTTGAATTTCAGGATGGCCGCCTCGAGGTTTTTCAGGAAGGGCACCACCAGCCGATCCAGGTAGGGCAGTGGCTGCTTGTGCCTGTTGGTGCGGAAGTAGCGCGGGTTCCGCTTGAAGATGATGCGCTGCCCGGGCTGGTAGGACTCGACGAGCCAGGCCCCGCTTCCGACGATCTGCCTCGGGTCGGAGTCGACCCCCCACTTCGAGTTGGCGAGCGGCTTGCCGTTGGGCCCCTTGGTCCGCACCCAGGGCCCGAACACGTGCTCAGGCAAGATCGGCAAGCCGGAGGCCGTGCGCATGAAGGGGGCAAACGGCTGGGCCAGGGTGAAGACCACGGTGTGGTCATCCTTCGCCACCACCTCGGGCAACCTGCCGTCGATCTTCAGGGTGTCCCGTGAGTCCCAGGGGATGTCGGGGTTACGCAGGACCTCCCCGTAGGTGAACACGACGTCCCGGGCGGTGAGGGGCTTGCCATCGTGCCACTGCAAGCCCCTGCGGAGGTAGAATGTGTACTGCCGGCCATCGGGGCTGACCTCCCAGCGGCTCGCCAGGATGGGCTCAACCTCGTAGGTGGTGGCATCCTCCTCGCACAGGGCCTCGAACATGTAGGTGACGAAGCGGGCCGACACGCTGTCCGTCACCAGCGTCGGGTTGAACGTCTTGGGATCCTCGTACGCCCCCGCGATCATCTGCCCGCCGTACTTGCCCGTCGGCATCGGCTCGACACACGGCTCTGTCAGGCCCGCCAGCAGGGGCGGCGCGTTGGGAGCTGGCCCCGTGTCCGCAGCCTCGGTGGCGGCCGCGGAGGGCGCCGCTGAAGCCGCCGCCACGGACCGCGCCTGGTCCTCAGCCTCCTCTGCGCACCCCTGCAGGGAGACGGCCAGGGCGGCCGTCAACACGGAGCCCAACAGGCAAGAAAAGCGGGGGGAGCGCATCGAAGGTCTCCTTGACGGAAAAGCCCCGCCCGACGCGGTGGTCAGGCCGGGACAGGCCGGGACAGATGGGGACGGCCAGGCAGCGCGCGCAAGCGGTCAGCGATAGGTCAAGTAAGCGATGCCGAGGGAAACCAGGCCCCACAGCACGGCCACCACGGTCGCGAAGCGGTTCAGGCCAGCTTCGACGCCCTTCTGGCTGCCAAAGATCTTGGTCTGCCCACCGATCGCCCCGATCCCCTCGCCCTTCGCGGAATGCAACATGACGGCCACAATCAGCAGCAACGACAGAATGGTCTGGGTGATCTGAAGAGCCAGCTTGATATCGAACATGGACCCCACCCTGCGAGGCAGCCGCACGCGGCCGCCCTACGTGCTCCGGACGAGACGTTGTACCACGTGCACACCCAAGCCGTCAAACGCACGCAAGGCCTGTGTCTCGAGCATTCAACGCTGACGCGGCGCGGGGGCTGCCAGCCCGGCGTCATCCTCGGCGTCCGGCACGGGCGACGCCGGGCTCGGGGTGTCCGGTGAGCCTGGCGAAGTCCCGGGGGGCACGACACCATCCGAGACCGAGGCACGGGGATCGGGCGTCGGCGCCACAGGCCCCAGCGGCACAGGACGCACCAAGCGAAGCCGGTTGTTGAAGGTATCGGCGATGAACATCCTCCCGGCGGCGTCGAAGGCCAGCCCCCCCGGGTTGTTGAGCTCTGCCAGCGTGGGATCGCCGCCATCGCCCGAGAAGCCATAGGCCCCGCGGGAGACGGACCCTGCCACGCGCTCGAGCCGGCCGTCGGGAGCCAGACGCAGCAGGCGGCTTGCGGCCCCTGTCAGGGTCTCGACCCCGGTCTCCCAGGCCCAGCCGTCTGCGACCACCAGGCTTCCGGTGGGGTCGAAGGCGAGCGCCACCGGCAAGGCCAGGTCCGCCTGCAGGGCCTCCCCCCCCTCGCCAGCCAACCCCACCAGCCCGGAGCCGGCCACGACCGTGACCTCCCCGGACGCAAGCGCCACCCTGGAGATCCTGTGGGCCTTGGCCTCGGCGACGACCAGGCCCTCGCCGCCGGGCTCCAGCGCCAGGGCCAGAGGCAGGCCCAGGCTCGGCGGCGGGAGCTTGAGGCCGCGGGTCTCCGCCGTCAACGAGGCCCCCGTGCCCGCCACGGTCGACACCCTGCCTCCCGCGATCTTGCGGATGCGGTTGTTGTAGGCATCCGCGACGTAGAGCGTCCCCGCCGCATCGATCACCAGATCACTCGGGTAGGCAAACTGCGCGGAGGCGGCGGGCCCGTCCGCCAGCCCGAGGTGCCCGGTGCCGGCCACCGTCTCGATCATGCCGGACCGGGTGATCTTGCGGATGAGGTGGTTGTCGCGGTCGCAGAAGTAGACCGCGCCGTCATCGCCGAATGCCAGACCGCACGGCACGCCGGGCGCTCCCCCGGCCAGGGCCGCAGGCACCCCGCTGGGCGCACGGCCCTCGAACTCGGGCCGGCCCGCCACCGTGGTGACGGCGCCAGTGGTCAGATCGAGCCGCCGGATCAAGCGATGGGCGGCATCCCCCACAAAAAGGGCCTGGCGACGGGCGTCATAAGCCAGAGCGCGCGGATGCCTGAAGCGTGCGGCCAAGGGATCGACGGCGTCCCGTGCCCCCCCGACGCCATCTCCCGCCACGGTGTCGATCACCCGTGCAGGCCGTGCCACGACGGGGCTGGGCACGGGATCAGGAGAGCCGTCAGCGCTGGGAGTGGCCGTGGGAGCGGGTGAGGGTGAAGGCGCCTGGACCGGCTGCAGCACGAGGCGAGCCTCCACCAGCACGTTCGGCAGCACGGCGATCGCCTGCCGGGCAGAGGCGGTCGCCTGCCCCTCCGCATCGAGGGCCGTGGCCTCGATGTACTTCGGGCCGACGGGCACATCCACGAACTCCGTGCTCTGCTCCGACCCGCCCGGCACGAGCGTGGACTCGAGGGGCTTGCCGTCCGGGATCCCCTCTCCTCGAATGGTCACCAGCACCCGAGCGGTGTCCGGCGGGATGGCCAGGAGCTGAAACGCCGCGGTGCGCTGAGGCCACCGGACGGTGAGCGCCACGCGGCCGCTCCGGCCGGAGAAGACGGCCGGGCTGCAGGCTGATACCAGAACAAAGGCCGCGAGCACCGCGGCGAAGCGAGGTGCCGTCATTCGATGATCACCCTGACCGAACCCGTGGTGGGAGAGCCGTTGATGACCCGGGGATCAAGCAACTTCTCCGTCTGCCCCTTGAGGTCGGGACGCGCCGACGGCGTGCCTCCGGACGCGGCGGCAGGGGGCTCCGGAGGTTGCGCCGGGGCCGCGGTGGGGTCTGCCACGGCCGGCGCGACGGTGGCCGGCCGGCCACCGTCGACGGGGACGGGTGTGGCCGCCGGGCCCGGCACCGGAGGCGGCGGAGGGGTCGCCTCGCCAGGCCCCCCGGGCTCGACGGAGAGCGGTTTGACCAGCAGCGAGCGCTGCTGGAGCTTGCCCGCGTCGAGCGGCACCGGGGCAGCAGCGGGGGCCTGGAAGGGCACCCGGGTGGTGGTGCCACCAACCACCCGAACCAGCTGCCCGATGTCGCCCGTGACGTTGACAGCGCCCTCGAAGACCGTCACCTCCGTGGCGCGGCGCACCGGGTCCACCTGCACCAGCAGCTCGGTGCCCGTGACGGTCGCGACCGCGCCAGGCGTGAAGACCCGCATCCCTGCCCCGCCCTTGCGGATGTGAAGCCAGATCGTGCCTGCATCAAGGCGCACCTCGCGCCGCCGCTCCCCGGTGAGGGTCAACGACGTCAGCGACCCGATGCGCGAGACGGAGCCGTCTCCGTAAAGGAGCTCGGCCTTGGCGTCCGCAGCGGTCCGCAGCGTGTCCCCCCCCACCAGCAACGTGTCGACGAAGGCCCGCTGCCAGACAGCCGTCCGCGCCCGCTGCCACTCGACCCGCCTCACGACGCGCGTGACCACGGCGTGCAAGGGGTCCGTGGCCTCCAGCGCCCAGGTCGGCGACGAGGCGGGGCCGAGCACGACCAGCGCGGCCAGCACCAGACCGCGCGCGTGGTGGGTGGGGGTAGAGGAGGGGTAGCACATGACGAACACCACCTGGTGGCATCCTCGGTGGCCGCCCACCGCTGACGGTGGTCCACCCGCAGGGAGCCCATTCCCCAGCATACCAGCCCCAGGCGCGCCCCACGCCGCAAAAAGCCACAGGCGACCTGTGATAGTCCTCACAGGCCGCCCGCCAGCGCCGCGCGTCAGGTCTCCGACGCGGTCAGCTTGCGCCAGAGCCCCATCACGGGGTCATAGACCCGATCCACGACCCGCTCCTTGAGGGGAATGATCGCGTTGTCCGTGATGTTGATGCCCTCCGGGCAGACATCGGTGCAGCACTTGTTGATGTTGCAATACCCGATCCCAAGTTCTTCCTTGACCACGTCGATGCGGTCGGCCTGATCCATCGGGTGCATCTCGTACTGGGCCGCCCGCATGATGAAGCGCGGGCCAGCGAAGCCCACCTCTTGGTGGTCGCGCAGCACGTGACAGGTGTTCTGGCACAGGAAGCACTCGATGCACTTGCGAAACTCCTGGATGCGGTCGACCTCGTACTGGTACATCGTCCACTCGCCCCGCTCGTCCTTGGGCTTGGGGTCCAGTGCCGGAACCTTCTTGGCAGCGCGGTAGTTGAAGCTGACGTCGGTGGCCAGATCCTTGATCACAGGGAAGGTCTTCATGGGCTTGATGGTGGTGGGGCCCTCGTCGACGACCTGGTCCATCCGCGTCATGCACATCAGCCGAGGCTTGCCGTTGATCTCGGCGCTGCACGAGCCGCACTTCCCGGCCTTGCAGTTCCAGCGGCAGGCCAGGTCGGGTGCCTCGGTGGCCTGGATCTGGTGAATGGCGTCGAGCACGACCATGCCTTCGGAGAGCTCAATCGTGTAGTCCACGAGTTCCCCGTGTTCCTTGTCGCCGCGGAACACGTTGAAGGTGTGCTCGCGGCCAGCAACGCTGACCGACTTCCCGGCGGTATGACTAGCCATGCTTCTTCTTCTCCTCGATCAGGGCAGCGAGGTCCTCGGGCATGGCGGGGATGGGCTCCCGACGCAGCTGCATCGTGCCGTCCTCACCGCGCCAGACGACGTGGTTGAAGGTGCCGTACTCGTCGAGCGTGTCGAGGTGGTCCACCCGCATGTGCCCACCTCGGCTCTCCCGCCGCTCCAGCGCCGACCTGGCGATCGCCTCGGAGCACACCAGCAAGAACTCGAGCGAGATGGCCTGGTGCCAGCCTGGGTTGAACTGGCGATCGCCCGCCGTGCCCACCACCGCAGCCCGCTGCTTGAGGCCTTCGATGTCGACCAGGGCCTGCTGAAGCTCGCCCTCCACCCGAGCGATGCCAACGTTCGCCTCCATCGTGTCCTGGAGGTTGGACGTGATCTGGAAGGCGTTCTCTCCCTTGGCCCGCTCGAAGGGTGCGTACATCTCCGCCACGAGCCGGTCGATTTCCGCCCCATCGACGGCCGCAAGCTCCGGGTTCGCCTTGGCGAACTCGGCCGCATGGAGACCCGCCCGCCGACCAAACACGATGAGGTCAGAGAGAGAGTTGCCGCCAAGCCGGTTGGAGCCATGCAAGCCCCCGGCCACCTCGCCCGCGGCGAAGAGACCAGGCACCGTGGACTCTTGGGTCTCGGGGTTCACCCGAACCCCCCCCATGACGTAGTGGCAGGTCGGGCCGACCTCCATGGGCTCCTTGGTGATGTCGAGGTTCCCGAGCGCCATGAACTGGTGGTACATGGACGGGAGCTTCTTCTTGATGTCCGCAGCCGGCAGGCGCGAGGCGATGTCGAGGTAGGCCCCCCCGTGCGGCGACCCCCGGCCCTCCTTGACCTCGCGCACGATCGCGCGGGCAACGACGTCTCGGGTGAGTAGCTCGGGAGGCCGCCGGGCCCCCTTAACCTTCTTGATGTACTTTTCCCCCTCCTCGGGGGTGTCGGCGGTCTGCTTCTTGTAGAGGTCCGGGATGTACTTGAACATGAAGCGCTCACCCTTGTTGTTCTTGAGCACCCCTCCTTCACCCCGAACCCCCTCCGTCACCAGGATGCCCCGGACGGAAGGCGGCCACACCATACCGGTGGGGTGGAACTGGATGAACTCCATATCGAGCAACTCGGCCCCGGCCATGTAAGCCAGTGCGTGACCGTCGCCGGTGCCCTCCCACGAGTTGGAGGTCACCCGGTAGCACTTGCCGAGCCCGCCCGTGGCGAGCACGACGGCCTTGGCCCGGAAGACGATCGGCTTGCCCGACTCCCGCCAGTAGCCCATCGCCCCCGTGACCCGGCCATCGGTCTTGAGCAGGCGGTAAATGGTGCACTCCATGTGCACCTTGATCTCCTGTTCGGCGCGATGCGGGTGACGCCCCGAGGCCACCACCCGCTCCTGCAAGGTACGAATCAGCTCCAGGCCCGTCCGATCGCCCACGTGCGCCAGACGGGGGTAGGCGTGGCCGCCGAAGTTACGCTGCAGGATCTGGCCGTCCTCCGTGCGGTCGAAGACCGCGCCCCAGCTCTCAAGCTCGCGCGCCCGGTCGGGTGACTCCTGGGCGTGGAGTTGCGCCATGCGCCAGTTATTCAGAAACTTCCCGCCGAACATGGTGTCGACGAAGTGGACCTTCCAGTTATCGGCCTTCTCGACGTTGCCGAGGGCCGCCGCCATGCCGCCCTCGGCCATGACCGTGTGGGCCTTGCCGAGCAGCGACTTGCACACGAGGCCGGTGCGGAGGCCGGCCTCAGCCGCCTCGATGGCGGCGCGCATGCCCGCGCCGCCAGCGCCGATGACGAGCACATCGTAGTCGTGGGTGTCGTAGGTGGTAGGCATAAAGGCTGACCTTCGTTACAGTGCGTCGGAGCGGGAGGGCGTCAGAAGAACCGGATATCGGTCCACACGCCCATCGACACCATGCGGATGTAGAAGTCGGTGAGGAGCACCGAGAACAGGCTCAGCCAGGCGAACAACTCGTGACGCTGGTTGAGGTAGGTGACCAGCTTCCAGGCCTGGAAGCTGGCCGGGGGCGTGGGGCCACCCGCCACGTGGCAACTAAAGCAGTCGTGCTTGCCACCCACCAGGTGGCGGAGGGAGTGGCAGCCGAACGTGTAGCCGGACAGCAACACCACGTTGAGCATCATGATCAGCGAGCCGAGGCCCAGCCCGAAGCGCGTGGTGACGCCCGCCGCCTTGAGTTCCTGGGCCGTCATCGTGTGGTAGTTGGTGACCAGCGAGCCATCCGCCGCATACGGGTAGTTGAGGCCCAGCCAGGCGTCGTAGCCGAGCAGAAAAATGAACAGGATAGCCACATACAGGAAGAAGCGGTGCAGGTTCTGGAGCACGAAGGGGAAGGCCCGCTCGCCCGTGTACGTGCCGTGAGGCCGTCCCTCGCCCACGGCACAGGCCGGCGGGTGAAAGAAAAATGAACGGTAGTAGGCCTTGCGGTAGTAGTAACAGGTGGCCCGGAAGCCTGCCGGCCAGATGAGGATGAGCATCGCCGGCGTGAACCACGGCGCAACCTGCTGCAGCCAACCCGGGACCGGCAACAAGGGAGAGTAGAAGGGCGACAGGTAAGGCCCCCACGAGAAGTGGGCGTTCGAGAAGCCCGCGTAGGTGGCATACACCACGAAGAAGCCCAGGCCGGAGGCGACCATCAGCGGGTAAAGCCACCAGGCATCTCGCCGATCGGTGGCACCGAGGCTGGCAATGTGGGGGGCGATGCGGTTCATCCCGGACACTCCGTCTTGGGTTCGTGAGGGTCGAAATCCAAATTCGTCGGCCTGAAAAGGCTCCAGCTTGCATTTTAGGAAGCGGTCAAGGGGACGTCAACCGAACATGAGGACCACGCGTGGCGTTCCGGTGGCAAGCGGACGGGCCGTCACGCGCGTCGGCCACCTGACGCCGCTTGCATCCTGGGATAGAATGGAACGTCGGTGCCCAGCCTCAAGGAGCCTCGGATGCGCAAGCTCAGCCACGAACGCCTCGGTGCGATGTTGCTGTCACGCAACATCATCACGGAGGACCAGCTCCAGGACGCCCTCGAGGCGCAGCGAAAAAAGCCCTTCCTGCGCATCGGTGAGCTGCTGTTCAGCCTGGGGCACCTCACCTTCCAGCAACTGGAGGATCTGCTCGAGGAACAGTACAGGGACCTGCGGCTTGGCCAGCTGCTCATCCGCAAGGGCTACATCACACCCGAGCAGCTCGACGAGGCCATGGAGGAGCACGAACGCACCGGTCTCTTGCTCGGGCACCTGATCATCAAGCTGGGGCACGGCTCGATGGAGCAGGTCCAGCAGGTGCTCGAGGAGCAGCGGCGGATGGCCGAGAAGGCCAACGCCGACTGACCCGTCCCGGCCGAGCCGCCCCAGGACGGCCCGACCGGCGTGTCAACGCCTGTCAGAACACGGGCGCCGCGAGGGCTGCGAGCTTTTGCTCCGAGGCGTGCTCCACGTCTGCGTGCAGGCTGTTGCCGTGGCTGTCCATTGTCACGACGGCCTGGAAGCCTCTCACCCGCAGGTGCCACATGGCCTCCGGGACGCCGAACTCCATCAGATCGACGCCCTCCACCGCGTCCACGCAGCGAGCGTAGAACTGAGCAGCGCCCCCGATCGCGTTGAGGTAGACCGCGCCGTGGTCCTTCATGGCCGCCAGTGTCTTCGCGCCCATGCCGCCCTTGCCGATCACGACGCGAACCCCGTACCGCCCGATGACCTCGGCCTGGTAAGGCTCCTCCCGGATGCTCGTGGTCGGCCCTGCGGCCAGGATCTTCCAGGCGCCGTCTGCGCCCTTCACGGCCACGGGGCCGCAGTGATAAAGCACCCCCCCCTCCAGCGAGACGGGGGGCTCGTGCGACATCAGGTGCTTGTGAATGGCGTCCCGGCCCGTGTGCATCAGCCCATCAATGGTAACGACGTCCCCCACACGCAACTCGCGGATCTGCGCCTCGGTGATGGGGGCCTGCAACACGACGGCCCGCCCACTGGCCGGGGCCACCGCCCCCGCCATAGGCTCGGCCTCGCGGGCCGGGACGCGGTACTGCCACTGACGGATCTCGCCGGACTCCGGGTCGAGCATCACGCCGAGGCGCCGGTAAGCCCAGCAGTTGTAGGCCACGGAGACGAAGAAGCTGGCCGGGAGGCGGTTGAGCACCCCGACCTTGCAGCCGAGCAGCGTGACCTGCCCCCCGAAGCCCATGGTCCCGATGCCCAGCGTGTTGGCCTTCTCCATCACGTAGGCCTCCAGCTCAGCGAGCTGGGGATCGGGGTTCACGTCGTCCGCCGGTCGCAGCAGCTGATGCTTGGCCCACTCGTAGCCAGAGGTGCGGTCGCCCCCCACGGCCACGCCGAGGAATCCGGCCGAGCACCCCTGCCCCTGGGCTTGGTGGACGGCGTGCAGAATGCACTTGCGCACCCCGTCCAGATCCCGGCCGGCCTTTCCGAGCCCGGGCAGCTCCGTCGGCAGCGAATACTGAATGTTCTTGTTCTCACAGCCCCCGCCCTTGAGGATGAGCTTGACCTCGATGAGGTCCTGCTCCCACTGCTCGAAATGGATGACGGGGCTGCCCGGGCCCAGGTTGTCGCCACTGTTCTGGCCCGTCAAAGAGTCCACGGAGTTGGGCCGCAGCTTGCCGTCCTTTGTGGCACGCGCCACGGCCGCACGGATGGCCTCTCGCACGTGCAGCTGGCTGACGCCCACCGGCGTGTGAACGAAAAACGTGGGCATGCCCGTGTCCTGGCAGATCGGGAGGACGTCGTCGGCGGCGTGGTCGATGTTCTGCGCAATCGTGCCGAGGGCCAGCGCCGAGCGCGTGGAGGCATCCTCGCGAGCCCGCGCGGCGCGGATCGCGGCGCGGACGTCGGCGGGCAGGTTGGTGGCGGTCTCGACGACGAGCTGATAAAGGCTCTGCGCGAGGACGGTGCGGTCGAGGGGGGACACGGTTACCTCCTGGCAAATTCAGCTGGCGGGCGTCGCCGACACCCAGGCCTCCGACGGGCAGCTCCCGTAGAGGCGCTCCAGGTTGTAAAATTCTCGCTCCTGGCTGCGCATGACGTGCACGATGACGGTGCCGAAGTCGAGCAGCACCCACACGGCCTCGCTCCAGCCCTCGCTGCCGTACAGCTTGTGGCCGGCCTTGGTGAGTTCCTCCTCGATGTGCTGCGCGATGGCCCGCACCTTGACGGTGGTCTGCCCGCTGCACAGCAAGATGTAGTCGGCCAGCAACGAGACGCCATCCAGGTCAAAGATGCGGATGTCGTCGGCCTTCTTGTCGTCAGCCTTGTGGGCAGCGAGTTCGACCAGGGGGCGGGAGTCGAGGGCGTCAGCCAAGGCGGGGGGCCTCCGGTGCGGGTTCGGGGACAACGTTGCGGGCACGGGTGCGTTCCTGGTGCAGGAACCAGTTGCGCCCGCGCGCCGCATCCGGGTGGATCGGCAGGCCGTGGCGCAGCAGGAAGTCGAAGGTGTGATCGTACGCCCGACGGCACGCCAGCGCCAGATCGTGCTCGGCGGCGGCCCGAAGGTCCGTGAGCCAGGGGGCGTCGCCCCGGCCCGGCTCAATGGCGTCAGCCAGGAACAGGACCTGCTCGTCCAGCGTCATCTGCTCACCACCCACCGTGTGGCGAGCAATGGCGGACAGCAGCACCGCATCCGCCACCCCGAAGGCCTCTCGCACCACGTCGGCGCCGACCGGGCCGTGGAGGCAGGGCATCGGGGCCAGCTCCTCGAGGTACCCCACAGGGCGACCGGCCAGCCGCGTGGCGGCGAGCAGCTGGGCCCCGGACTGCTCGCGGGCCACATCGTGGAGCAAGCCGCCGAGCTCCGCCCTGTCCGGGTCGGTGCCGAACCGTTCGGCCAGCCGCCTGGCCGTCCACCCCACGCGGCGGCAGTGAGCCGCCCGGCCCGGCGAGAGGTTCGCATCGAGCCAGGCCTCGACGACGGGCCGCAGCGCCACGAGCCGTTCGGCCCAGGCGTGGGGGGCTTCCGAGGAGGGGACAGCGGCTTCGGTCACCCCTCCAGTCTACCGTGAAGGCCGGGGCCGCGGCCACCCGTCAGCGACGCCGAGCGCTGGAGGTTGGGCGGCGTAGCGTGCCCACCACGAGGCAGGCCTCCGAGGCCCGCTCGCGACGCCCAACCCGTCCGACCAGCTGCTCGAGCTCAGCCTCCCCGAACCCATCGGCATCCGTGATGACGATCAGGTCGGCCTCCGCGACGTCGGTGCCCGCCCCGACCAGGTTGGTGGCAACCAGGATGGCCGGCGCCGTTTCACGAAACATGGCCATCACCGCGACCCGCGTCTGCTCGGGGCGAAACCCCTTGAAGCGCTGCAGCCGGCGGGCCTGCTCCGCCGTGTCCACCATCTCGCCATGCAGCTGCAGGACCGGCACCGCAAAGCGCCGCTGAAGCCACCGTGCGAGGCTCGGCACCTGATCGCGGGTCCGGGAGATGACATACACCCTGCCCGCTCCCTCCAGGTGCCGACGGAGGTGCGACTCTGCCAGCAGCAGCTGTCGCACGGGGCTGTCACCCAGCCGGGCGCGCAGGCGGTGGCGCACGGTGCCTGGGGCCTGGAAGGGCTTCTCGTCGAGCACCGCAACGTGCTCCCCCACCTGCTTGTGGTCGAGAAAGGCCCGCACGGGCTCGGGGGTCGCGGACAGAAACAGGGTGGGCGTGTGGATGCCCCGCAGCGGCTGCAGGTGGACCACGGGGTCGAAGGCATTCACATCGTCCACGACCAGGAAGCCGGCAGCCCGAAGGCGTTGCCGGTGCCCCTCCTCCTGCAGCATCAGGCCGCTGGCCAGCAACACGGGCACGAGGCGCTGCTCGAACCGGGCCAGCAGGGCCTCCCGATCGCGAGGCGCCACCCCACCGTGCAACTCTTCCACGCGCAACGGCGTCCCCTCCAGCCGGGCCCGGAAGTAAGCGGCCAGCTGCCGAAGCAGATCGCGGGTGGGCGCCAGGACCACCACGGGCTGGTGACGCGTGAGGAACTCCCCCAGGGCCACGCGGAAGGCCACGGCGGTCTTCCCCGCGCCCGTGGGCGCGTGGAGCAAGGCGCTGCGCGCCCCCGCCCGAAGCCAGCCCTCCACGGCCTCGATGGCCCGCTGCTGGGCCACCGTGAGCCGGTAGCTCTCGCCAGGCGGCACCAGCCCCTCGCGCTCCGCGACGGCCTGCTCGTTCACGGCGATGCGCCGCCACAGGAGGTCCTGGTTCATCGGGCTGCTCCTTGACTCGCGCCGCCACCCCGGTCGACGTACAGGCCATATCGGGCCACGTGGGCCCCCACCAGGGGCGGCAGCAGGCCCTGGGTCGGGCCTCCCCGGGCCAGGCAGGCGCGCACCCCCGTCGAGGAAACCGCGACCCGCGGCATTGGCAGAAACACGAAGCGGTCCCTCGGCACCTCGGGAAGCTCCCGCTCGAGCCAGCTGGCCAGCCAGGCCCCATCCTCCCCGTCACGCGGCACGACGAGGAACCGCACCTCCTGCACCAGCTCCACCAGCCGATGCCAGCTGCCCAGGGCGCGCAACGCGTCCGCCCCGATCACCCACCAGAGGTCCACGTCCCACCCCAGCGCGGCGCGCGCCAGCCGCAGCGTGTCGATGGCGAAGGTCGGCCCCTCCCTGGCCCGCTCGGTCTCCCAGCGCACCACGCGCAGGCCGGGCTCCATCACCGTCGCCAGCACGGCCATGCACCAGCGCTCCTCGGCGCCGGCCAGCGTCGCCCCCCGGTGGGGGGGGCTGCCGGCAGGCACGACCAGCACCTCGTCGACGAGGCCCGAGTCGCGAGCAGCCCGCGCCACCGCGAGGTGTCCGAGATGGAAGGGGTCGAAGGTGCCTCCATACAGGGCGTAGCGTGCCCGCGTCACGTGAGCACCATGTTGTTGCGGTGAACGGCCTCGTCGTAGGGCTTGGTGCCCAGCCGCGCCTCGATCTCGGCAGTCTGACACCCTGCAATCCGGGCAAGCTCGCCTGAACCGTAGTTGACCAGGCCCCGAGCGACCTCGTGGCCATCGCCGGCCACCAGCGCCACCACGTCACCCGCCTCGAACCGCCCCTCCACCGCACACACCCCAGCGGGCAGCAAGCTCTTGCCCAGCTCCCGCACGGCCCGGGCGGCGCCTGCATCCACCACGAGGCGCCCCGCCGGCGTCCCTCCCCAGGCCAGCCAACGCTTGCGTCCCTCCAGCCTGGTCTCGACAGGCAAGAAGGTGGTGCCAGGTGCCTCCCCCCGCAGGCTGGCCAGCACACCCTCCGGCCGCCGGCCATGCAGCAGCACCATCGGAATCCCGCACGAGGTGACGATCCGGGCCGCGGCAACCTTGGTTGCCATGCCGCCCGTGCCGAGATCGGAGCCCCGCCCCCCCGCGAGGACCTCGAGCTCGGGCGTGATCGCAGCCACCTCGACGATGCGCCTGGCGCCCGGGTTGGTGTGCGGATCCGCGTCGTACAGGCCGTCGATGTCCGACAGAATGTACAGGGAATCCGCCGCGACGAGGCTCGCCACGAGAGCGGAAAGGGTGTCGTTGTCGCCGAAGCGTAGCTCCTCGGTGGCCACGGAGTCGTTCTCGTTGACGATGGGCACGACGGACGGCTGGGCCGCGAGCAGCACCGCCAGGGTGTTGCTCGCGTTGACGTAGCGGCGGCGGTCCCCGAGGTCTGCCCGGGTGATCAGCAGCTGGGCGCTCGTCAGCCCCCGCGCCGCCAGGGCCTGCTCGTAGAGGTGCATCAGGATGCCCTGCCCGACGGCCGCAGCGGCCTGTTTCTCGGGGATGCTGCGGGGCCGGTGGGGCATCCGAAGGCGCCAGCGCCCCGTTCCCACCGCCCCGGACGTCACGAGCACGACCCGGTTGCGCGCCGCCACGAGGGCCGCAATCACGTCGGCAAGGCGGCCAAGCTGGCCGAGGTCCGGACCTTCCGGGCCCATCAGGGTGGTGGTGCCAACCTTGAGCACCAGCAGGCGCCCGGCCGGCAGACCCTCAATCGACGAAGTCGAACTCGAGCTCGCCGATGGCGATGGTGTCTCCATCCTGCACCCCCATCTCCCGCAGGCGCTCGACCACGTGGTGATCGTCGAGCAGGCGGTGGAACTTCACGACGGCCCCGGGCGATTCAAGGTTCAGCACCGCAACCTGACGCTCGAGCCGCTCGTGTGACACCCGCCAGAGCTTGCCCTCCCGCCGAATCGTGGCTTCTTGCTGACCCTCGGGCTCCGGGGCAGCTACGGGTTCGGGCCGGAAGATGACCGGGGGGGGGAGGGCCGCCGCCCGTTCTCGCAGGGTGGCGAGGAACGGCTCGAGGCCCTCCCGCGTGGCCGCCGAGAGCCCGAAGCACGGCAGGCCACGGTCGGCCATCACCGCCTCCAGATGGTCGCGCTGGGCCCGCGCGTCCGGCAGGTCGATCTTGTTGAGCGCTACCACCCGGGGTCGAGCAGCCAGCTCGGGGCTGTAGCGCGCCAGCTCCCGCTCGATGGTCTCGAAGTCCGTCAGGGGGTCTCGCCCCTCGAGGCCGCCGGACAGATCCACCAGGTGCACGAGGAGCCGACAGCGTTCCACGTGCCGCAGAAACGCGTGGCCGAGCCCCACCCCCTCGGAGGCCCCCTCCACCAGGCCCGGGATGTCGGCCATCACCAGGGTGTCGCCGGGCCCGAACCGGATCACCCCGAGGTGCGGCTCGAGGGTGGTGAAGGGGTAGTCCGCCACCTTGGGACGGGCCGCAGACACGGCCCCGATCAGGGTCGACTTGCCGGCGTTCGGCAGGCCCACGAGGCCCACGTCGGCCAGCAGCTTGAGTTCCAGCGCCAGCTCGCGTTCCTCTCCCGGAGTACCGGGCTCCGCGAAATCAGGCGCCTTGCGCGTGGGGGTGGCGAAGTGGGAGTTGCCGCGCCCGCCCCGCCCCCCGCGGGCAGCCAACCAGCGCTGACCCGGTTCGTGCATGTCGGCCAGCAAGTCCCGGGTCCGGGCGTCGTAGACCACCGTGCCCACGGGCACGCGCACCTCGACGTCCGGAGAGGTCTTGCCGTGCTGGTTCTTGGGGCGGCCGCGCTCGCCGTCGGCGGCGTGGAACTTGTGCGTGAAGCGGAAGTCGATGAGCGTGTTCAGGTCCTCGGTAGCCACCAGCCACACCGAGCCGCCGTTGCCACCATCCCCCCCGGCAGGCCCGCCGGCCGGGACGTACTTCTCTCGGCGCCACATCACGACGCCGTCACCGCCCTTGCCGCTGCGGACTTGTATCTTCGCGTGATCGATGAACATCGCTACTCAGTGTACCAGGGAGGGCCCATGGAAGAGGCCCGAAGCCGCTGGCTTCGGGCCTCGGGGGGACGAAGGTCTCAGGCTTGGACCGCGAACGGCACGACGTTGACCTTTTTACCCTTGGCGCCCTTGTGCACAAACTGCACGGTGCCTTCAATCAGCGCAAACAAGGTGTGGTCCTTGCCCATTCCGACGTTCTCGCCGGGGTGGATCTTGGTGCCGCGCTGACGAATGATGATGTTGCCGGGGATGACGACCTCACCGCCGTACTTCTTGACGCCAAGGTACTGGGGGTTCGAGTCGCGGCCGTTCCGCGTCGAGCCTACGCCTTTTTTATGAGCCATGGGTTGCTTCCTCTGTCTGGGCCGGAGGGCCTACTTGGCGATCGACTCGATCAGCACGCGGGTGAACGGCTGACGGTGACCACGCTTGCGGCGGTAGTGCTTCTTGGGGCGCTGCTTGTAGATGATGACCTTGGGGTGAAGACCAGGGCGGCCCTTCTGGGCCAACTCCTCTTCGGTCAGCTGCGAGCGGAAGCGCTTGATCCACTTCTTACCCGACAGGATGACCTTGCCCGTGACCGTCGCCCCCTGCACGGTGGGTGCTCCGATGGCGACGTTGTCCCCGTCAGCGATGAGCAGCACCTGCTCAAACACGACGGCCTGATCCTGGTCCTGGGGGAGCAGCTCGACATCGACGAAGCGACCTTCCTCGACCTTGTACTGCTTGCCCCCGGTCGCGATGATGGCGTACATCCGAAGACTCCTCTGACTGGTCCGGGTGGACCGAGAGACGCGCCGGTGAGGGTGGCGCCAGCCTGGGCCGACACACTTTGGACCCATCCCGAGCGGCGGGGATAGATATTTAAGGAATTACCATGAACCCGTAAAGGGCGTCAATGCGGCCCGTGCGCGCCCGTCAGCGGCGAGGCTCGATCACGAACTTCAGCGCCGTTCGTTCCTCGCCGCCGACCTCGATGTCGAGGAAGGCAGGCACGAAGACGAGGTCAAGCCCACTCGGGGCCACGTAGCCCCGGGCGATGGCGATCGCCTTGACGGCCTGGTTGATCGCCCCGGCCCCGATGGCCTGCATCTCGCAGCGCCCCCTCTCGCGGACCACGCCGGCAATGGCCCCGGCCACCGACGCCGGGTTGGACCCGCTGGCAACCTTGAACAAGCTGGAACCGGCACCCGGCTCGGTCATCTGGAGGCCCCTTCTGCTGAACGCCGCGACGAGACCTCCTCATCATAGCCGCCCACCCACCCCGGGGCAATCCGTGCCGGCCTCGGTGCCGCCCCGATTCACCTTCCTGGAGGCGGCGCACACGCCGGCGCGAAGCCGCGGAATCAGGCATCCCCCGGCACCCGGGGGACCACGGCCTGCCCCCCCGGGTGCCGGCAAACGAGGCGCGCCCCCGAGGGGGGAGGAGAGCGCCGAAGGCTCCTGGCTTCCAGGCCTGCAGCCCCAACGCGCCCCTCTCGTCCCGGGGCGATGGGTGGCCGGAAGTCCGGGGCCGGCGGTCTCGGCGCCGGGAACGGCTCGACCGTTAGGGGGGAGTCCCGAACGGGTAAGCTGACCTCGGGTGAGCGAGGTTCAGCAAAGCAGCATGGCGACGTGCATCTACGATGACTCGCCCTCGGTGACCATCTGCCCGGGGTGTGACTTCGGCGTCTGCCAGGCCTGCGTGGATACGGGCTCCGAAGGGGTCTGCCGGACGTGTTCCGAAGAGCGAGCCCACCGCCGGGAGAGCAGCGCCATCCAACGGGCCTACGACGCGCCGGTCGTTCAGGCGCGCCGCTGTAACTACTGCAGGGCCCCCGAAGATGAGACGCTCACGCTCGATGGCGACGGCTACTGCGAGGCCTGCCGGGACCTCCCCCGGTGCGTCGCGCACTCCGATCTGGTGGCCGTCGGGAACTGCAAGTCCTGCCGCAGGGAGTACTGCCGCAAGTGCCTCGGCTTCACCGACGTGTGCCAGAGCTGCCAGACGCGCCAGAAGACCCGGCCGCTCACGGACCGGGGGGGCGCGGCGGCCGGAGGAGCCAAGCCGGGCCCGAAAAAGGCCCGGAAGACCAGCCCGATCGACAGCCAACCGCCGGCCGCGCGCAAGGGAGATCGGGAGGAGGCCCCGGCGGCGGCCAGGCCTGCCGGCAAGCCAGGCAAAAAGCGCAGCCGGGGCCAGGTGGCGATCGAGGAAAAGCTGCGCGCCCAGCAAGAGGCGAAACAGTCCCGGACCCGCAACCTGGTGCTGGCCTCGGTGGCTGCCCTGCTGCTGCTGATGATGTCGGGAGGCGCCTACCTGCACGCCATGTCCCCCGAGGCCCAGGCCGCCAAGATCCACGAGCAGATGGTCACGGTGCATCGGGCGGTGGTGCACCACTACCGCAAGACCAACAAGCTGCCCCAGAGCGTGCCGGAGATCCGGGCAGCCCTGGCCGACTTGCACGTGAAGGGAGCCCGCCGCATCAAGATCGCGATGGAGGGGGACAGCCGCACCGGCGCCGTCATTTACGTGCCGAGCCGCACGGGGTCGGGCTTCATGATCCAGGGGGCCAACAGCCGCGGCGAGCTCCTCATGGCCCCCAACGACGCCCCCCTGTTCCTCGACCAGTACTACGAGTCGGGCGGGCAGGCCCCGTGAGGCCCGGCCAGAGGCCGCTGCCTCCGCCCGGGGGTCGGGTTTATGTTCAACGCCGGGCGGGGAACTATAGAGGTTGGTAGGTCCCTCCGAACGGGCAGGTCCCGAGGTCTCCCCAGCGATGGTGTTGCGGCGTTCTGGATTCACGGTCGTCGAGGTCACGATGGCCTCGGCCATCCTGCTGCTGGCCCTCACGGGCGTGATGGGCGGGTCGTTCGCCGTGCTGCGGAACGCAGGGGCCGGGGACCTCGTGGCCCAGGCCGCCAACCTCGCCAGTGAACGCCTGGCTTACTTCCGCGCCTGCCCGAACCCGTTTATTGCCGTGGGGGGCACCTACTACCCGCCGCCCGTCAACCCCCGCATGGAGCGGGACCACAACGACCCGAGCGAGGCGCTCAGCAGGAACAACCTGCACAACGTGATGAACGAGCTGCCCGTGCTGCTGGTGCGCGAGTACCTCTATGACACCGCCGAAAGCCGCTACCTGAGCGCCGACGGCCTCGACCAGGGGCGCGTGGCCCTGTTTCGCAAGCACCGGCCCCGGGCCGCGAACCAGCAGGAAGACCTTCGCAACGTGATCCCGCCGTTGCCAGCGGAGGTGACCATCGGGACCAACAACTGCGTGGTCGCAGGCGTGTACCCCAACTGGGGCCGAGAGGCTGCCAGCGCCGCAAGGCCCGCCCCGCGCGACTTCGAGCTGCCCATCACGCGCCCCCAAATGGCGACCCAGCAGACCCGCTGGATCGGCTTCCTGCCGGCCCCCAGAGCCAACGACCACCTGCGGGGAGAGATGATGCTCGACCCGCAGGTGAAGTTTGTCCGCGAGGTCTGGGTCCAGTCCAACACACCCCTCGGCGCCCCCTTCGTCAGCCTGGGGGATCAGCTGGTGCTGAACGTCACCCGGCGCAACCCTGCGTACTACGGCGGTACCGGCACCCCTGCGAACGGGCGGGTCGACGAGTTTGCCCGCGTCAGCTCCGCCGACCTGGCCAACGGGCAGTTCACGGTGCCCGTGCCCCTGTGGACCGTGACCGTGACGGTGCGCGTGTTCCGGCGGGACCCCCACGTGCGGCTGGTGCGTAACGCCTCCACCGCTGGCGTGGACCGCTCCACCAGCGGCAGCTGGTCGGGCCTCGGCTACGATCCAAGCCGCCCGCTGGCCACCCTCGTGGGCTACTTCGGGCTGCGCCGGACGCTGAGGTACTGACCGATGGAAATGGGCAGGCGACACGCCCAGGGGGGCTTCACCCTCATCGAGGTCCTGGTGGCCGCGGCCCTGGTGGGCCTGGTGATGGCCCTCGCGGTGCGGGGCTTCAGCGAGGCCAAGAAGCTCGGGGACATGGCCAAGGCCCGGGCCATCGCCCGGCAGGAGGCCGTGGCTGGCGTGCAGAAGCTCGCCCGCCTCCTCAGCCGCTGTCACGTCATCTACTTCGACACCCGCCCGTTGAA
>JAYKHL010000085.1:0-14099 GCA_035284865.1 Candidatus Sericytochromatia bacterium | reverse complement strand
ACCTCGATCTCCCGCCCCTTGAACCGATGCAGCTCACCGCGGCTCGCAATGCCCTCCTTGACCAGCCTGCCGCCCACCCGAACCTCGATCCAGGAGCGCTCCTTCAGCGCCAGCGTCAGGGCGACGGCGTCAGCCCCGGAGGCGGGTGTTGCTGCCGCCGCCGGGTCCAGCGAGGGGGTCACCGCGGCCGTCGGGCTGAGCGGGGAGGCCGGGGTTGCGGGCGAAGGGGCGGAGGACCCACTGGCTGCGGCCGAGGGGGTGGCCTGGGCTGCCCCGGAGACGGAGGCCGAGGCAGCGGGCTTCCCCACCGGAGCCGACGCCGCCGGACGCCCGGGGTCCGGGGCCGACGGCCCGCCCTGCGGCGCCTCGACCACGCTGACCCGAGGCTGGAAGTACCAGGCCAGGCCAAGCAGCCCGACCACCAGGGCCCCCAGGGCCGCGTAGTAGCCCAGCGGGCCGCTGCCCTGCCTCAGCTCCGGCAGGGGCGCCGTCGGCACGGGGGCAGGCTTGTAGAAGTCTGCCACGTCCGTCGGTGAAAGGCCCACCACCTCGGCGTACTTCTTCAGGAACCCGCGCACGTAGAAGACCTCTGGCAGCTCGCCCTCGGCCCCTTCTTCGATGGCTCGCAGGTGCCGCACGGTGATGCGCGTGCGGCCAGAGACCTCCGCCAGGCTGAGCCCCTGTGCCTCCCGCGCCTGCTTCAGGCGCTCTCCAACCTCGCTCAGGCTACCCACGGGCCCCTCCCCGACCTTGGGTGCGCCGCGCACGCCGCAACAGCACCTGGACTTCCGACGCTGACAGGGAACGGAACTGCCCCTCTCGCAGCTCCCCGGCGGTCATGTCCCCGATCGCGATGCGCTCGAGCCGGACCACAGGGTGTCCCACCGCCTCCATCATACGCCGGACCTGCCGGTTTCGTCCCTCCCGGATGGTGATGGAGAGCGTGGTGGCGTCGGGCCGACGCTCAACGGCCTCGACGCGAGCTGGCAGGGTCGTGCCCCCCTCAAGCCGGACGCCCTCCCGCAGCGTCGCGAGGGCCGTCGCACTCGGACGGCCGCGGACCTCCGCCAGGTAGGTCTTGGCGATGCCGTGCCGGGGATGCGTCAGCGCCTCGGTGAAGGCCCCGTCGTTGGTGACGATGAGCAGCCCGGACGTGTCGCGGTCCAGGCGCCCGACCGGGTGCAGGCCGGGCGCGTAGGGCACCAGCTCGAGCACGGTCTTGCGTCCCTGGGGATCGAAGCAGGTGCTCAGGTAGCCGCGTGGCTTGTTCAACAGGTAGTAAGCCCGCTCCGGCGCGATCACCACGGGGCGACCGTCCACCTCCACCCGGTCCAGCTCGGGGTCGGCCTGCGCCCCAAGCTGGCTGACCATGACGCCGTTCACGGTCACCCGACCGGCCTGGATCAGCGCCTCGCTGTGCCGCCTGGAGGCGATGCCGGCCTGGGCTAGGATCTTCTGCAGGCGTTGGGCGGGCATGACTCAGAGCCGGGGAAGGGGGACGTCCGGGCCATCGTAGGGGGGCGCTGGCTGGCGGTCGGTGGCGCGGCTCACGTGGGGAGCGGGCGCAGCCGCCCGGCCGCATCGAACTGGTTGAGCCCCATCGCCTCCCGCACCTGCTCGACCGTCTCGGCCGTGACGGCGCGGGCCCGCTGGTTGCCTGCAGCCACGATGTCGTCGAGGCGCCCCGGCTCCCTCGCGAGCTCGGCCCGCCGCTCGCGCACGGGCTCGAGCAAGGCGTTGATCGCGCCCGCGAGGTTCCGCTTGCACTGCACGCAGCCGACCTCCCCCCCCCGACAGGCCGCTGCGACGCCCGCAGCCTCCGCGGGGGCGTAGGTCTCCCAGCCGGTGTAAATCGCGCAGACCTCGGGGTGGCCCGGGTCGGTCTTGCGGGCCCGGGCGGGGTCCGTGACCGTGCTCATCACCTTCTGCACCACCACCTCGGCCGGGTCCCCGAGCTTGAGGTCGTTCCCGTAGCTCTTGCTCATCTTGCGACCGTCCAGGCCGAAGACCACCGGCATCGGCGCCAGCAGCGGCCTGGGATCTGGGAAGAGCGCCACGCCGAACTGGTGGTTGAAGCGCCTGGCGATGTCGCGCGAGATCTCGAGGTGCGCGACCTGGTCCTCGCCAACTGGCACCAGCGCCCCGAGCACGCCGAGGATGTCCGCCGTCTGCAGGGCCGGGTACCCCAGCAAGCCATAGCTCACGGTGTCCTCGACCAGGTGCAGCTCTCGCACCATCTCCTTGAGGGTCGGGTCGCGCTGCAGCCAGTTCACGGGCGTGACCATCGAGAGCAACAGGTGCAGCTCGGCCGTCTCCGGCACGGCCGACTGCACGTAGAGGGTGGCCTTGGCCGGGTCGACCCCCGCCGCGAGCCAGTCGAGCACGATGGCGCGGGTGTGCGCCCGAAGGTGCTCGGTCTTGCCGAGGCCCGTCGTGAGCATGTGCCAGTCTGCCGCCGCAAAGAAACAGTCGTAGGTGTCTTGCAGGCGCGTCCAGTTCACCAGCACGCCCAGGTAATGGCCCACGTGCAGCGTGCCCGTGGTCCGCATTCCACTCATGACGCGTTCTTTGGGCACAGCCGGCTTCCTCTCTCGGGGGGCGCCTCATCATACCCCCGGCCCGGCCCGCCGGCAATGCGCGGGTGGTGGCCTCCGTGGGGGCGCAGGGTACAAGCCTGGGCGTCCCAACCAGCGAAAGGCCCACCTCCGATGTACGGTCCCGCACGCACCCACGCCCGCCCGCCCGTCACCGTTCACAGCCTGCGCGCCATGCGCGAGCGCGGCGAGCCCATCGTGGCCCTGACGGCCTATGACTACACCACGGCCCGGATCGCGGACGAGGCTGGCGTCGACGTGCTGCTCGTGGGTGACTCCCTCGGGATGGTGGTGCTCGGGTACGACAGCACCATCCCCGTGACCATGGAGGAGATGCTGCACCACACGCGTGCCGTGGCACGCGGCACGCAGCGGGCCTGGGTCATTGGCGACCTGCCTTTCATGGCCTACCACGCCAGCGTGGAGGAGGCCGTCCGCAACGCGGGGCGGTTCCTGAAGGAGGGCGGCGCCCGGGCCGTGAAGCTCGAGGGAGGCCAGCCTCACCAGCTGGCCTGCATCCGGGCCATCACCCAGGCCGGCATCCCGCTGGTGGGTCACCTCGGGTTCACGCCCCAGGCCGTCCACGCCATCGGGCTGCGCGTCCAGGCCAAGACCCCGGCCGCCATCGAGGCGTTGCTGGCAGAGGCCGCGGCCGTGGAGGCCGCCGGCGCCACCGCGCTGGTGCTCGAGCTCGTCCCCGCCGAGGTCGCCGCCCTCGTCACGACGCGGGTCGGCATTCCCACCATCGGCATCGGCGCCGGGGTGGGCTGCAGCGGGCAGATCCAGGTGGTGCACGACCTCCTGGGCCTGGACCCCACCTTCCTGCCCCGCCACGCGAGGCGCTACGCAGAGCTGCACGAGCCCGTGACCCGCGCTGTGGCCGCGTATGCGGAAGACGTCCGGGCGGGCCGCTTCCCCGAAGCCTGCCACAGCGCCCACGTGGAGGCAGCGGCCCTCCCTCCCACCTAGAGCACCAGTCGAGTCTTCCCCCGGCGGCTGGCTCGGGCTGACGCCCACAGACCTGGTCCCTCCCGCGAACTCAGGCCTGGCTCGGGGCCCTCAGCAAGGAGCCCATTCTGGTATGATGGAGCCGATGACCGCGTTCACCGACCCGACCGAAGCCGTCGCCCCCTCAGCCGACTGGAACTGGCGTGCCGAGCTCGCCGCCCTTGAGGCCAAGATGGCCCATGTGGCCTCACGCTCGGCCTGGGACTGGCGCCAGGCCCTGGCCGACATCGAGGCAGACCTCGAGCGCATCGCATCCCACCTGGCGACGAACGCCCGGGCGACCTCCTGAAAGGCGCACTCAGCGCGTTCCCAGGCTCGCCGGGCTGGTCGAGTCCGGCGGGTGCGGGAGCGGCAGGCCGAGCGCGTCGAGCACCAGGCCGTAGACATCAGTGACGCGCGGCCGCGGCGGCAGGGGCACCCCCACCGTGACCAGCGGCACCCACGAATCGAGCGCATGCAGCGACCCGTGGTTCCCCCGCCCCATGGGAAAGCCAGAGGTGAACTCGTACCCGAGCCTGGCCGTGAGCACGAGCGTGCCGGCCTGCGGGGTGGAGAGGGCCGCCGTCGCCCGCGCCAGGGCATTCGGGTAGGCCCCCTCGACCCACTGTTCCCCGTGCAAGGCGGCGTCAAAGACCGCCGGCGAGCCCTCCAGGCTCCACCCGCCGCCCCAGGGATCCCGGATGGCTCCGCCAGGCCTCCAGGCCAGCCTGGCACCGGTGGCAGGCCGCCAGGCGTGGCAGGTGTCGCCCTCTCGCCACAGCACCTGATCCACAGCCGGCCAGGTGCCCACCTGGGCCCGGACCTCCGCGCGGAGCCGCTGTGCATCACCCTGGAAGTAAAACCAGCACATGCGATCGTTGGGGGCTATGGCGAAGTCACAGGCCTGGCCGCGGAGACCGCCGTCCCGCAGCGTGGCGACGCGATGGCGCGGAAACATCTTGAAGACGTTGACGGCGTGACCGCGCCGCCAGGGGTGGGTGGCGCTCTGGCTGTGGTCACCCACCAGGATCCAGCGGGCCTCTCGGACCGCGCGCTCCCAGCCACCATAGGCATCCATCAGCCGGCCGAGCTCCCGGTCCACGCGCCTCAGGCTCCAGCCGATGTGGGCAGGCCCGTGGTGGTGGGTCCTCAGATCGTTCTCGTTGAAGTAGGTGAGCACGAAGCGCGGCCTCACCTCCCGGACCAGGGCCACAGTCTCCGTGGCGGCCGTGTGGTCGTTGAAGCCATACTTGTGCCAGAGGCCGCCGCGGGGGGTGTCGGGACCACGCAGCAGGTCTCCAAACCGCATGTGGCGCGGGCCTTGCAACGCCAGCTCGGCCGGCAGGCCGCCCGCCCAGGCCAGCAGCGCCGGCACGTGGGCGCGATGCAGGCACGGCCCTCGCGAGACGGGGAAGTTCACGCTGGCTGCCGCGACGCCCGCAGCCTCCAGCCGCTCGAAGATCGTCCGGGCGAGCGGGCTCAGGTGCTGCCCGTTGAGGCGCAACAGGAAGTCACCGATCACCCGGGAGAGCGTGCCCCAGGCAAACGACTGGGGGTAGGGCCAGTAGTGCACGTAGCGGTCCGGCGAGCGGTCGTACCACAACACCCCCGTGATGTGGTTGTGATCAGGCCCCCCGCCCGTCGCGATGGCCGCCAGGCACGCGGGGGTGACGGACGGGAACACGCTCGTGCAGTGGAGGTCCAGGCGCCCGTGGGCGATGAGGTGGGCGAGGGCGGGCAGGCGCCCCGCAGCCAGCTCGGCCGCCACCGCTGCGGGCACCCAGCTGTCCACCACGACAAGGTGCACGGGGCGCTCGTCCCCACCGCCCTGGCGCATGCCCCGCCCTCCCCGTCCCCAAGCCCGCGACGAGTGTAAGGCGGTGTCGGGCCTGGGGCCTTCAGTCGGGCGACCGTTCAGGGCGCATCGCCGGGCCCAAGGGGCCCGGGTGGGCCCTCTGTCACTGGACCTTGGGCTTCTCCACGGTGCCAGGCTTGTCGCCCCCGAAGAGGGTCGTGAGGGCGTCAGCCAGCTGCTGGTCGATGCCGGACTTCTTGATGAGCTTGCCCATCACGGCCTGGGTGCCGATCAGCCCCACCAGCCCGATGCCGACGCCAACGACGGGCAGGATCGCGGGGGAGATCGGCAACAACCCCATCAGCGGGCCGGTGGCGATCGAGAGGCACTGCACCATCGCGCCGGCCACGATGCCCCGCCCGATGCCGAAGGTCGCCTCGGTGGCGACGTTGGCTCCCGCTCGGGCCGCGGAGATCTTGTCGCTGGCGACGTCTCGCCCGTTGCGAATGGCGGAGGGGACGATGAACCAGGCCAGGTTGGTCAGGCTGAAGCCGGAGCGGATGCTCGACTTGAAGACATCCACGATCACCGGAGGCGTGAAGGCCACCTTGCCTGCGGCCTGGCCCACCGCAGCGCCCGTGCGCACGACGTCGATCGTGTTGACGAGCGAGGGCTGCATCGCGGCCAGGGGCGAGACCTTCGTCGCGGGGTCGGCCGTGGCCTGCACCCTGGGCGCAGCGATGGGGCGGGATGCGGTGACGGCGGTGGGGGGCATCGGTCCTCCGAACTTTCTGGGCTGGCAGCCCGTGGCTCTCTCCCGGCTGGTCTCGAAGTTAATCTAGGCTTAAAGCTGCCGAAACTTGCCCACAAAATCCAAATATTAATCATCTTAAAGTCTTTTCTTAATTTGTCCCATCCAACCGCAGGCGCGTGCCCCCAAGGACGCGAACGCCCCCTCCGGCCCCGTGCCCGGGAGCGCGATCGCCGGGTTGCCGCCTCCCCTCCAGGCCCTCAAGCCCTATGGTGGGCCCAGACGCTGGCAAGCCGGGGAGGGACTGCATGCGGATCGCGATCCTGGGCAAGAAGCACCCCTTCTGCGGCATCGTGACGTACTGCCGGGAGCTGGCAGCAGGGCTCCGCGAGGCAGGCCACGAGGTGCTGCTGTGCCACCTCCACGACGGCCCCGACCCGGCCGAGGACGAGGTGCAGCTGTCGCTGGCCTGGCGCTCCCCCCTGTTCGTGGTGCCCGGTCCGCGGGCCGTCGGCCAGCTCGAGGCCGGGCTGCGCCGGTTTCGGCCCGATCTGGTGCATGCGTCCTTCGCGCTCGGCCCCCTCGACTGGGCCGTCCCTGGGCTGTGCCGCGTGCTGGGCGTCCCGCTGGTGGCAACGATGCACGTGGCCCTCGACCACCGGCCGAGCCTGCCGAGCCTGGTCTCGGATCTGGTATACCGGGCCTACGGGCCCACGCTGCGGGGCTGCGACAGGGTGATCGTGTTCTCCGAGGCACAGGCGGCACGACTCCGAGAGGCCCGCGTGCCGTCTGCCCGGATCGCCGTGCTGCCCCACGGGGTGGACGTGCAGCGCTACAGCCCCGGCCCGAGCGGGTACCGTGAGGCCCTCCACGCCAGGGCGCTGGTGTGCTTCATGGGCCGCATCGACGCGGAGAAGAACGTCGGGGCCTTGCTCCAGGCCTGGGAGCGCCTCGGCCCCCCCCCGGAGGCGCACCTCACGCTGATCGGCGACGGCTACATGCGTCGAAGCCTGCAGGCGCGTCACCGGGGCCTGGCGCGCGTGCACTGGATGGGGTTCGTGCGCGACGAGGCCAGCCGGATCGACATCCTGCGGGGCGCGGACGTGTTCGTGCTGCCCTCCAGCGTGGAGGGGCTGTCCCTGGCCCTGCTGGAGGCGATGGCCTGTGGGGCCGCGCCGGTCGCGACGGACGTCGGGGCAGACGGAGAGGTCGTCGACGGCGTCGGGCGCACGCTGGATCCCAGGACGCTGGGGGCCGCCCTGGCGCCGACGCTGGCAGGGCTGCTCGCTCACCCGGAGGAGGTGGCACGCCTGAGGCACCTCAGCCGCGCCCGGGTGGAGGCTCGCTACGCCCGCCAGCACAACATGGCCCGCCTTGAGGGCCTGTACCAGGGGGTGACGCAACGCCAGGCGCCCCTGGCGCAACCGTGAAGGAGGCTGTTACAATGCCGCCTAATGCGCATCCTGTTCAAGCTAACGCTGGCCACCTCGCTGGCAGCCACAGGCCTCGGGCTGGCGGCGCCGGAGGCCCAGGGCATGGGCGCCAAGGCGCGCTCGACGCCGGCTCCGCGGGATCGGTTCCCGGCGGCCTCGATCGCCGACATGGAAGAAGCCTCGGGCCACCTGCTTCACCTCGGGGCGCGGTTGACCTTCGAAACGAGCCGGGGCACCTTCACGCTGGTGACCTTCCCACGCGAGGCACCCAGGACCTCGGAGCAGATCGTGCGGCTCGTCCGCAGCGGCTTCTACAACGGGCTGCTCGTGCACCGGATCGTGCCCCGCACGGTGGTGCAGTTCGGAAACCCAAAGACCCGGACGCTGCCCGCATCCCACCCCGACGTCGCGCGCGGCGGCGGCTCCGGCAAGCCGCTCCCCCCCGAGTTCAGCGGGCAGACCGTGCGCTACCTGATGGGCACCGTCGGGCTGGCCCATGGCGCAGACCCGAACTCCGGGGACAGCCAGCTCTTCATCACCACCAGCGAGGCCCCCTACCTCGACGAGGCCTTCACGGTCTTCGGCCAGGTGGTCAGCGGGATGGACGTCGTCCGCCAGCTCGCCATCGGCGACAAGATCCTCAAGGCAACGGTGACGCAAGAAGATCCGGCGTTGCAGGCCACCCCGACCCCGGCTCCCTCCCCGTCCTGACTCCCGGCTGGCCCGACAGGGCCCTTGGCTGTGTGGCCGGCCGCCTGGCCTGAGGCCACGGGCCGGGCGCTGCTCGTCGGCCTGCTGGCTGCCACCGGGGTGGCTGCGGCGTGGGTGGGGGCCGAGCAGCACGGCGGCGAGAGGGCCGTCTTCGACGCCCACGTGCGGGCGATCGGCGGGTCGCTGGCCGAGCGCATGGCCCGCTACGAGGAGGTGCTCGTGGGCGTGCGGGCCCTGCTGGGCCCCCTCCCCCGGCCAACGGCCCGGGCGTGGGCGCAGTACACCGAGGCCCTCGCGCTGAACCGACGCCTGCCAGGCATTCAGGGCCTGGGGTTGGCCGTGCGGATGCAGGTGGGCGACCCGGCCGGGGAGGCCGCGTGGGCGTCCTGGCTGGCCGACCAGGGGCGCCCGGGCTGGCGCGTGTGGCCGACTGCGACAACGGGCGCCATCCGGACGCCCATCGTCCTGCTCGAGCCGCTCGACGCCCGCAACCGAGCCGCCCTTGGCTTCGACATGTACGCCGAAGCGGTGCGACGGGCCGCCCTGCTCGAGGCGTGGCACTCGGGCGAGGCCCGGATGACGGGGCGCGTCACCCTCAAGCAGGAGATCGCACCAGCCAAGCAAGCGGGCTTCCTGCTGTACCTGCCGTGCTACCGGGGTGGGGGCGTGCCCGCCAGCCGCCAAGCGCGGCGCGAGGCCCTCGTGGCCTTCGCTTACTGCCCGTTCCGGGCGGATGACCTGTTCGGCGGCGTGCTTCACCACGCGCAGTCCCGGGGCATCAGCTACCGCATCTACGACGGCCCCGAGCTCTCGGCCGCCCACCGCCTCACGACCTCGGAGGCGTCGGGTGACCCGGCGCACGCGCGCTTCTCGGCCGTCCGGCAGCTGCGGCTCGCCGGACGGACCTGGACGCTGCAGGCGTGGACCCAGCCGGGCACCCCCCTCGCCACGCCCAACCCGCTGCCGGTGGCGATCGGGCTCGGGGGCACTGCCCTCTCGCTGGGGATCTTCGCGCTGCTGTGGTCGCTGACGACCGCGCGGGCGCGGGCCCTGGGGCTGGCCGAGGAGATGACGCGAGAGCTGCGCCAGGCCGACCGGGCGAAGGACGACTTCCTGTCCGTGATCAGCCACGAGCTCCGCACGCCCCTCAACTTCATCACGGGCTTTGCCAGCCTGCTGGAGGACGAGGTGGGCGGGCCACTGACGCCCACTCAGCGGAGCTACCTCGCCCGGATCGACCTGGGGGCCACACGGATGCTCGCCCTCGTGAACGACCTGCTGGATCTCGCCAAGATCCGGTCCGGCAAATTCGAATTTCATCGCGCGCCGGTGGCCCTCGGTCCGCTGCTGACGGATGCGCTGACGCAGTTCTCCCCCCTGGCCCGCGCCGAGGGCGTGACGCTGGAGCTTGCGACCAACCCGGGGCGGGACCTCGGGCAGGTGATCGCAGACCCCCAGCGGGTGGCGCAGGTGATCGCGAACCTGCTGGCAAACGCGCTGAAATTCACGCCCTCCGGCGGCGCCGTGCGCGTCACCGTCACCCGGGAGCCCGGATGGGTGCGCATCTCGGTGCAGGACACGGGCATCGGGATCCCGCCCGAGGACCTGGAGCGCCTGTTCCAGCCCTTCAGCCAGGTGGACATGAGCGCCACGCGGCGGGCCGGCGGGAGCGGCCTGGGCCTGTCGATCTGCAAGGCCCTGGTGGAGGGGCAGGGGGGCCGGCTCGGCGTGACGAGCACGCCCGGCGTTGGCAGCACCTTCTGGTTCGCGTTGCCCAGCCCGGCCCCCGGGCGTCGGCCGGGCCCGGCTCAGTAAAGGGGGGCCTCGAGGTCGGGAAAGGGCCTCAGGGCCTGCCCCTCCTCGGCGGGGCCGCGGGCGTCGAAGATGCAAAAGGTGGCGCCGCGGTGCACATGCTGCAGGGCCTCCCGCTGTGCCTGTGGCGAGAGGCCCGCGACCAGCAGCACCTGCCGCTCGGGCGCGAGGGGGTTGGCGATCGCGGCCACCACCCCCACCTCGGGGCGGGCCCAGGTGCGCCCCTGCCACCACAGCACCCGGCCGGTGGTGCCCCCCGCCGGGGCGGCCGAGAACCTGACAGGCAGCTGGTCGGCCCACTCGGTGGCAAGCAGGTGGGCACCTGGCCGCCCCACGAGGATCAGGGGCCCGGCGCGCTCCTCCGCCGTGAGCTCGCTGTCCAGCCGCACGGCCAGGGGCGGCTTGCCAGGGCCAGGCAGCCTCCGCGCCAGCTGGTCTGCGGCCTGGCGCATCGCCTCGTTCAGGGCTGCATCCCCCTGGCTGCCGGGCACCACGATGGCGTCAGGTTGTGCAGCGGCCTCCCGGATCCGCAGGTGCGTCCGGCGGACCAGCGGGGCCTGCCCGGCCGCATCGAGCACCAGGCGCAGCGGCCGGCTGCGCGTCACGAAGGTGAACGGCATCCGGGGGGCGAAGGTGCGGAAGGGCACGCGCTCCACCCCGTCGGCCGTGATCAGCGCCAGCTCCGTGGGCACGCCCAGCAGGCCGGCCCGGTGCGTGAGCGCGCCCGTCACGCGCCACCTCCCCGCGTGCTGCTCGACGCACAGCGCCTCGAAGCTGATCGCAGGCAACCCGGGCTCCTCCAGCCAGGCCGACAACCAGCTGAGCGGCCGGGGGGCCAGCGCGAGGAACGCCGCCATGTCACCCCGGCCCGCCTGGAGCTCGCGCTGCCAGGCCCGCAGCAGCGCCCAGAAGGCCTCCTCTCCCAGGGCCGCCCGCACGAGGGCCCAGGCCAGCCCGCCCTTGAGCCCGAGCACGGCTTCCCGCCTCGGGCCCTCGGCCGCGAGGGCGGCCCGGATGGGCACGTCCGGGCCCTCCCGGGAGGCCAGGTAGGCCTGGTACTCGGATGCGAGGTGCCTCTGCAGCGCGTCAGGCGCTCCGCCCCGGACGCTCGCGCGCGCCAGGTAGGCCGCCAGGGCCTCCACCAGCCAGGGGCGGTCCGGGGCATCAGCCCCCGCCGCTCCCTGAGGCGCAAAGGCCAGGGCCGCAGCCTGCGCCCCCTCCGGCCCCGGGGCCGGGGGAGCCGCGGAAAGGCCCGCACACGCCACGGGGGCGAAGCCCGGAGGCAGCTCGACCCAGCGCAGGCCGGGGCTCGGGGCCAGCCCATGGGCCCGCAGCAAAGCGGGGAGGGGCCGGTCGGCCTCACCCTGGCCCCGGGCAGGCCCCCAGCCCCTCAGCCCCGCCCGCACCACCGGGCTGAAGGGCCCGGCCACCAGCCCCACGGCCTCCAGCGTGGCCGCCTTCAGGCCGGCCACCCGCCCGGTGCGGTGGAACTCCGCGTGCGGGTTGACGGCGATGGCCCGCCAGCCCTCCGGCAGCCTGACCGTCAGGGCGATCGGGGGCGTTGCGCCCGGCGGGCAGGGCCACCAGGCCCCGTCCGGACGAAGCAGGGCCACGCGGGGCTCCACGTCCTGCCGGACGCCCGCCGGGCCGCGCAGCTGCGGACGCCCGTGCCAGGCCACCTCCAGCACCCCTCCAGTGAACCCCACGGGCAGCCCGATCAGCAGGCGCGCCCCCTCCCGGCGCCAGGCGAGGGGCCGCTCGCCGAGCCTGACGCGCGTGGGCGTCAGCGCCGGGTGCAGCGCGAGCTCGGCCAGGCCGGCCGCGCCGGGCGCCAGCCGGAGGCGGGCCAGCCCCTGCAGGCTGCGGGTGCTCGCCCGCAGCGTGAGGTCAACCGTCGCGTCCGTGATGGCCAGCCGGGCCCGCGCCACGGGTGCCGGCGGCAGCCGCGGCCCGGGGAGGCCGGCGCCGAGCGGCACCGGGAGGGCCAGCAGGGTGGCCAGGCCGGCTGACGCGAGAAGCTGCACCCCGCTCACGCCAGCACCCGCCCGTGCTTGATGACGTGGCGCACGAGGGAGACGCCGAAGTGGTAGGGAAGGTGGTGGTGCGAGGGGGCATCCCACACCACGAGGTCAGCCTGCTTGCCCACCTCCAGGCTGCCGATGCGCCCGCCAAGGCCCAGGGCGTGGGCCGCGTTGAGGGTCGCACACGTGAGGGCCTCGGAGGGCGTCAGCCGCAGGTGCAGGCAAGCCAGCGTCAGCATCATGGGCATCGACTCGGAGTAACACGAGCCCGGGTTGAAGTCCGTGCCAAGGGCGAGCGCTGCCCCTGCCTCGATCAGGCGTCGCGCCGGCGCCCGTTCGATCATCCCGAGGAAGAACGGGGTGCCCGGCAGCATCACGGCCACGGTGTCCGAGGCCGCAAGGGCCGCGATGGAGTCGGGCCCCGCGCACAGCAGGTGGTCCGCGGAGGCCGCGCCCCAGCGGGCGGCCAGCGCGCCGCCCCCGAGGTCAGAGAGCTCGTCGGCATGCAGCCGCAACCCGAAGCCATGCGCCTTTGCGGCCGCGAAGATCCGCTCGGTCTGGGCCGGAGAGAACACCCCCTGCTCACAGAACACATCCACGTAGCGTGCAAGCTTTCGGGCCGCGACCACGGGGATCATCTCCGCCACCACCCGGTCTGTGAAGGCCTCTGCGTCCTCCCCGGGCGGCACGGCATGCGCCCCCATGAAGGTCGGCACGATCTCCAGCGGGCCCTCGGCGGCGAGCTGCGCGATCGCCTCGAGCTGCTTGAGCTCCGTCTCCAGGTCGAGGCCGTAGCCGCTCTTGGCCTCGAGGGTGGTGGTGCCGTGGGCCAGCATCCTGCCAAGGTGCTCCCGGCCACGCCTGACCAGGTCCTCACGGGAGGCCGCCCGCGTGTGGGCGACGGTGTGGTGGATGCCCCCCCCGGCCGCCAGGATCTCGGCATAGCCCACGCCCTCGAGGCGGCGGGCGAACTCCTCCGCGCGGCTGCCCCCGAACACGAGGTGGGTGTGGGGATCGACCAGGCCCGGCGTGACCGTGAGGCCCCGGGCGTCGAGCAGCAGGCCGTCCGGCCTCAGCGTGACCGCCGCGGCGGCGTCGCGGGTGGGGCCGAGCCAGGCGATGCGGTCGCCCGCGAGGGCGATGGCGGCATCCCGCACGGCGCCGACCTCGCGCAAGGCAGCCCCCCGGCGTGGCCCCGGGGGACCGGCGAGGGTACACAGCTCGCCGATGTTGACGAGCAAGGTGTCGACGAGCAGGGCCGCTGTGTGGGTCATCGCACAACACGCCAGGCACATCCCGGCTTGCTCCCCATGGTAGCACGAGGCCTCGCCGCGCCGGGCGCCGTGGGGGGTCAGTACCCCGGCGGGAAGTCCCGGCGCTCACGCAGCATCTTGACGAGGCCCGGGAAGTCGTGACGGCGGACGTACGCGATGGCGCGCCGCAGCCCCCCGCCGTAGACCGGGTCCCGGGAGCGCCACATCGCCTCGCGCGTGAAGTCGGCGAGCTCGTTGTTGTTTTCCTGCAACACGTAGTAGGCTGCCAGGTTGCAGACGCCCTCCTCCAGCGCCGGGTCGTGATCCGGCTGGCGGTCGAGGAACATCCAGGCGTGCATGAGCTCGTGGGCCATCGTCTTCTCGTAGACCTCCAGCGGCAGCCCGCGCAGCATCGAGATCGTGACCTCGCGCGCGAGCACACGCCCCTTGTCGTCCTTGGTCCAGCGCTTGGTCGTCAGGCCATTGATGTTGCCGTCATGCATGGCGTTGCCCCGGCCATACATCGCGTTGAGCGTGGCCTGCTCCACCAGCCGCACGGGGATCTGGCCGTAGTCGAAGCCCAGCCCCCAGGCAACCATGCGGGCGCGGACCCGCTCCATGGCCGCTTCAGCCTGCCCCTGGTCCACCACGGCCGTCTGGTGGCACAGGTTGCAGACCTCCCGCCCCCCCGCATAGCGCACCCCGCCCCCCGTGTTGAACGGGGAGATGGCCCTCGCGCAGT
>JAYKHL010000084.1:0-8285 GCA_035284865.1 Candidatus Sericytochromatia bacterium | reverse complement strand
CCGCGCGTCGTTCAGGATAGTCTCCCGATGATGAGTTAGGATCCAGGTTCGCCTGGTAGACGATACGCCACCGCGCGGTTCGTCCTGACAGATCGACGTGGAAGCGGCGCTAAAATAGCCGTGGCGGAGTGGGGTTGCCCCGCTCCGTTTTTGTTGTGTTCTCGGTACCCCAGAAAGGCAGGCCTTCGTGTCGGTCCGTGACGACCTGTTCGAGATCGCCGACCCGGTCGTACAAGCCCAAGGCTTCGAACTCGTCGAGCTGGAATATGCCAAGGAAGGCCCTCGCTGGGTGCTTCGGGTGTACCTCCATCGCACGGAGGGCGTCAGCCTGGATGACTGCCAGCGCGTCAGCGAGGCGCTGTCTGAGCGGCTCGACCAGGAAGACCTGGTCAAGACGGCGTACCATCTGGAGGTCTCGTCACCAGGGGCCGAACGCGTCCTGAAGTCGGACCGCGAGCTGCGGATCTTTGCCGGTCGTCTGGTGCGCGTGACGCTGACGGAGGCGCTGCCCAACGAGGAGACGGGCAAGGCCGAGCAGGTGCTGCACGGGCTGCTGGGGCCTGTCACGGGCGAGAAAGTTCATTTGACGGGGTTGTCCGGCAAGCCCGTCGCGCTCGAGAGAGCGAAGGTCAAGCAGGTCCGGCTCGCGCTCAAGTCCAGCGCACCGGCGGTCAAGTAGGGGGATCTCGGCAGGTGTCGAACACGATCAAGGAAGCCTTCAGCGCACTGGCGCGTGAGCGCAACATCGCGCCAGCCGTCCTCAAGGACGCCCTCGAGGCGGCCTTGCTGGCGGCCTACCGCCGCGACCCCAACGTCACCCAGAACGCAGAGGTCGAGCTCGATCTGGAGACGGGGACCTTCAAGGTCTTCGCCCACAAGTACATCGTCGAAGAGGTTCAGGATCCCAAGGAAGAGATCGCGCTGGATGAAGCCAAGACGCACCGAGAGGACGCTCAGGTCGACGAGACCATCGCCTTCGACGTGACCCCCAAGGACTTTGGCCGCCTGGCGGCCCAGATGGCCAAGCAGGTGATCACCCAGCGCCTGCGGGAGTCGGAGCGCAAGATCCTGTACGACGAGTACAAGGACAAGCAGGGCATCACCGTGATCGGCACGGTGCAACGGCTCGAGGGCCGCAACATTGTGGTGAACCTGGGCAAGCTGGAGGCCTGGCTGCCCGGCTCGGAGCAAATCCCCGGAGAGCGGTGGCGCGTCGGCGAGCGCATCAAGGTCTTCGTGGAGGAGGTGCGAGAGACGCCGCGCGGCGTGCAGGTCATCGTGAGCCGGGGCAGCGAGGGGCTCGTGCGGGAGCTCTTCGAACTCGAGGTGCCGGAGGTGATCGAGGGAGCCGTCATCATTGAAGGCATCGCCCGCGAGGCCGGCCACCGGACCAAGATTGCGGTGCGCAGCCGTGACGCCGCCATCGACCCCATCGGCGCCTGCGTCGGGGCCCGGGGCGGCCGGATCCAGGCCATCAGCTCGGAGCTGCGCAACGAGAAGATCGAAATCATTCGCTTCAGCCCCGTGCTGGAGACCTACATCGCCAACTCGCTCTCCCCTGCCAAGGTCTCCAGCGTGACCGTGAACGAGGAGCATCGCCAGGCGTTGGTGATCGTGCCGGACAACATGCTGTCCCTCGCAATCGGTCGAGAGGGTCAGAACGTGCGGCTGGCAGCGAAGCTGACGGGGTACCGCATTGACATCAAGAGCGAGGCGCAGATCGCGGAACTCGAGCGGCAGGCCGCCGAGGAAGGTGAGCAACCTGAGCCAGAGACGGAGGAGGTCGTGAGCGGCCAGGCGACCACATGACGGCTAATGGGTCCGGGCAGCCGCGCCGGATCCCGGCCCGCCAGTGTGTGGCGTGTCGGAAGCTGGTGCCCCGCTCCTCGTTGTTCCGGCTGGTCCGGCCACCGAGCGGCGAGGTGGCCCTCGATGAGGGCCAACGGATGAACGGACGTGGTGCCTACGTGTGCTGTGACGTCGGGTGTGTGCAAACCGCCACCCGCCGAGGGGCCCTCCAGCGGGCCTTGCGACACACGGTGAGGGAAGAGGTGCTCACCCACCTGGCCTCTCGGGCAGCCGCGCTGGCCAGGCCCTCCCCGGGGCATGACCCAGCAACCCAACCGGGAGAGGAGTTCTCCCAACCGGACCGGTGACGCGCGGGCGGCCGGACCCGCCATCGACCACCAGGGCACGACACGCCTCGGGAGAGGAAACGGTAAGAAAAATGGGCAAGGTTCAGATTTGCAAGATGGCCAAGGACTTGAACATTCCGTCCAAGGACTTGCTCGACGCCTTCAATGATCTTGGCTTCGCGGTCAAGAACCACCTGGCGTGGGTGGAAGACGACCAGGCTGAGGCCGTGCGCAAGAAGTTGCTCGAGCCCAAGGCCGAACCCGCGCCCGAGCCAGTGTCCGTGCCCGCCTCGGCGCCCGTGGCGGGCCCCGGGGCGCCAGCAGCCCCCTTGCGGCCCGACGCCCGCCCCATGCCCACGCCCTCGCGGCCGATCGCCCCGGGCATGCCGGTCCGCCCCGGCTCCAGCCTGCCCGGCGGGCCCTCCCCGGTGGCGCTGCCGCAGCGCCCGGCGGGCTTCCCGACCCCCCGCTTCGAGATCCGGCCGGACCAGCGGCCCGACCGGTTCGAGCGTCCAGCGGGGGGCCCCGGGGCGCCGGGCGCCCCAGGGGCCCGACCTGCCCCCGGCGGAGCCCCTGCCCGCAAGGACGGCACGCGCCCCGACCGGGACGACCGGCGCCGGAAGGACGAAGAGGACATCCGCGCCGCCTTCAACAAGCCCAAGCCCGGCCGCAAGAAGTCCAGGGCCGAGATGCGCCAGGAGCGCGAAGAGCGCCGCCGAGCCCGGCAGGGCAGCGGGCTCGGAGAGACCCCGTCCGAGATCGAGCTGGTGGGTTCGCTGTCGGTGAAGGAGCTGGCCGACAAGATGGCCGTCAAGGAGACGGAGGTCATCAAGCGGCTCTTCGTGAAGGGCATCCTCGCCACCATCAACCAGACCATCGAAAAGGAGACGGCGGAGATGATCGCCGTCGAGATGGGCTACGAGGTCAAGCTGATCGATCCGATCGCCCAGGCCCTGGCAGCCGTCACGCAGGATCAGGACGCCCCCGAAGACCTCAAGCCGCGACCGCCGATTGTCACCGTCATGGGACACGTCGACCACGGCAAGACCTCCTTGCTCGACGCGCTGCGAGAGACCCGAGTGGCCTCAGGGGAGGCGGGTGGCATCACCCAGCATATCGGCGCCTACATGACCTCGTGCCACGGCAACGAGATCTGCTTCCTGGATACGCCGGGCCACGAGGCCTTCACCGCGATGCGGGCCCGCGGCGCCAAGGCCACGGACATCGCCATCCTGGTGGTGGCAGCGGACGACGGGGTGATGCCCCAGACCATCGAGGCCATCTCCCATGCCAAGGCCGCCAACGTGCCCATCATCGTGGCGATCAACAAGGTCGACAAGCCGGAGGCTGCCCCTGACCGCGTCAAGCAGGAACTCACGGAGTACGAACTCGTGCCCGAGGAGTGGGGTGGCTCCACCGTGATGGTCGAGGTGTCGGCCAAGAAGCGCCTCAACCTGGACCACCTGCTGGAGATGATCCTGCTTGTGGCCGAGGTGCAGGAACTCAAGGCGAACCCTGAGCGGCCGGCCCGAGGGATGATTGTGGAGGCCAAGCTGTCGAAGAGCATGGGCCCGGTCGCGACCGTGCTCGTCCAAAACGGCACGCTTCGCGTCGGCGATGCCTTTGTGGTGGGCTCGGTGCACGGCAAGGTGCGCGCCTTGATCGACGACCGCGGACGCCGCGTGAAGGAAGCCGGCCCGGCCCACCCCGTCGAGGTGCTGGGCTGTTCGGACGTGCCCCACGCGGGTGATATGTTCCAGGTGATGCCCAGCGAGAAGGAGGCGAAGGCCCTGGCGGACCAGCGGGCGCTGGAAGACCGCACGGCGACCCTTGCATCCCGCAGCCGGGTGCACCTGAAGGACTTCTACACCCGCATCCAAGAGGGGCAAAAGGAGCTTCCGATCATCATCAAGGCGGACGTCAAGGGCTCCAACGAAGCCATCGAGCAGGCCCTCAGCCAGCTCAACCAGCGCACCGAGGGAACGACCATCCGGATCCTGTTCTCCGGGAACGGCGACATCTCCGAGACGGACGTGAGCCTCGCGGCCGCATCGGACGCCCTGATCATCGGCTTCAACGTGAAGGCCGACGATCGCGCAAACCGGGCTGCCGAGGACGCCAGCGTGGACGTCAAGACGTATTCCGTGATCTACAAGATGGTGGAGGATCTCGAGAAGGCCATGCTTGGCCTGCTCGAGCCCGAGTTCGAGACAATCAAGACCGGTCAGGCCGAGGTCCGGGCGACCTTCAAGTCGGGCAAGCAGACGGTCATCGCCGGCTGCATGGTCACGGAGGGCAAGATCGTCCGGAACGCGACCGCCAAGCTGCTCCGAGGCGGCAAGCTCATCTTCGAGGGCAAGCTGGACAGCCTCAAGCGTTTCAAGGACGACGCCAAGGAGGTCGCCACGGGCTTCGAGTGCGGTATGGCGCTGGAGAAGTGGAACGACCTGCAGGAAGGGGACATCATCGAGTCCTACATCACACAGGAGAAGACCCGCTAGGCGCGTCCCTTCGCGCGCCGAAGACCGGTCACCCGAGGAGGATCGCATGTCCCATCGCCAGACCCGTGTGGCGGAAGCCATCAAGGAAGAAGTTGGCGCCCTGCTGCTGCATCGCATCAAGGACAGCCGTGTGCCGAGCGAACGCGTCTCGGTGACGAACGTGGAGGTCAGCGGAGACCTTCGGCACGCCACCGTGTTCGTGAGCGTCCTGGGGGACGAGGCGCAGCAGGAGCAGGCCCTCGAAGGGCTCCAGCACGCCGCGGGCTACGTGCGCAGCGTGCTGGCCCGGGCCATCCAGCTGCGGGTGACACCAGAGGTCCACTTCAAGCTCGACCACTCGATCGAACGCGGAGCGAGCGTCCTCGCCCTGCTGAACAGGCTCAGCCAGGAACGAAACGAGGCCGCCCGTGAAGGGCACGACGCGGTCTGAGCCACTGCACAGGCCGCACGTGGCGACGGGTTGGCCCGCCATGGTGGAGGCCTGGCTGCCCCTGCTGAAGGGAGCGCAGCGCTGGCTGGTGTGCCCGCATCAGGCCCCCGATGCCGACACCCTGGGCAGCAGCCTCGCCATGGCAGGGCTGCTGCGGGCCCTCGGTGCTGAGGCCTTCCTGGTCTGTGACGACCCCGGCCTGGCGCGCTTCAGCTTCTTGCCTGGGGTCGAGCACGTCCGGCGGGACGCGCCGGCGGGGGAGGCCGGCGCCGTCGCCCTGGATGCGGCTGACCTCTCTCGCCTGGGCGGCACGGCTGCGCTGGTCGCCGACCGCCGGCCCCTGGTCAACATCGATCATCACGTCAGCAACACCGGCTGGGGCTCCCACCAGCTCATCGACCCCGAGGCCGCGGCCACGGGGGAGATCGTCTGGCTGCTGTACCACCACTTCGGGGTGCCGGTGGACCGGGCCGCGGCAACGTGCCTCTATGCAGCCTTGCTGACGGACACGGGGGGCTTCCGCTACCCGAGCACGACCCCGCGCACCCTGGGCATCGCGGCGGCCCTGCTCGAGGTGGGCATCGATGCCCCGGGCATCGCCGCGGCCATCTACGAGCAGCGTACGGCCGCCTCCGTGCGGCTGCTCGGCGAGGCCCTGCGAGGCCTGAAGCTGACGGCGGATGGTCGCATCGCCTGGGTGAGCGTGCCCCTCGCGGCCTTTGAAGCCACCGGAGCCACCGAGGAAGACGCCGACGCGATCGTCGACCGGGTGCGCGAGGTGGCCGGCGTGGAGGCGCTGTTCGTGGCACGCGAGAGCCGTTCCGGGGCGGTCCGCGTCAGCCTGCGGGCCAAGGGCGCGCTCGACGTCAACGCCGTCGCGGGCCGCTTCGGCGGTGGTGGGCACCGGCAGGCCGCAGGCTGCACGCTTGCGGGCCCGCTGCGCGAGGCCGAAGAACGGCTGCTGGCCTCCCTCTGCGCGGGGCTGGAGGACGAAGCGGCATGACCGAGCCGTTCGGCCTGCTGGCCGTGTTGAAACCCCCGGGGATGACGGCTCACGACGTCGTCAGCGTGGTTCGCCGCGTGGCTGGCACCCGGCGCGTCGGACACGGGGGCACGCTGGACCCGGCGGCTGCCGGCGTGACGCTGGTGGCGGTGGGCAAGGCCACCCGCCTGCTCGGCTACGTGCAGGACGACAAGGCCTACCGGGCGGAGGTGGCGTTCGGGCTGGCCACCGACACGGGCGACCTGGATGGGCATGTGATCGCCGAGGCCGACGCTGGCGGGGTGACCGCCTCGGCGCTCGACGCCGCCCTCGAGGGCTTCCGGGGCACCATCACCCAGCGTCCCCCGATGGCGTCAGCGGTCCACGTGGGCGGGCGCCGCCTCTACGAGCTGGCACGGGCGGGCGTGGCTCTCGCGCCGGAGGAGATTCCGACCCGGGAGGTCACGTTCCACAACCTGGTCCGGCTCGAGTTCCAGCCGGGGCCACGTGCCGTGGTCCGTCTCGATCTGGCCTGCTCGGCGGGCACCTACATCCGCTCGCTCGCGGTGGACCTCGGCCAGGCCCTCGGGGTCCCCGCCTGCCTGCAGTTCCTCCTGAGAACCCGTTCGGGGCCGATCGCGCTTGCGGCGACCCAGACCCTCGAGGAGGTGGCGCAGCAGCCCCACTGGCTGCCCCTCGAGCACTGGCTCGGACACCTCCCGGTGCACCACGCCAGCGCGGAACAGGTGGCGGATCTGCGCCTGGGCCGGCGCATCGCCGGCAAGCTGGAGGGCCGGGGCCGGGTCCACGGGCCGGAGGGGCACCTCGTCGCCATCGCCGAGCCCAGGGAGGGGCAACTGCAGCCCGTGCTGGTGCTCTGAGGCCCTTTCGGCTATGGTGAGGAGGCCGCCCACCTGAGCCCACGCCGATGTCCCGTATCCTCGCCTCGATCCTGCCACTCTCCATCCTGCTGGGCGCCTGCGCCCACCTCGGCGCGCCGCGGGCAGAGCCCCGTCGGGCCGTGCTGCTGACCCTCGATGGGGCTGCGGTGGAGGTGCTCGACCGGGCCCTGGCGGCTGGCTGGATGCCAAACCTGGCCCGTCTGAAGGGGCGAGGCGCCTGGCCTCGCTACAGCCGGACCAACTTCCCGTCCAAGACGGCAGCCGGCCACGCGGCGCTCTGGACGGGTGCGATGTCGGACGTCAACGGGATCACCGGCAACAAGGTGCTCGCCCTGCCCCGTCACGCCCGGACCATCCTCGACCTGGAGGACGGCTTCTCCAGCAAGGCGCTCCTGGCGGAGCCCATCTGGGTCACGGCTGCGCGCGCCGGTAAGCGGGTGCTGGTGCTGCAGGGCACGCACGTCACCCCCCTCTCCACCTACGAACCCGGCGGACGCTTCGGCGGGCCCTTTGCCGGCTCGCTGACCCTGCTGGACGGCTACGCCGGCGTGCTGGCCAAGGACGGCGTGGCCGGGGATGGGAGTGCGTGGCGCCCCGCCCGGGGCTGGACCGAGGCCATCCCAGGGCCGGTGCCCATGGAGCAGCGGCTGCAGGTGGCGGGCCGAAGTTGGTGGGCGCTGGCCTATGATGATCCGGCGGACCCGACCGTGGGCTATGACTGCCTGGCGCTGGCCCCGCACAAGGCCGCGGCGAGGCTCGTGATGAAGCCCGGTGCCTGGTCCGGGCCGGTCCGGGTGGATAGCCCCAGGGGGCCTGGCTGGCTGCGCTTTCACCTCTTCGACCTTGCTCCCGATCTCGCGACGTGGCGGCTGTATCACACGGGCGTCAGCGCCCCGGTCTCGAACCACGCCGAGGCGCCTGGCGTCTGGTACGGCCCGGACACCCCCTTTGTGCCCCAAGGCCCTGGTCGACTGTGGACGCACGGCCAGCTGGGCCCGACAATCTTCCAGGGGGGGGATGGGCAGGCGGAGGCACGCTACGTCACGATCGTGCGCCACATCCTCGACGGCGCTCGCGGGCGTCTCGAGCGGCTCGTGGCCCGGCGCGACTGGGACCTGGCCGTGGGCTACCTGCCTTACCCGGACGAGGCCCTCCACCACTGGTACGGGGGCCTCGCCCCCGGGGCTTCCGGGCTGCCCGGTCGGCTCTCGGGCGCGCGAGAGGGCCTCGCCATGGCGCGGCTTGCCGACATCTTCCGCGCCGTGGACGGGACCCTGGCGCCGCTGGTGGACGCCCCCAACACCGTGGTTGCGCTGGCCTCCGAACACGGCATGG
>JAYKHL010000083.1:0-5115 GCA_035284865.1 Candidatus Sericytochromatia bacterium | reverse complement strand
CCGGATCAGCAGCCAGAGCGTCGTGCCGGGAACGGAACCCGGCAGCACCACGAGCGCGTCGAGCTCCGAGACGGCCCGCTGGAGGGTGGCCTGGCGAGCGAGCCACGGCTGCAGCAGGGCGATCCGGTCCCTGAGCACGCCAGCCCGCTCGAAGGCAAGCTCCGCAGCGGCTTGGTGCATCTCCCCCTCCAGGCGAGCCATCGCCCGGGCGGGGTTGCCCCCCAGGAACTCGGCCAGCTCGGCGATGTCGGCCTCATAGGCGGCGGCATCCACCAGGCCGATGCACGGCGCCTGGCAGCGTCCGATGGCGTGCTCGATGCACACCTGGCGGGCCAACGGCTGACAGCTACGCCAGCGAAAGAGAGGCCGCATGGCCTCCAGCGCCTCGCGTGCCCGGAACTCGCCCGGAAAGGGGCCGAAATAGCGCCCCCCATCCGCCACCAGCTCGTAGGTCAGGTGGACGCGGGCGAAGGCCTCCGCCGGGATCTTGATGAAGGGATAGTGGCGATAGCGCCTCCCGACGATGTTGTAGAGAGGCTGCCGCTGTTTGATGAGGCGGTTCTCCACGAGCAGCGCCTCGAGCTCTGACCCGCAGGCGATGGTCTCCAGGCGGGCGGCCTCGTCGCGCAACCGGGCGGTGCGGGCGGAGTGCCCCCCATCCGCTCGAAAATAGCTGCCGACGCGCTGCCTGAGGTTCACTGACTTGCCGACGTAAAGCAGGCGGCCCCGCGCGTCGAAGAACTGGTAGACCCCCGGGCGGTTGGGCAGGGCCTTGATGGCGTCCCTGAGCTCGTCCATGGCCCCAACACTGTATCACGCCCGGTCGCTGCATCCCCAGGAGGCCCCCTTGCCCCGCCCTCGCGTCTTCCTGTCCGTTTTGCTGACCTGCGCGCTGGCGGCCTGGCCCACCCCCGCCCAGGCCGCCTACACCCTGGACCATGGAGACACCCTGACCGTCGCGGTGCGGGACACCCCCAAGTGGGGCGGCACCTACGCCGTTCGCCCCGACGGCCAGCTGGTGATTCCCTTCTTGCTGGAGCTCGATGTGCGCGGCCTGACGGTGGAGGAGGTCCGCAACCAGGTGCTCGCCGCCGTCTCGCGGGAGCTTCACGAGCCGGACGTCAGCGTGGTGGTGGCCTCGTACAGGCCACGCGTGGTGACGGTGCTGGGGGAGGTTGCGACGCCGGGCAACATTGTGCTCCAGCGGGCCGACCAGACGCTGCTCGACACCATCGCGGCTGCAGGGGGCTTCACCGATCGTGCCCTGCCTGATCAGGTCACGATCCTGCGAGGCACGGGCAGGGCCACCCGACGCATCCCCGTGAACGTGGCGGCCATGATGGCCACGGGCGACATGGCTGCAGACCTCCGCCTCGAGCCGGGCGATCGCGTCCAGGTGGCCCGCAACCCCTGGCCGTCCTGGAGGGAGGCCTTCGCGACGACCCAGCAGGTGGTGTCTTACCTCGGGACAATCTCGTTGCTGCTGATGCTGGCACGCCAGCTTTCGCCCCCTCAGTGAGGGGCCACGAGGCGCAGGCCGAGGGCCTTCGCCTCGGCCGACACCGTGGCGACCTCCTCGGAGGTCGGCGTCCTGGCGAGTTCGGGCGCGACCCTTCCTGCCCTGTAGGCCGGGTGGTACTGGTCCAGCACGGAGACCATCACGCTCGGATGGTGGCGGGCCACGTGCCTGAGAATGGGCAGCGTGCAGCACGGGAGGTGCCCGGGGAGCACGAGCACCCGGACGATGCTCAGAGCATCCTGGCCCGCCACCTGGGCCCAGTTACGCGCCACCGGCTGCCAGCAAGGTGCGATGCCGGAGAGCCGGGCCGCACAGGCGTCATTGCCATACCGCCAGTCCCCAAGGTACACGTCGACCACCCCCTCCAGGAGCCTGTAGAGCTCGGGTGATCCGTACATGTTGGAGTTCCAGACGATGGCGCGGTCGAAACCCGCCGGGGCGGCCTCCAACAGGCGCAGGATGGCCGGCAGGTGGTGATCGGGGTTGCCTCCCACGAAGCTGAGGCTGCGCACGTCGGGGGCCGAGGCAGCCTCCAGGAGAGCCCCGTGTTCGGCGGGCACCAGGGGCGTACCCGCATCCACCCGGTTGATCAAGTCGGCCGTGTGGCAGTAGACGCAATGCCAGGAACAGCCCGTCAAGGGCACACAGAGGGAGGGGGCAACCTCCAGCTCCTCCCCGAGATGCACGAACGGCAACGCAAAGCGTGAGACAGCTCCCACGCCGCACCGGCCCCGGGCCCCGGCCGGGCGGTCAACGTTGCACCGGTGCTCGCACAGCACGCAGCCGCGCAGCAGGCGCTCGGCCAGGTCGCGCTTCAACGCGAGCAGGGTCGCGCAGCCGGCCGGGGCGGCGGGCGGCGGGCTGCCTGCTCGGAGGGCGTTCATCGCGACGTCGTGTAAGGCCCACAGGTCCTCCAGCGCGTGGGGCCAGGGGTGGGGCACCGGCCAGGCGCGGGTCGTCCTCAGGCGGGCTCCCAGCTCGAGCGACGCCGCCGTGGGCCAGGTGAAGCCAGGCGCGAGGGCCTGCGCCACGGGCGTCAGCCCGGCCGTGGGGTCCTCCAGCCAGACCGCCCCGTCCGGGTCCACCCAGAGCCGCTGCGTGAGCGGCTCGGTCATCGGACCGGCGCCAGCTCGACGTCCACGTCCGTGGCCCCAGGCGACGCAACGGCCATCGCCTCGCCCTCGAGGTCGCCCGGACCTGGCACGCCGACGAAGCCCGAGCGCCTCACCAGCACCCGCACCCGCACGGGGTCTTGGAAGAAGGTGCCAGGCAGCATCACGTCCTCCTGGCCGATGCGATAACGCAGCGGCAGCTTGACGCCCAGGTGCTTGACCACCGCGACGGGTGGGGCCTGGGACGGGCCGGCGCTTCGGGCCACGACAAACAGGGCGTCACTCTCGGCGAGCGTGGCCTGGACGCCGGCTGCCAACCTGATCTCGCCTGCCACGGCGGCTCTGTCCGGCGCGTCGCACGCAGCAGTCCCCAGCACGACCGCCGCCGCGATCCCCCGGCACAGTGTGGCCGCCCAGCCTCGCATCATCCCTCCTGGCGCACAGACGCCGCGGCCCCGGGGGGCCACACTGGTGTAGCCTCCGCCGTCGGCGCGTGTCAAGCGGCTCCGGGCGAGGGTATGTTGCCGGGGCTGGAGTCCAGACCTTGTCCGCACCTGACGTCCCCCTCCCGTCCGAGCTGTTGCAGCTGCGCCGGTGGCTCGCGGCCGTGTTCGAGCAGGCCCGCCTCGGTCTCCCCTGGCCAGAGCAGGTGGCGCTGCGGGCCATCGAGGGAGCGTTCACCGTGGGGGTCTTCGGCGCGGCGCTGGCAGCGGCCTGGCGGCTGGAGGCCCTGCACCGACGCACCGGGTCGGGCGCCGTGCCCCCGCGGTTGGCAGAAGTCTCGCGAAGCCTGGAGACCTGTGCCTTCGGGCCCCTGGGGCCCTTGGTCTCCCGCGTGTGGCAGGACCTCGAGGCCCTGTACCCGGACCTCGCGGTGGCTGTTGCCGAGGCCGCCCAGCAGGTGGCGCTTCAGCGGCCGGTGCGTGCCGGCACGCCCAGGGTGGTCAGGTAAAGCACCGCCTGCGCCGCCGGAATGCCGACGAGATCATTGACCTCGTCGTCGAAAAACCCGCCGATGCCGCTGGCCCCCAGGCCCAATCGCACCGCCCCCAGGCTCAGCCGCTGCCCCAGGTGGCCGGCATCCAGGTGGAGGTGGCGGTATGCGCGATCCCCCAAGCGACCGACGGCCTCGGGCAGGTTGGCCGTGTGAACGACCACGGCGGCGGCGTCTCCTGCGAGGTCCTGCCCCAGCGCCAGCTGCCGCATCGGCTCGCGCAGCGACGTGAAGCGCACCTGCCGGGCCGTTGAGGTGCGCACGTCGTAGTGGTAGCAGCCAGCCTCCAGCCCCTCCACCTCGTGGATGACCAGCCAGGTCTGCAGCAGCCCGGGGACCGACAGTTGAGACGGGCTGCCGTAAGCCAGCGCCAGCAACCCGGCCAGCGCCTCGCGCGAGATGCCGCGGCCGTTGTATGCCCGGCAGGAGCGGCGGGACAGGATGGTCACACCCAGCCTGTCCGCCATCTCGGGGGGGGCTGCCGCCAGCGCCTGAGCTGGCAGCAGCCGTGCGGCGGGACCAAGCTCCTCGAAGGTGTGCCCACTCACGGCCGGTCCTGCGGGCACCAGCAGCCGGGTTGCCGCCTGCAGGGCCGCCAACCAGCGCCCCGGGGGGAGCGCCTGCGCGGTGGTCCGGGGGCCCGGCCACACCGGGGCGGGATGAGGCTGCGCCTCCGCGGAGAGAGCCGCCACTGCCAGCACGCCCTCCTCCGAGGGATCCAGGAACAGCGCTTCCTCCCAGGCTGCATCGGAGAACCCGCCGAGGAGCCGGAGGTGGCGCCCGACCAGGGGGCCGCACAGCGCCACGTTGCCGAGCACGTGGCCCGTATCCAGCAGCACCCGGCGGTACGCCCGGTCCGCATAGCGCCAGGCGCTTCGCGCAAACAGGCCGGTGCACACCAGCAGCAGATCAGCCCGACCAGCCGCAGGGTCTCCGAGGCACGCGCCATCGAGGTAGCCCGCCGTGGGAGGGGCGCAGACCCGCACCAGGGCGTGGTCACGAACGAGGTAGTTGTAGACGCCGTCGGCCAGGCCAGCGCAGCCTCGCGCCACGAGGTAGAGCTCGGTCGGATAGAGGCCGCCGGCCGAGGGAGCTGCGCGCATCAGCAGCGGGCTGCCTGGCTGTGGCACGAGGCCCGTGACGCCGTTGGTGAAGTACAACAGGTGGGACAGGGAGGCCAACCCCTGCTCCATCAGCGGCAGCCGGGCCCGCCAGTCCGCCAGCGCGCCATCGGTCCGCAACTCGTCTCCGTCGGGCAGGTAGCGGGTGAGGTCGACCACCTCGGCGCGGGGGTACACCTTGAACGGCTCGGGCTGCGCGGCCAGGTCGATGGACCGCTGCCCTGCAGCGATGCCGGAGGGCGTGTACTTCGTCTGTTCGTGGTAGGCCTCGGCCACCGTGAGAGCGGTCACGGGCCGCATGCTAGCAGATCCGGGGACCAGGGGTATACGGCAAGGGGGCTGGCCGGGGAGGCTTCGTGGACGCAGGAC
>JAYKHL010000082.1:0-65265 GCA_035284865.1 Candidatus Sericytochromatia bacterium | reverse complement strand
GTGTGGAGGAGCCGAGCCCTTCGCGGGCGCGGTGGTGCTGCCGGTGCCCACGCCGCCCGGCGGCGTGATGCCGGCGCCCGTGCCGACGGAGGCCCCGGTGGTGGAGGAGCCTGCTCCGACGCCGCCGGAGGCCCCGGTGGTGGAGGAGCCTGCTCCGACGCCGCCGGAGGCCCCGGTGGTGGAGGAGCCCGCTCCGACGCCGCCGGAGGTACCCGTGGTGGAGGAGCCCGCTCCGATGCCGACGGAGGTACCCGTGGTGGAGGAGCCCGCTCCGGTGCCGACGGAGGCGCCCGTGGCCGAGGAGCCCCAGCCAGCCCCCTCGGCGAGCCCTGCGCCGAGCCAGCCGGCGGTGGTGGTCATCATCTCGCCCAACGCCACGCCGTAAGCTCGACGTCGCTCGAGGCACACGCTATGCTGGCCCCATGGGGTCATGGAGCCAGCTTCTGCGTCTGGTCGGGGTGACGACGCTCGGCGCTTCCTCGCTGGGGTGCGCCTGGCTCGGCGCGGCCCGCGACCTGGCGGAGCAGGAGGCCAGCTTTCGCAACGACGGGGTGCGGGCGAACCTGCGCACGGTCGCCCTGGCGCTCTCGATGTACGCGCGTGACCACCAGGGCCGCTACCCGGCCGATGGCCTGTGGCTGCGGGAGCTGGGGCGGCGCTACTACCTGCCGAGCCAGCGGCTGCCGGACAACCCCTGGACCCTGATGGGCGAGTGGGGTCAGGCGAACGCCCCAGCCCTGGGGCTGCTGCCGCCCATCGACGGCCCCGACTTCAACCCGCCCGTCCCGGGCACCGTCCTCGGGAAGGGGGTCCGGCCGCTTGGCAGCGTGTACGGGCCGACCACGTACGGGGCCGTGCTCTACGACGCCACCCCCGATCGGCGGCTGTGTGTGCTCTACGGCGTGGGCCAGCGGGGCGATGACGCCGTGCTCGTCGACAGCCAGGTCCGGGGCAGCCGGTGAGCCCGGACGCCGTGCTCGTGGTGCTCAGGGGCACGCCCGCGGCGCTGGTCGAGGCCGAGGCGGTGCTGACGGCGGCCGAGGCGGAGCGGCTGCGCGAGCTGCGCGTCGAGAAGCGGCGACGAGACTGGCTCCTCGGACGCCTCGCGGCCAAGCAGGCAGCGGCGGGTCTGCTGGGGCCACGGCCGCTGGCAGGCCTGCAGGTGGAGGTCACGCCAGGCGGCGCGCCGCGCCTGCACCACGCCGAGTCGGGCGCGCCAGGCCCGGCCATCTCGATCAGCCACAGCGGGGGATGCGCTGCGGCCCTGGCCTCGCACGAGCCGGTGGGGGTCGACCTCGAGGCCCTGCAGCCGATGCCTGCCGGGGCGGCGCGCTACTACCTGTCCGAGGTGGAGCGAGCGTGGCTGGCCGAGCGGCCCTGGGGACCTCACAGCGAGCTCATTGCCTGGGCGCTGAAGGAGGCGGCCTACAAGGCCCTGGGCGGAGCCCCCGGGGGGCTCACGCGCCTGACGCTGGCGCCAGCCTCGGACGCCAACCCGGGCGCGTGGCTCGCCCATGACGGCGGGCGCCTGCGAGGCCAGTGGGCGGCCGCTGCCGGCTTCTGCCTGGCGGTGGCCTCGGCCGACCCTGCGGCGGGAGGTCCCCTCCAGGGGCTGGACCTCGAGGGGGGCCTGGCGGTGCTGGCGCCAGCAAGCCCTTGAACCGCGACGCTTGCGCGCTATACTGGAGGGAGAGGGCGACGCGACGCGGCGCCGCCATCAGGAGGGCTGCGACGATGATGCGCATGGCGCCATTCGTGCTGGTGTTTCTCCCCGTGCTGACCGCGGCTGCGGGCCTGGCGCTGGGTGGTGCCTGGACCTGGGCCACCTTCGGCCTGATCTTCGTGCTGGTGCCCCTGCTCGACCACGTGCTCGGGGAGTCCCGCCACAACCCCGAGCCGGGCGCCACGTCGCGCCTGGCCTATTGGGGGTACCGCCTCGTCACGTGGCTGGTGGCGCCGGCCCTGGTCGGGCTGACGCTGGCGGGGGCCTGGGCGGTAGCCCACGGGCCCTGGGCGCCCTGGGAGGTCGCCGGGTTGCTCGTCTCGGTTGGCGTCGTGTCGGGGGGGCTTGGCATCACCGCCGCCCACGAGCTCATCCACAAGACAGGCCCTGTCGAGCGTCTCCTCGGCCAGGTCCTGCTCTGGAATGCCTGCTACATGCACTTTTACATCGAGCACCTGGTCGGCCACCACAGCCGGGTCGCCACCCCGGAGGACCCGGCCAGCGCGCGGTACGGCGAGACGCTCTGGACGTTCCTGCCGCGGACGGTGGTGGGCAGCTGGCGGAGCGCCTGGGGCCTCGAGGCGGCTCGCCTGGCGCGGGCCGGGCACGGTCCCTGGAGTCTGCGCAACCGCATGCTTGCCTACGCGGCGCTGCCGCTTGCCGGCGCCGGGCTCCTCGCCCTGGCCTGGGGGCCTGCAGCGGGTGCCTTCTTCCTCGGCCAGGGCGTGCTGGCCTTTCTGCTGCTCGAGGCCGTCAACTACGTCGAGCACTACGGGCTGGAGCGTCGCCTGCTGCCCAGCGGACGCTTCGAACGGGTCACCGACGCGCACTCGTGGGCGTCAGGGCTGCGCCTGTCCAACTGGCTGACGTTCCAGCTTCAGCGCCACGCGGATCACCACACCCACCCGGCCCGCCGCTACGAGGAGCTCAGGTTCAGCCCCGACAGCCCGGTGCTGCCCACGGGCTACCCCGGCATGATCTGGCTCGCGCTGGTGCCGCCCCTCTGGCGCCGCGTGATGCACCCGCGGGTCGAGGCCGTGCGGGGAGCCGGCGGCGGGGCAGAGGCCTGATCGGGCCATGCCAGCTCCCGGTTCACCCTTTTCAAGGGTTGTGGTGCATCTCTTGCCCCCCTGCCATGGCCATCCGCCAGGGTTGATGCTACGCTAGGGAAAGCTATGTTCGTGCTGCACGGCACATGGCTGCCGAACGCCCGCTTCTTCGCCTGGGGCGAGTCTCCCGAACCCGGCGCGCCGGGCACAGAGGTGCCCGCGGAACCTTCGGCAGCGATGCATCCCCGACTCACCGACGATGCCCGGCTCCAGGAAGCCGGGCTCTATGGTGCTGCCGGGACGGCCGTGGCGGTGCTCCCGGCTGTCGACGGGGAGCCCCTGGCCCCTCCGCACAGTGGCTTCGGGCCCGACCCGGCGGGCGGCCGGATCGAGTCCAGCCCCTGGCTGCTGCGGGGCCGCGAGCTTGATCCGCTCGACGCCCTGTTGACGCTTGCGGGGCTCACGCCCGCTGATGGCCTGCAGCTGGGCGACGACTGGCGGTACTGGGCGCGGGTGGCCCAGCTGGTGCTGGAGCTGCTGGGACGGGAGCGCTTCATGCCCGCGCTCTCCCTCACGGGAGATGCCCCCCGGGCCTACTGGCGCATCGTGATGAGCGAGCGGCAGGACGCCGAGCGCCTGGGCGCCCTGGCCCTCGCGATGCCGCCCGCCTGCCGGGCGCTCAGTCAGCCGCCGCCTGAGGCCCGCACCCTGTTGCTCGCGGCGATCGATGCGATGGTCGACGCCGCAGCGCGTCACTGGGCGCCCGACCTCGAGCCGGCTGCCGGCAACGGGACCTCCACCGCGGGGCAGCGGTGGTTCGGGGCGCTGCTGGCGCCGGGCGACAACGCCTTCGAGGCCGAGCCCATCGAGGTCGTGCAGCTCGCCCAGCACCTCAGCACGTGGACCAAACCCCTGATGCCTCCCCCCGAGGCGCCGTTTCGCACCTGCCTGCGCCTGGAGGCGCCCCCCGAGGGGGCGCCTGACAGCAGCCCCTGGCGGCTGGAGTTCGCCCTGCAGGCGAGCGACGATCCGAGCTTGCTGATCCCCGCCCAGCAGGTCTGGCGTGGCTCCGGGGCCGAGGTCGGCTTCCTCGCCCGGCGCTTCGAGCGACCCCAGGAGCGGCTGCTCGAGGACCTGGGGCGCGCGGGCAAGATCTTCCCACCCGTTCAGCGTGGCCTGCTCAGCGCCACGCCGGAGGCCGTCGAGCTCACCACGCAAGAGGCCTACGCGTTCATGCGCACGGCCCTGCCCCAGCTGGAAGAGGCGGGCTACGGCGTCCTCATCCCGCCCTGGTGGCGCAAGGGGCACACGCGGGTGGGCGTGAAGATCACCATGCGGGAGGGCGACAGCTTCAAGCCCGGCAAGATGGGCCAGCAGGCCCTGGTCGACTACGACTGGCACCTCGCCCTGGGCGATGAGACCCTGACGCGGGAGGACTTCGAGGCCCTCGTGAAGCTGAAACAGCCGCTGCTGAAGCTTCGTGGCAAGTGGGTCGAGCTCGACCCGGCTGCCATCGACGACGTCATCCGCTTCTTCGAGACGCAGCGCAGTGGCCAGCTGCACGTGCTGGACGCCATCAAGCTGGCGAGCAACCCCTCGGGCCAGGCCGGCGGGCTGCCCATCGTCGCGGTGCAGGCCGAGGGCGAGATGGGCGAGTTCCTGGGCAACTTCGGCCCGGGAGACTGGCTGGCCGGGCTGACGGCCCCGGAAGACTTCCGGGGCACCCTGCGGCCTTACCAGGAGCGGGGCTACGCGTGGCTCGCCTCGATGCGCAAGTGGTGCCTGGGCGCCTGCCTCGCCGACGACATGGGCCTCGGCAAGACGATCCAGGTGCTGGCCCTGCTGCTGCGGGCGAAGGCGGATGCGGAGACGGTGCATGGCCCCCGCAGCCGGGCCAATGCCCGCACGCAGCCGGCGCCCTGGCTGCTGATCTGCCCCACCTCCCTGGTTGGCAACTGGCGGCGCGAGGCCGAGCACTTCGCCCCGGGGCTCAAGGTGCTGATCCACCACGGCGCCGGGCGAACCAAGGGCGAGTCCTTCGCCAACGCCGTGCTCGGCTACGACCTGGTGATCTCCACCTACACCCTCCTGTTCCGCGACGAGGAGCACCTCGCCGGCGTCACGTGGTCGGGGGTGGTGTTCGACGAGGCCCAGAACATCAAGAACGCGACCTCCAAGCAGGCCCAGGCGGCGCGCCGCGTGCCCGCGGACTGGCGGGTGGCGCTCACGGGCACCCCGGTGGAGAACCACCTGGCGGACCTCTGGAGCATCCTGGAGACCCTGAACCCTGGCTACCTCGGGAACCAGGCGGCCTTCCGGTCCCAGTTCGCCATCCCGATCGAGCGCTACAAGGACGAGCAGGCCGGGGCCACGTTGCGGCACCTCGTGAAGCCGTTTATCCTTCGCCGCCTCAAGACGGATCCGACCATCATCCAGGACCTGCCCGAGAAGAACGAGCAGAAGGTCTACTGCCCGCTCACGAAGGAGCAGGCCTCGCTCTACCAGGTCGTGGTCTCGGAGATGGTCGGCAAGATCGACAGCAGCGCCGGCATCACCCGCAAGGGCCTGGTGCTGGCCTCGCTGACGAAGCTCAAGCAGGTGGTCGACCACCCCGCACTCTTCCTCGACGACAAGAAGGGGGATCTGGCCGGGCGCTCGGGCAAGCTCACCCGCCTCACGGAGATGCTGGAAGAGGTCGTGGAGGTGGGCGATCGCGCCCTGGTGTTCTCGCAGTTCGCCGAGATGGGGCACCTGCTGGTGAGCCACCTCCAGAAGACCTTCGGCCGCGACATTCCCTTCCTGCACGGCGGGGTGCCGGCTGCCGCGCGCGAGAAGATGGTGCGCGATTTCCAGGATCGGGCTGACGGCCCTCCGGTGCTCGTGCTGTCGCTCAAGGCCGGGGGCGTGGGCCTCAACCTGACGCGCGCCAACCACGTCTTCCACTTCGACCGCTGGTGGAACCCGGCCGTCGAGAACCAGGCCACCGATCGCGCCTTCCGCATCGGCCAGACCCGCAACGTGATGGTTCACAAGTTCGTCTGTCTCGGCACGCTGGAAGAGAAGATCGACCAGATGCTCGAGGACAAGAAGGCCCTCAGCTCGCTGGTCGTCGGCGAGGGCGAGGGCTGGCTCACGGAGCTCTCCACCGACCAGCTCCGGGACATCCTCGCGCTCCGCGACGAGGCCATCGCCGTCGATTGAGCCCTCGCCACCCCCCTCGAACCCAGGAGCCCCTCGATGAGTGACACCCACGGCCCGGAGCAAGGCCAGGCGGGCGGTTTAGACGGTGAACGCCGCCGGCGGCGCCGTCCCCGGCGCCAGCGGAGCAAGGGGGAGCCCAGCCTGGAGAAGGTGTTGAGCGATGCCGCGGCTGGCGCCCCCCTCCCCGGGACGCCGCTGCGAGACGATGCTGCCCGCCACGGGCGCAACAGCCGTCGCAAGAAGGGCCGCTCTGGCGCGGGCCCTGCTCAGGGAGCTGGGGGCGCCAGCACCCCCAGGCCTGACGCTCGCAGCCGCCGGATGCGTCCCGTCGGTCGGGAGCTTCAGGACCTCTCCGCGCCGCGGCCGGAGCCCGCCTACGCGCGCGGGGCGGAGAACTGGTGGGCCGATCGCTGGCTCTCGATGCTGCACCGCTTCGGCTGGAAGGGGCGGCTCGCCAACGGCCGGATGTACGCCGACACGGGGCGCGTCACGGCGTTTCGCGTGGAGACGGGCAGGGTCCACGCCGCGGTGCAGGGCTCTCGCACCCAGCCCTACGACGTCACGGTGCAGATCAAGCCGCTCCCTGACGCCGACTGGGAGCTTGTGGTCGACATCCTGAGCTGCCAGGCCCTCTTCACCGCGCAGCTGCTCGCAGGCGAGATGCCTCGCGACATCGAGGAGGTCTTCGAGGCCGCTTACGCCCCGCTCTTTCCCCGGCGCAAGGATGACATCAAGGCCCACTGCACCTGCCCGGACTGGGCGAACCCGTGCAAGCACATTGCAGCCGTTTACTTCGCGCTCGCCGACACCTTCGACAAGGATCCGTTTGTGCTCTTCCACCTGCGGGGCCGGAACCGGGACGCCCTGATCGGGATGCTCCGGGCTGCCCGGGCCGCGGAGGCCCAGGCGGCACCGATGGCGGTCGAGACCCTGGACGCGGGCTCCCTGGAGCCGTTTCGCTTCTGGCAGGCTGGCGAGGAGCTCGACCATGTCCAGGTACAGATTGTCGCCCCGCCGTTCCCTGGCGTGACGGCGAAGCGCCTCGGACGCCCGCCGTTCTGGCGCTCGCCGGCCGATCCCATCACGCGCCTGGCGGAGGTCTACGAGGCGATCGCGCAGCGCGCCCGGGAGGTCGCCCTGCACGACTCCATCCTTGCTGACCGCCAGCCGACGCGCGCCACCTGACCTGAGGTCCAGCCATGTCCGACCACGCCCTCTTCGTTCCTGCCCTGTTCCTCGAGGACCTCGAGGCCGAGGGCGTCCCGCCCGGGACGGCCCGCATGAAGGTCAACGAGCGCAAGAAGGACGTCCGGCGCGTGGAGGGCGCGCTGGAGGCCCTGGGCGTGCCCTTCAAGCACGAGAAGGTGGGCACCTCCGCCACCCTCACGGCGGCCGAGGTCGCGTCGCTGCGGGCGCTGCTGCCCCCGGCGCTGCCTGCTCGCTGCGAGCTCGACCTGCATCCCCTCGTCTGACGCCCGGAAGCGCTGCCCCACAAACCACCACCCGCCCTGCAAGGGCGGGTGGTGGTTTGTGGGGCGGGGGCCGGAGGTCAGGGCGTGCCCGGGACGGCCGGAGCGGCCGCCGGGGGCTCCTCTCCGCCAGGCTCTGCCGGGGCGGGGGGCTCGGCCGTGGGAGGCTCGCCGGGCTCGGGGCCCTGGCCGAGGGTGGCGGCGAAGGCGTCCTCGAACTCCGAGATGGTCAGCTTGCCATCCCGGTTTCGATCAGCCGCCTCGAGGGTCACGGGCGTCTTGACGAGCTCCGCCTCGATCAGCACCCGGTCACCGTTGCGGTCCAGGCTGGCAAACGTCTTGCCGACCTCGTGCCGGAACGTGGCGATGGCTGCCTGCAGCACCTGGGGGTTGGTGAACTCCCGGAAGCGCACCTTGCCGTCCTTGTTGAGGTCCAGCGCGTCGAACAGGGCCTTGGCCGCGCGGGCAGGCTCGGTCGGAGCCAGCCCGATGTGGGCAGGCAGCGCCGGCATCATCTCCTGGAGCGTGAGGTAGCCGTTCTCATCCTTGTCGGCCGACTTGAAGGCCGCCAGGTACATGGCCCGCACGCCCCGGGCCGCACCCTGGTACGAGTTCGTGCCGACCTGGCCGGACCGGCCCTTTGCTGGCCCGGGACCGACCCCGACGCCACACCCCCCGAGCCAAGCGGCGGCGACCACCGCCGCGATCAACCTGCGAGCCACGTGAGCACCTCCGTGAGCACCTGCCGGACTGTCGGCAGGCGCCTGGCCTGCCCGCAGCCCTTGTCGCCGGCAGGCACCCGGGGCTGAACCCGGGATCGGGAAGGGGTGGTTGTTTAAGGGTTAATTTCAGTTTAATTGTTGCCCGCGCTCTCCGGGCGGGGGCCTGGCGGCGGGCAGCTGAGAACGGACCTGCTGCGCGACGCTCGGAGCCCCGAGCGTGAGGGGTGACGAGGGCGCATCGTGGGCGAAGGGACGGACCGACGCGCGACGCCGCGATCGGCGTTCAGGGCTGGCGGGGCTGGCGGGGCTCAGGACTTGACCGGTGCTCTGGCCGGACAAAACGCCGGGCTGGCTGCTACCATGGTGGACCGCCCCGAGGGCCCTTACCCGGCCTGCGGTCGCTCGCTTCCCGGAGATCCATGTCCCAGCTCTCGCTGCTCGCCACCCACGCGGGCGCCAACCCGCTCCTTGCCAACCTCAACCCCGAACAGCGGGAGGCCGTCACGCGGCTGGATGGGGCCGTCCTGGTGGTGGCAGCCCCGGGGTCGGGCAAGACGACGGTGCTGACCAACCGCATCGCCTACATGCTGCAGCAGGGCGTGGCCCCCGAGGCGATCCTGGCCGTCACCTTCACGAAGAAGGCCGCCATGGAGATGGCCGAGCGGGTGGCGAAGGCGGTCGGCAGCAAGGCGATCGCCGAACGCCTGACGATCGGCACCTTCCACGCGATCTGCCTGCGGCTGCTCGATGGCCGCTACGAGCTGCTTGGTTATGCGCCAGGGCGGCCGCCAGCGCTCGTCACCCCCGCGGTGCAGCGCACGCTCTTCGAGTTGCTCGCCCGCGAGCACACGATGACGGACATCAAGTGGGACCAGCTCGCGATGTTCATCTCGCGAGCCAAGTGCATGCTGGTCGGGGCGGACGCCATCAAACGTCACTCGGCTGATCCGGACGAGGTGCGCTACGCCCACCTGTACGGCGCTTACCAGAAGCGCCTCGTGCGCCAGCACCTGATGGACTTCGACGACCAGATCGGTCTCGCCGTGCGGCTGCTCGAGGAGCGGCCGGCGATCGCGAAGGAGGTGCGGGATCGCTTCACCCACCTGCTCGTGGACGAGTACCAGGACACCAACCGGGCCCAGTACGAGCTGCTGCGCCTGCTTGCCCACCCCCGCAACAACCTCTTCGCCGTCGGCGACGACGCCCAGGGCATCTACGGCTTCCGGGCTGCCGACCTCAACAACATCCTGAACTTCCGCAAGGACTACGCGGGCACGACCCAGCTCTTCCTCGAGACCAACTACCGCTCCACGCCCCAGATCGTCACGCTGGCGAACCAGCTCATCGCCCACAACGCGGGGCGCATCGAGAAGACCATCAAGGCCGCCCGTCCCTCGAAGGCCGACAGCGTCCACATCGCCCAGTTTGCGGACAACTTCGCCGAGGCCGAGGAGGTGGCGGATCGCATCGCCGCCCTGATCAAGGGGGGCGTCATCCCGGACGAGATCGCGATCCTGCTGCGGACGCACGCCCAGGGCATGCCGCTGCTCGACGCCCTGTCCCAGCGCGAGATCCCCTTCACCGTCAAGAAGAGCGGGAGCTTCTACGAGCAGGCCGAGGTGGCCGAGACGCTGGCGTACCTGCGGCTCTCGCTGCGGGGGCGTCACCCCCTCGCTGACCTCGCGGTGGAGAAGCTGCTCACCAAGCTGGGCCTCGCTCGGGAGGCGCTGGCGATGCTCAAGGTGGAGGGGGAGCGGCAGCAGACGGATCTGGTCTCGGTCTGCCACCAGGTGGACGAGATCCCGCTGCCGACGCTGGCCCAGAAAGGGCTCGTGAAGCACGTGCTGGCCATGATCCACGGGTGGCAGCGCTTCCAGGGCTCTGTGGCAGAGCTGTACTACCAGGTCATCTCGCAGACCCAGTACAAGGCCAAGCTCGAGAAGGGGAAGGGGCAGGGCGACGCCCAGAAGCTCGACTGCCTGGCGGCCATGCACGCCCAGATCAAGCGCTGGGAGCCCAAGAGCGTCCGGGACCTCTTCCAGCGGATCGAGGCCGCCACCCAGCCGCCCAAGGGTAACAGGCGGACGGGGGCCGTCCAGCTTCTCACGATCCATGCCAGCAAGGGGCTCGAGTGGGACGCGGTGTTCGTCGTCGGGGTTGAAGAAGGCACGCTGCCCTACCAGACCGCCATCGACGACGGAGACCTCGCCGAGGAACGGCGGCTGTGCTACGTGGCCATCACCCGGGCCCGCAAGCACCTGCACCTGAGCTACGGCCGCGAGCGGCAGCGCTTCGGGAGCGCCAAGGACGTCACGCCCTCGCGCTTCCTGAACGAGATGCGTGCCGCCTCGCCGGGTTGAAGCTTCGGTTAAGTTACAGCGACTTAACGCAACCCCTGGCCGGCCCCGGGCGATACCCTCGACAGCCCCGCTCGAGGACCCCGATGATGACCAGCCCCGCCATCGACGCCCGCCGCCCCATCGCCGCCGCCACGCCGGCGGGCGTGGCCGAGCGGGCGAAGCGGCTCGCTGGCCTGGCTGGCACGCGGATGACGCGGGATCAGTGGGCCGGCGAGGTCAAGACTGGCGTCGCGTTCTCCATCCCGCTCGAGGGCCTCTTCGAGAGCCAGAAGTTCCGCCGGGGCGAGATCCAGGCCAACGCTTACATGGGGCGGGTGGTGGCGAACACCCTCAGCAACATCGCCTGGACGACGGGCGGTGCGGTGGCCGCCGCCGCGCTGGCCCCCGTCGGGGCACCGCTCTTCGTGGCTGGCGCAGCGGGCTTTGCGGCGGGCATGGTGGCCAACGACCTGTGGGATCGCACCTTCGGCACGGCGATCGTCAACGTCTTCGAGGAGAAGGTCACGGACGCGCAGGCGCGGCCCGCCGCGGAGGCGTTCGTGAAGTACGTCGCCAACCCCGTCAACGACTACTTCTGGAAGCCCGTCACGGGCTTCGTCGGGCAGCACAAGGTGCTGAGCGGCGTGATGCTGGCCCTGGCGGCCGTGCGCTTCCCGGGAGCGGCGCGGGCCGTCGGGAAGGAGGCCGGCAAGATGGCGGTGGGCACGGCGGCAGGCCTGGGCGTGCAGCTGGCCGTGACGGATCGGGTGCTCGCGCCCGCGGCGCACCGTCAGTAACGCTGCCCGAGCGGACGGCGGGCCGGGTATAAGGCCGAAACCTGCCCTCTTGCCCGGAGCTTGTCATGGCCACCTGGCGTCCCCGATGGCCCCTGGTCATCGTCCTTGCGGGGGTTCTTGCCCTCGGCTGTACGGCCGCGCCGGCTCCCTCGCCGGGGGCCGGCAAGCCCATCCGGCCGGCAGCCCGCACCAACCGGGCGTCCGCCGGGCTGGGGGCGACGCCCGGGGCGGGGGCCTCGGCCCCGGCGCTGGGGCTCCCGGGCGAGGCCCGCGTCACGCCCGCGCCCGCGGGCACCGCCCTTCCCTCGGGGCCGTCCGGCCTCGAGGGAGGCTCGGTCGCGCCCACGGCAACGCCCACGCCCACGCCCCGGCCGAGCCCCACGCCACGCCCCACGCCGACCGTCGGGCCGGATGGCGGCCGGACGCTGGCCGGCACGCTCGAGTCGGGCGTCATCGACGGGCCCTGGGACCTGGCTCGCTTTCAGGGGCCGGAGGGCCTGGCCGTCGATGCCAGCGGCACGGTCTATGTGGCGGACACCGCCGCCGGGATGTTGCGGCGCGTGTCGGCCTCGGGTGACACCTTGCCCCTGGCGGGGGGAGGCGGCTTTGGCCTGAACGATGGCATTGCCCTCTCCGCTGGCCCCAACACGGGGGGGGCCTCGTTCCAGGGCCCCGTGGGGCTGGCCGTGGCCCCCGATGGCGCGCTGCTCGTGGCCGACACGGGCAACCATGCCGTGCGGCGCGTTCAGGGCGGCCGCGTCACGACCCTGGCTGGCACCGGCAGCCCTGGCTGGCTGGACGGCGCAGGCCGCGATGCGCAGCTGAACGGTCCGAGGGGGCTGGCCGTGGCGGCGGACGGCACCATCTTCGTGGCGGACACGGACAACCACCGGCTTCGCGTGATCACCCCGGAGGGGGGCGTGAGCACCCTGGCGGGGACGGGCTCGGCGGCTTTGCTCGACGGCGAGGCCTCGGCCGCGGCCTTCAACGAGCCGGTCAGCCTCGTGATGGAGGCCTCTGGCACCTTGCTCGTTCTGGACCGGGGGAACAAGGCCATCCGGCGCGTGACGCGCGATGGGGCGGTGACCACGGTGGCGGGGGGCGTCCTGAACGCGCAGGTCGACGGCGTCGGTTCAGCGGCCGGCTTTCGGGCGCCGAGCGCGATCGTGGAAGAGGCCCCGGGCACCTTCCTGGTGGCCGATCTCATCCCGCCGGCCGTGCGACGCCTGACGGCGGATGGGCAGGTCACCACCGTGAAGACGGGCCCGGAGGTGGTGGCCTTCGCCAGCGGGGGCGGGCGCTGCTACGTGATCCTGCTCAACGAGCCGCGGGTGCGGGTCTACGAGCTGCCGCTGGGGCCCTGATCGGGCTGGGCCTCATAACGTAATCTTAACGGGGCCCGTGATCACACCTGGGTATGGTGAGGTTGGCCGCTGAACGACGTGGCCTCACCGAACCATCGGGCCTGGGGTCCGAGCCGGGACCCCCGAGTCGGTGGTGACGTCCGCACCGACGCCCAGCAAGGTTGTCACCTGGTTCAAGGCGCAGCCGCAGGACAGTGGAGGGATGGAGATGCACACGACACGCGGTCAGAAAAGTTGGCTTTCCCTGACGCTCGGGCTGGCCGTGCTGGCCGGCTGCTCCTTGCCGTCTGGCACCCGCCCGGGCGAGGACACGGGGAAGGCAGCCGGCCGGGGGAACGTGGCTGGCGGCACGGCGGCAGCGACCAACGGCGCCGGCGGGCCCGTCGCCGTGGAGGCTGCAGACGCCGGGGAGACCCACGGCCAGCCCCTGGCTGCACCGGCCCTGAACGACGAGGGGCTGGCTGCCGTCGACACGGCCGCGCCGATGCTGATCAAGGCATCGCAGGGCGGCAAGTACGTCAGCGAGGACGGCACGCTGGTGGCGGTGATTCCACCCGGCGCTCTGTCGCAGGACACCTATGTGCGGTTCGTGCGGCTCGACACCTCGCAGGAGAAGAACACCAACCAGTTCCTGGCCGGCATGCGGTTCCAGATGGACCTCGGCGAGGCCCACGTCGTTGCCGGCCAGAAGCTCATGGTGTCTGCCAAGGCGGATGATCGCCTCATTCCTGAGCTCAAGAGCATGTACGAGGACTACACGCCAGAGCGGTACAGCCTCACGCAGGATGACAAGGGTCAGTGGCTCGTCACGATGCCCGTCGACGGCCCCCGGCTCGAGCGCATGGACATCACCAAGCAGCCTGCGGATCCGTTCCTGACCGAGCGGCGCGGCGTGATGACCGAGGGCATGGCACCCCTGCCGGCGGGCAAGGGAGGAAACTTCAAGAAGGACGCGCGCATCGAAGCGTTCTGCAACTACTGGCCACCGCCGCCGCCCAAGCCGGAACGCCTGATGGCCGTCAACGTCAAGTGGGAGTCCGACGACCCCACGCTCGACGGCAAGCCGGCGTATGACCCGAACCCGGCGCATAATTCTTACGTCAAGTTCGGCAACACGACGACCACCCAGGTGTCGGGCGTCAACGGGTACTGGTCCAAGGAGTTCGTGGCCGGCACACCCGCCAAGCCTGAGGTGTCTCACTGGGAGGTGGTCACGAGCGCGGACGCCAGCGGCATGCGCACGCAGAAGGGCACGCTGGTCAAGTACGGCTCCACCGACTGGACCTGGGCGCTCATGCAGAAGTACGACGACGAGCTGTTGTGGCAGCCGCCGAAGCCCAAGGCCTCGCCGAGCGCCGAGCCTGACCCCGATCCGGCGGATGGGGGTGGGGCAGCAGATCCGGCCGCCGCGTACCGGTTGACCCAGAACGGCGCACTTCTCGACGCCCTGAAGGCGGACCTGCAGGGCAAGGCCTTTGTGGCCCTGGACTCCGCCAATGACCTGGTGGTCAAGATCATCGACGAGCCGGCGCAACCGGCCGTGGAGGATTCGTGGGTCGACAAGTGGAATGCCGGCTGGATCGATCTCTCCACGGGCACCAACGAGACCGTCCGACGGGGCTACGCGTGGAACGGCTGGTGCTACTGCCGGTGGACGGTGGCGCGTGACAAGATTGTCCGGGACACCGCGGCCCAGCCAGTCGGCCCTGACGGCAAGGCTTACAACTACGCCCGGGAGACCTTCACCATTGGCGTGCAGGGCTTCACCAATGGGCCCAACCCCACGCCGGGCAAGAACCCGGGCGCTGGCATCGGCTCGACGGCCCGACGGACCATCACGGCGGGTTACCGGGTGATGCAGGCCAACAATCTCGAGATCTTCGTGCCCAAGTACAGCCCGATGTTCAGCGTCACGCTGAACAGCCCGGACCTGGCTATGACCGGAGACATCGAGGTTCAGGCGACGCTTGACGGGGCGCCACGCGAGTTCGTGTTCAAGGCGAACGGCGCCAACTCGATGAATCTGGCGTGGCGCATCCAGCTGCCCGATAACAACGCGCACTCGTTCTCCCTCACGGATGTCCGCATGCGCGACCTTTCACTCTACGCGACGCCGGCCTCCATCGACCGCGTCAAGAACCTGAACGTTCAGCGCAACGGCATCTACGACGGGTTCCTGCTCGATCTGGTGCCCGCTGCGGCCAAGTAGGCTGCTGGTGATCTCGCCCCCGCTCCTTGGAGCGGGGGCGTTTTTCTTGGTCGGGAACCTCTCAGTTTCAGGCTGGCCCGGACGGGAATATTGAGCACAGGAAGCGTGGGAGGTCCGCCGGTGGCGCGCGCTCTAGCCTCGTCAATGAGCCTGGCCCTGCTCGCCTTGGTGGCGGGCTGCCAGGCCCTGCCCCTGGTGGAACCGCCCCAGCCGGTGGCTCGCGCTGCCGCCCGGCTGGAACTGCGATGGCCGGCGGCGGGGCGCCGGGCGCTGCTTGGGGTGACGCCCACCAAGCAGGCCCGGATCACGATCCAGGGCGCGGGCATCACGCAGCCGATCGTGCGGGACGTCCCGATCACGCCGGGCGCGGAGGCCGCCGCCACGCTGGTGGAGATCCCCACGGGGCTGTTGCGCCTGGTGACGGTCCAGTTCCTGACGGACGCGGGGGCCGTGGTGGACGGCCTGCACTTCGGCGGCTATGGCGACATCGAGCCGGGCGTGGTGCGCCTGGCGCTCAGCGAGCGCTCCACCCTGTACCACGACGTCTACCTGGCGTGGCAGGCTCGGTACGGGGCCCCGGCGAGCTCCTCCCTGAGCACGACAGTCCTCGAGAGCGTCGTCAACGATCTGCTCGAGCGCTTCCGCGTCCCCTCGCCGCGCCTCGTGGACGTCGGCGCTGTGGCGGACGCCCTGAAAGAGGCGACCACCAAGAACCTGCCCGCCCCCCAGGAGGCGTGGGTGTCGAAGCCAGCCTACGTCAGCGTGGGCTTCCTCGATTTCCCCAGCGGCACAGGCGTGGCCGTCAGCGTGAACGACGCCATCTCGGCGCCCGTCGTCTCGCTGCGTGGCGAGCCCGTGCTGCTCGGGCCCATCGCGCCAAGGGCCGAGGACTACACGCTGCGGCTCACGCCGCTGGCCGCCAACGTCGGGCCGGACCTGGCCCCGCAAGAGGTTCCGTTTCGGGTGTCGCAGGAGGCCCTCGCGCCCCGGATGCCGTCCATGACCTTCTCCCGGTCGTCGGTCGGGGACAGGCTGCCCGTTCGGGTGGGGGGAGGGATGTGCCTCACCCTGGGGGGGGGCGCGGAGCGACTGTACATGCTCGGGGGCCTGGAGCAACCCGCCGGCATGGCCCCCGGCATCACGGGCGAGCCGCGCGTGGCAGCGGCCACCGAGGCCTACCGCTACACCCGTGCCGGCAAGTGGGAGCCGGCCAACCCGCTGCCGACCTCCTTCCCCTGGTTCGGGGCCGGCGTGGCGGCCGTGGGCGACAAGATCTATGTCTTCGGTGGGCAGGTGGCAGGCCTGGGCACCGATCGTGTCCACGTCGTCGATGCCGCTGGAGCCGCGCCGGCGACGATGCTCGACGCCCCCCTCACCCTCTCGCAGCAGCGCTACCCCAAGGCGCCGACGGTCCTGCTCTCGGAGTGTGCAGCCGCCCGCCTGGGGGACCAGATCCTCGTGGCGGGTGGCTACACCCACATCCCGAACCGCCCCGACATCGACCCGGAGCCCTTCACCGAGATGCTGGCCTTTCTGCCGGCCAGTGGCACCTTCGAGCCCAACCCTCCGCCCGGGCTGCCCGAGGGCTCCGAGCGCGCCAGCCCGGCCAGCGCCGTCGTCGGCTCCGACTGGTACCTGCTGGGGGGCTGGAACGGCAACGGCCCCTCGGGCCTCGTGCACAGGTTCTCCAGCGGCGCGTGGCAGGAGGTGGCGCCCATGCCGACCCCCCGGGCGCACGCCGCGGCCGTGGTCGTCGCCGGCAAGGTCTGGGTGATAGGCGGGGAGGAGCGCAACGACGTGCCCAGCCGCGCCGTGGAGGTCTACGACCCGGCCACGGACACCTGGACGCTGCGCGCGCCGCTCCGCACCGCCCGCCTGCGGCCCGCGGCCGGGGCGATGGATGGAGGCAAGCGGATCGTGGTGGCAGGCGGGCTGACGGGGACCCATGTCTCAGAGCTGGGGCTGCCGCTGCCTGCGGACGCCACCGAGGAGCTGACGCCGTGACGCGCCCCTTGCTGCCCGCGCTGCTGGGGCTGTTTGTCGTCAGCGGCTGCTTCGGCCCCTCTCAGCCCCCACCCGAGGAAGACGTGGTGACCGTGCGGCGGCGGGCGAATGGCCTGGGAAAGGCCCCCAGCCCGGCCACGGCGGCGACCCGGGGCACGGGTGGGGTCAGCCAGTTTCTTGACCCGGACACCCTGGCGGCCCTGACCAGCGGGGCCTCCGGCGCGGTGGCGGTCGATCCGTCCGTGCCCACGCCGGCGCCTCCCACGGGCAGCGCCTTCCCCAGCATCGTGCCCTCCACGGGCCTTCAGCTCTCGTTCGAGGAACTGACGGGGCAGTGGGGCCTCCGGCCTTACCTCAGCCGGCCCCGGGCGGGCCATGTCGCGGGTGCCTTCAAGGAGGCCCTGGTGGTCATCGAGGGGGACCACCGGCCCTCGCGCGAGACCCTCGAGCCCGGGGCCGAGCGCTGGAGCCTGGATGACTCCCACGACGTGCAGCACGGGCTGAAGGGCGAGGGGTTCGTGCTGGCCCAGGGCCTGAGCCTCGGGGTAGGCGCCATGGCATACGACGACTCGGAGCTGTGGCTGGCTGGCGGCCTGGCCGGCCTGCAGAACGCCGATGGCACGCAGGGCAGCGCGGCGCTGCACCTGTACCGGCACCCGGAGGGCTACGCCTCTGCACGCAAGGACGAGGCTGCCCGCTCGATGACGACGGGACGGTACGCCGCCGCGGGGGGCGTGGTGGGGGGCACCTTCGTGATCGCAGGCGGGGTGGCGAAGCCAGGCCAGGTCGTGTCGCGCGTCGAGCTGGTGGCGATTGCAGGCCGGGCCGGGGCGGTGGACGGCCCGGCGATGCCCGTGCCGGTGGCCGGGGCGGCCTCGGTGGTGGCCCAGGGCCGCCTGTATGTGCTCGGTGGCTACACCTTCACGGGGGGCAAGCCGACGCCCGTCGACCATGTGCAGGTCTACGATGGCACAACCGGGACCTGGGCCAAAGACGGCGGGTCCTTTGCCCCCGCTGCGCTGCCAGCGAAGCTCCACGGCGCCGCCGCTGCCTATGTGCCGGAGACCGGGGTCCTCTACCTCGCCGGCGGCTTCGACGAGGCGGGCAACCCGCTTGACACCGTGTACTCCTTCTCGCTGACGGCGGGGGACCGCTGGGTCGCGCAGCGTCCGATGCCGACGGCCCGCGGCTTGCTGTCCTTGACGGCCTTCCGGGGCGCGCTGTGGGCCATCGGTGGCTTTGGTCGGGAGCGTCGGGCCCTGCAGACGGTGGAGGTCTTCCAGCCATGACCCAGCCGCGCACACGTCTCGGGATTGGCGGCTGGACCTGGCCCTTGCTGCTGCTGGTGGGCTGCGAGGCTCCCAGGGCTCTGGCGCCTGTTGCCCTGCCAGAGGGGCCCCCCCCTGCCGTGGCGCCCGTGGCCGACATGGGGCGCCCCGCGCCGCCCGCTGTGGCCCCCCCCACCTCCCAGGCGACGTACGCGGCAGACCGCCTGATCGTGAGCCTGCACCCCGGGTTGACGGGCCGGGAGTTCCTGACTCGCGCGGGCCTGGACGAGGTCGTGCTTCTGCGGGACTCCGACTGGGAGAGCCGGCGGGTCCTGACGCTGCGGGTGCGGGACCGCGCGGCGCTCGGCGAGGTGCGGGCGCGGCTGGCTGCCAGGCCCGAGGTCACGCGCGTGGAGCTCGACGTGCAGGCCCATCCTCACCTCGTGCCCAACGACCCGATGTATGTGGACCAGTGGGCGCACCACCCGGCCTTCGGCAACACGGAGGCTGCCTGGGATCGGCTCGGCGGGGTCGATCAGGCAAAGGTCATCGTGGCCGTGATTGACTCGGGCATCGACTTCACGCACGAGGAGTTCCGGGTGTCGGCGCAGGGCGACCGTCTCATCGGAGGGCGCAACGTCACGACCAAGCCCGAGGGGCTCTCAGGCACCGAGGAGCAGTGGGCTGGTGTGCTGGCTGACGATCTCGGCCACGGAACCTTGACGGCCGGCATCATCGGGGCCATCGGCAACAACGGCAAAGGGACGGCCGGGGTGGCCTGGGGCTGCCGCATCATGCCGATCAAGGCTGACAGCTACGACGAGGAGGGGCGCACGACCTTCTTGCTGAGCGACGTGATCGAGGCCATGCGCTACGCCGCCACCTACGTGGATCCAGGGGGCGCTCGGGTGCGCGTCATCAACATGAGCCTCGGGGCGAACACGGGCCGCGTCATCCCGATCTACAACGACGCCGTGTCGTTCGCCCGCTCCAAGGGCGTCCTCGTCGTCGCCTCCGCGGGGAACCAGGGGGCGCCCTACGTCGCGCCGCCGGCCAACACGCCGGGGGTGATCGCGGTCGGGGCGACCGGCACCTACATGGGCACGGAGTTCGTGGCCCACTACTCCAACTACGGGCCCCGCCTCGACCTGGTGGCCCCCGGCAGCTCCACCCGGGCCCCCATCCCCAACTCGCCCTCCCAGGTGGGGAGCGTGGGGCAGCCTGCTCAGACCGGCTACGCGACCGTGTCGGGCACCTCGGAGGCCGCGCCGTACGTTGCGGGCGTGGCGGCCCTGGTGTTTGCGAAGTACGACCAGGACAACGCCTCGCTGGCCTCCGTGCCGGCCGCGGCCGGGATGGTCGATCGCGTGCGGACCCACCTGTTGGCCTCCACCGACGACTTCGGCACGCCCGGCTGGGACCCCTCCTGGGGGTATGGCCGGCTCAACGCGGACAAGGCCCTCAGCCCGGCCTCCTTGCAGGGCCTCTCGCCCGTCGAGGGGCGCAAGCCGGTCACGGCCCAGGAGTGACCGGCTCCCGCTGCCTCCCACGTGGTATATTGGCCCCGTGCCCGTCCGCCTCGGACGTGGCGCGTGGGCGTTTGGCAGAGTGGTCGATTGCGTTCGTCTTGAAAACGAATGAGGTGTGAAAGCCTCCGAGGGTTCGAATCCCTCAGCGCCCGCCTTCCCTGACGCGCCGCTGCGTGGCTCAGGCGGCTTGCGCCTGCGGGCCAGGTGGCAGCCCGAGCAGGCGCTCGAGCTGGTGGTGGGCCTCCCCCTGGTGGGCCATCACGCCCGACAGCACCCGCCAGGCGTCCAGCGCGACGCTGATGAGCCCACAGGCCTCGGCCAGGCTCGCCCAGGCCACATGCAGCTTGCCGGGGGTGTCCTCGAGGCGCGCGGCCTGGGCCAACGCCGCCAGCGCCTCGTGGTCCCGCCCGAGGGCCAGGTGGCCCTGGGCGAGCTTCCAGTAGTCCTCCGCCGTGCCAGGCGCCAGGGCCACTGCCAGCTCGAGCTCCGTCACCATCTGCCGCCGGTCGCCGAGGCGCTCGGCCGCCAGAGCCAGCAGCCGGTGGACCTCGGCCCGGCCGGGCGCGAGCCGCAGCACGAGGTGCAGCTGGGTCACGGCCCGTATCGCGTCGCCCAGCTGGAGACACAGCTCGGCCAGCATCAGGCGCGCCTCCAGGTTCGTGCGGTCATGGTAGACGGCCTGGTTCAGGGCCTTGATGGCCTCGTGGGGCTCCTCGTCGCGCAGCAGCGCCCCGATCCCGCGGTGGGCCCTGGCACACCGGGCATCCACCGTGAGCGCCTGCCGGTAGCTTGCGAGGGCCTGGGCCGGCTCCCCCACGGCCTCGTAGGCCGACCCCAGCGCGAGCAGCAGACCGAGGTCCCGGGCGTTGCGGCGGTGAGCCCGTTGCAGCCAGCCGAGGGCCTCCTCAGGCCTGCCGCTGCGGTCCGCGAGGGTGGCGAGGCCCATCAGCACCTCGGGGTCCTCGGGGTGTTGCGCGAGGGCGCGGGGGAGCAGGGCCTCGGCCCGCGCGACGTCCCCCGCCACAAGGGCTGCGAGGCCCTCTTCCCGCGGGCGCTCCGGGGCGGCGGGCTTGCCGCCTCGCTTCAGGATCTCGAGGTAGTGCTGCATCATCGGGCGTCACCTGCCACATGGTCCGCCATGTTGTGGGGGCTGGGGCCCGGACGCTGACGTCAAGGTTGCGTTATGAATGTTAAGGCCTGGGGGGGGATCGGCCCCGGCGATCTCTGCTAGGATCAGGGCCTGAGCCCGGAGGTTGCCCCATGTCCGTCCACCCTGCTCTCGATGCCTTGCGCGCCCACCTCGGCGCTCACGCCGGCCGGCTCGCTGCCGAGGATGTCCCGCTGGCGATGGCGGCCCTGTACGAGTATGTCGACGCCGGTGCCGTGCTCGATAGGGCCCTGCGGCAGGACGTCGCCGCGTTTCGGCCTGCCGATGACGTCGGGCGGTTGCTCTGCTGGCTGTTCGTGGTGACGATCGACGCGGCCACGCACACGGGGCGGGAGGGGGCCCTCGCCACCCACGCGGCCTCGGGGCAGCCGCTTGCTGCCGAGGCGGGCGAGCTGCACCGGCGGCTGACGTCGCCCGCCTTTGTGGCCGCGCGGGGGCACCGCCCCGTGGCCTCCCGTCAGGGCTGCGCCTCCGGCTGAAGGCCGCGCCCGGGGCCGGGCGAAGCGGAAGGAGCCGACGTTCGGGCCCTGACGGCCGGTGGCAGGGCCGTGACGACGGTCCTGGGCGTCAGCCCGGGCCTGCCCGCCGGGCGAGGCCTTGATGGGGGCTTCAGACCGTCAGGAACTCCGTCACGACGTCCGCCACGTGCGCCTCGAACTGGTGGTGCTCCAGCCAGTCGAGGGCCTTCGAGAGCACGCGGTTCGCGTGTTGCTGCTCGTTCGCGCACAGGACGATGCCAATCGTCGCGGCCTCGGGGTCGTCCAGCGCGTCGACCTCCGCCGCCATCACCGAGAACTGGTTCATCAGCTTCTGGACGATCGGCCGGACGATCGCGCGCTTGTCCTTGAGCGATCCGATGTCCGTCAGCTCGAGTTCCACCGTCGCGACGCCCACGATCATGGCCACCTCCTCCCGTGCGGCGGCCATGGTAGGTCAGCGCGCTCGCGGCGACAAGAAAGAGGCGTCACGGGGGTTCCAAAGCGGCCGGGGGCGTGCCATCATGGGGGGCATGACGACCACTGACGCTCGCCACTCCCTGCCCCGCACCGAGGCCCTGATTGCCCTCGAGGACCGCCACGGCGCTCACAACTACCACCCCCTCGGCATCGTGATCGCCGAGGCGCAAGGGGCCTGGGTGACCGATGTCGAGGGCCGCCGCTACCTGGACGGCCTCTCGGCCTACTCCGCCGTGAACCAGGGGCATGCCCACCCCCACATCGTCGACGCCCTGGTGCGGCAGGCGCAGCGCGTCACGCTCACCTCGCGGGCCTTCCACAATGACCAGCTCGGCCGGTTCTACGAGAAGCTGGTGGGCCTGACGGGCCTGCCCAAGGTGCTGCCGATGAACTCCGGGGCCGAGGCCGTCGAGACGGCGCTCAAGGCCGCGCGGAAGTGGGCCTACCAGGTCAAGGGCGTGCCCGAGGGGCAGGCCGAGATCGTCACGTGCACGGGCAACTTCCATGGCCGCACCATCTCGATCGTGAGCTTCTCCACAGAGGACCAGTACCGGGAGGGCTTTGGCCCCTTCACGCCCGGTTTCAAGGTGGTGCCTTACGGAGACGTCGAGGCGCTGCGGGCCGCGATCGGGCCGAACACGGCGGCCGTCTCGCTCGAGCCCATCCAGGGCGAGGCCGGGATCATCGTGCCCCCCGATGGTTACTTGCGCGAGGTGGCTGCCCTCTGCCAGGCGAACAACGTGTTGCTGATGCTCGACGAGATCCAGACGGGGCTCGGGCGCACGGGCAAGCTGTTCGCCTTCCAGCACGAAGGCGTGACGCCTGACGTGCTCGTGCTGGGTAAGGCGCTCTCGGGGGGCTGCTATCCCGTCTCGGCGATGTGCGCCCGAGAGGACGTCATGGCTGTCTTCCGGCCCGGCGACCATGGCTCGACGTTTGGAGGCAACCCCCTGGGCTGTGCCGTTGCGCTGGCGGCCCTCGAGGTGGTCGAGCGCGAGCAACTGCCAGAGCGAGCGGCCCGCCTCGGCGAGCTGGCGTTTGCGCGCCTGCGCGCGATGAACAGCCGGCACGTCGTGGAGGTGCGTGGTCGGGGGCTGATGATCGGCATCGAGCTCAACACGGCCGCGCGCCCCTTCTGTGAGGCGCTCTGGGCCCGGGGGCTGCTGTGTAAGGAGACGCACCACACGGTGATCCGGTTTGCGCCGCCGCTGGTCATCAGCGAGGAAGACCTGACGTGGGCCCTTGATCAGCTCGTGGACACGCTGGCGGGGTCTGACGAGGCCGATGCCCCCTGAGCCCGTGGCCGGCCTGGCCGCGGTCGGGGCAGGCACCTGGCTGCTGGAACCCGGGCTCGACTTCCTGAACCACGGCTCGTTCGGGGCCTGCCCGCGGCCGGTGCTTGCCGCCCAGCAGGCCTGGCGCGAGCGCATGGAAGCCCAGCCCGTGCGCTTCCTGGCGCGGGAGCTCGAGGGGCTGCTCGACGAGGTGCGCGAGGCGCTCGCGGCTTTCCTGGGGGCCGACCCTGCCGGGCTGGCGTTCGTGCCCAACGCCACCACGGGCGTCGCCACCGTGCTGGCCGGGCTCCCGTTGCGGCCGGGGGACGAGCTGCTCACGACCACCCAGGCCTACCCCGCGGTGCGGAAGGCCCTCCGCCGCACGGCCGAGCGCACGGGGGCGCGGGTGGTGGAGGCGGAGGTGCCCTTTCCCCTGGCGGGCCCCGGGGACGTCATCGGCCCGGTGCTGGCCGCCACGGGCCCCCGCACGCGCCTCGCCGTGCTCGACCACATCACCAGCCCCACGGCCGTGGTGTACCCCATCGAGGCCCTGGTGAAGGCGCTGGCGCGGCGGGGCGTGGACACGCTGGTCGACGGCGCGCACGCGCCAGGCCAGGTGGCGCTGAACCTTCGCCGCCTGGGGGCCGCCTACTACACGGGCAACTGCCACAAGTGGCTCGGCGCGCCGAAGGGGGCCGCCTTCCTGCACGTGCGGGCCGATCGGCGCGCCCGCGTGGCGCCACTCGTGACGAGCCATGGCTTCTATAACCCCCGAGACGATCGGGCCGCCTTCCAGCTCACCTTCGACTGGGTGGGGACCCTCGATCCGACGGCGGTGCTGGCTGTGCCGGCAGCCATCGCGTGCCTCGGGGGCCTGCTCGAGGGGGGCTGGCCGGCCCTGATGGCGCGCAACAGGGCCCTGGCCAGCCTGGCTCAGGGCCTGCTGGCGGAGGCCCTCGGGGTGGACCGGCCGGTGCCTGAGGAGATGCTGCCCGCGATGGCCTCGCTGCCCCTCCCCCCGGGGGAAGAGGCGCCCCCCCCCGGGCCACCCGTGCCCGTGGGGCTGCAGGCCCGCCTGCTCGATGCAGGCTTCGAGCTGCCCCTTTTTCCCCACCCGGCAGGCACCGGACGTCTGGTGCGGGTCTCTGCCTTCGCCTACAACCACCCGGCCCAGTACGAGCGCCTGGCCGGCTGGCTGGCTGGTGCCGTCGGCCGGCCTCGCTGCGAGGCCTGAACCTGGCCGCGAGGACAAGGTAAAAATTGGGTATTCCTGGCGTTAAGCCCCGCAAGACGGGCCGCCTGGTCGGCGACATCCCTGGTGGATGTGCCGGTGGGCCCCGCTGGCCCGTGCCCGAGGAGGAGCAACTCCGTGACGTCAACTGACGCCCTTCCTGCCGATCTACGCAAGCCGGTGGGACGCCCGGGGCTCGGCGGGGCCGGGGCTGCTGCTCCCTCCCTGCCAGTGCCAGCCTTCGGCACCGATGGGCTCTCGCTCGGGGGGGTGGACCCGGTCGGTGGGAGCGGTGGCATCGGTCCCCGGGAGCGCGAGGCCCTGATCCGGGCGGTGGCGGCCGAGGCTCGGGGGGAGCGCCCCGAGGTCTGGGCGGCGGTGGCTCGGACCATCATCAACTACAGCCGTCGCACCGGCCACCCGATCCCCAGCCTGATCCGGTCAAGCTACCTGAGCTCGAACTACGATCACAACCGGGTTTACTTCTCGATGAACCTCGGCAACATCGAGCGCGTGAACGGCATCGCGGCGGCGGTGGACCGGGCCATCCGGGGGGAGGCCGCCGTGGGCAGCCACCTCATCTTCTTCCGGGACTCCAGTGGCCGGTTGCCTCCCTATGCGGATCACGCCACCAAGGTCCGCCTCGGGCGCATGACGTTCTTCCGGGAGATCCCGGGCGTGCAGATCTAGATCACCAATCAAGTCTTCGCCCGGCGGCTGGCTGGGGCTGACGTTCGGGGACGTCGTCACGCCTCGGCCATACCCCCGCGCGCGTGGTCCCACGTCGGGTGACGGCCCGACGCCATCCCCCCGGGTCCGGGCCTTGAACGGTGTGGCTCCATCGGGCCGGCCTGCCCTCAGCGGGAGCCCCGTCGGGGCTGGCATCGCAGACAGAGGTGGGTGCCACGCTGCCCGACGACGAGCCGGGCGATCGGGGTGCCGCATCGCGGACAGGGCTCTCCCGTTCGGCCGTAGGCTTGGAAGTGGGCCTGGTTGCCGCCGACCTCACCCGTGCCCGTGCGGTAGTCGCGCAGGGTGCTGCCGCGTCGCGCGATCGCCGCCGTCAACACGGCCTGGATGGCCTCGTGCAGGCGGCCCACCTCTGCCGCCGTCAGCGTGTCGGCCGCTCGCTCCGGGTGGATCCGGGCTCGCCAGAGGGCCTCGTCGACGTAGATGTTGCCGAGCCCGGCGAGGAAGGCCTGGTCGAGCAGCAGCGGCTTGAGCCGGGTGGTGCGTCGACGCAAGGCCTGCGCGAGCCATGGCGCGGTGAAGCTCCCCGCGAGGGGCTCTGGCCCGAGCGTCGCCTCGAGGGCGGCGAGGCTGGGCGCGTCCAGCAGCCGGACGCGCCCGAACTTGCGGACGTCCCGCAGCACCAGGGCACGCCCGTCGTCAAGACGCAACACGAGCCTCGTGTGGCTGTCCCGAGGGGCTCGGGCCTCTGCCACGAAGATGCTGCCCGACATCCGCAGGTGGATGCCGACCATGAGGCTGTCCGCCAGGCTCATCAGCAGCCACTTGGCGCGGCGGCCGACGTGCGTGATCCGGCGTCCGGTCACGGCGGCCCTGAAGGCCTCGGGGCCGGGGGGCTCGATCAGCCGGGGCCAGTCGAGGTGCTCGACGGCCACGATGCAGGCCCCGGCAGCCTGGGCCGTCAGGTCACGCGCGGCCGTCTCGACCTCAGGCAACTCGGGCATGGCGGGAGGTGGTGGTTGGAATTGCCATTTTTTAATGGAACCTTAGGTAAGTTTTCAATTTCAGCCCCCGATAATCACGGCGAACCCTCGTCCGGAGAACCGCATGCCTCGCCCGCCCCTGCGCCGCCCCCTCGCCCTCGCTGCCGCTGCCGTGGTGGCCTCCAGCGTGGCGCTCAGCGGCTGTGGACGTCAGGCCGTCAACCCCCTCGCGCCGGAGGAGCCTCCCCCGGGGGCGGAGCTGCCCGGGCTGGAGCCGGACGAGCCCGGCTACGAGGACCCATCATACCCGATGCCCCCCGGCGTTCCTGGGGGCTACGTCCCCGCGCCGACCCCCGTGACGCCCGTGGCGCCTGGCCAGCCGGCCCCCGGTCGGCCCGCGCTTCGGCCCCTGCCGAGGCCCACGGCCACGCCGGCGGCCCGGCGGCCGGCGGCCCCGGCGGCAGCGGACCCGGCCGCCGACATGGCGGCCTTCCTCGATCTTCTCGGGCAGTTCGGGTACGACCCGGGGGCGCGGGACGCCCAGAACCTCCGCATGCAGCTTGCCGTGGTGCACCGGGTCCCGCAGGAACGGTTCCGCTGGGCGGCCAGCCCCACGCTCGGCCTGACCTACGGCCAGCGGGTGCGAGACTTCCCGCAGCCAATCTCCTATGACCAGTGGAAGGCAGAGGGGCTCGCGCTGGCCCGACGCAGCGCCGGCATCCGCTACTACGTGGCCCGGCGCTCACTCTATCGGGACATCCTGCGGGATCGCTACAACGACACCGGCACCGACGCCGAGCTGGTGTTCTACAAGCGCCTCGAGGGCTCCCCGCTGTTCGTGTCCTACCGCGCGGATGGCCAGCTCGATGACTACGGCTACTTCCGGGTGGTGGACTGGCGCAACTTCCTGCCCGTGCCCGCCTCCGTCTGGCGGTAGCCCCGATGCCTCGCTTGCTGCCCTTGCTGGCCATCTCCCTTGCCGCGCTGGCGACCGCCTGTGCTGCCGCCCCGGGCGGGTCCGCCCCCAGCCGGCTTCCGGGGTTCCTCGCCGCTCGCGGGGCGTGGGAGCCCCCCACGGTGCTCGAGGACTTCGACACCGTCGACAACCAGTACGACAACCTCAGCCCTGTCGGCCACCCCTTCTTTGAGCCGCTGGAGTTCACCCCCGTCAAGCCGAGCGCTGGCACCTCGACCGTGCTGGAGATCCTGGGCGCCAACCGGCCGCGCCCGCGCAAGGGCTTCCTGATCACCGGCGACGTGGCCGAGGCAGGCGCCCTGAGCCGGGAGGTCGGCGAGCGGACCGAGCTGGCGGAGCAGGCCACCCTCCGCTTCCGCTGGGGCGTGAACGCGGTGGCCGCGCTCGACCCGTCCTTGCTCGCCGAGGTGGTGCTCGTCGTCGAGTCGAAGCGGCTTGGTCGCAAGGGCATTGGCTACGTCTGGAGCACACGCCACTGCCCGGGCACGGTCCTCGCCAGCCAGATCGGGGCCGGCGAGGGGGCCCTGCCGCTCCGGCTGATCGTGGTGGCGCAGGGGGTCGGGCTCGGGCAGTCCTGCAGTGAGGCTGCCCTGAACAAGATCGGCCTGGCCTCCGTGGAGCGCGATCTGGCGGCTGATGTGCGCTGGGCCTACGCCGAGGGCACCCCGCTCGGGGACCTCGCGCTGGGGGCCCTGACCGAGCCGGTCGGCTGTGAGCAGGCCCGCGCCGTGCCGCCGCGCCAGTTTGCCCTGGATGCCGCTGGTCGGGCGTTGCCCAACACCGATCTGCTGGGCGTGACGGCCCTCGCCTTCGGGGCAGAGGTCGCCAAGGGCATCTGTGCGCAGGCGGTGGTGGATGACGTGACGCTCCAGAAGCGCTGGCCCTGAGCGGGGTGCTTGCCATGACCGCCCGCCGCGCCGCCTTGCTGTCGTTGATGCCCCTGGTCGTGGCCGGGGGCAGCGGGGCCGGCTGCGGCTCGTTGGGCCCCGGCGCGGAGCTGATCGTCCGCGTGATCGATGCCCGCTCTGGCCAGGCTGTTGCGGGGGCCATCGTGGAGGTCGACTGGCAGGTGCTCCGGACGACGGGCGGCGGCACCGCCCGGGTCGGGCTGCGGCCTGGCACCTACGAGCTGACGGTGACGCATGGCGCGTTCGAGCCCTCGGTGTCGGGCATCATGCTGGCACCGGGCGCGACGCTGGCCCGCACCGTCGGGCTCCGGCCGCGGCCCGACGGGGGGAGCCCCAGCCCCTCTCCCTCTGCCCCCCCGGTGGCCGCGCCAGGGCCCTCCCCTGCCGCCTCCCCCTCTGCCACCCCCGGTGCGACCGTTTATGGCAAGGTCACGGACGGGCGGGGAGGACGCCTCGGCGGGGCCCTCGTGCTGGTGGAGTCCACCTGGGGGCTGCCGCTGGCGGAGGCACGCACCACGGCGGTCGGGGAGTTTCGCTTTCCGGGGCTGCCGAGGCGGCAACCCGTGAAGATCACCGCGATCGCCGAGGGCCACCGGGCCGTGACGCGGGTTGTCCGTCCGGACGGGGAGTGGCGCCTGGACTTCACGGGCGTCCACGCCCTGACACCCGAGCGCCCCCAGGGGGCGGAGCCCGGTGGGCCGCCGATGGTGAAGGTCGACGCCCTCGTCACCAACGGGGCAGGGGATGCCGTCGACGAGGCGATCGTGCGGGCCGAGAGCGAGGCCGTGCGCTTCCCGTTCTCCACGACGCGCGTGGCTCGCCACGGCCATGCCGAGTTCCTCTGCCCCACCGGGATCCGGATCCGGTTCACGGCCAGCAAGCTCGGGCACCGGCCCGTCACCTTCGTCGAGCGCCTCGAACCGCCCTCGGGGAGCGGCCCGTTCCGCCTGGACTTCACGGGGGGACGAGCTCTGACAGCAACGCCGTGACCGGCCATGGTGGGTGGCGGACGCGGCCCGCGCGCCGGGCACCAGCCCCGGCCTCGCCCGGCTGACGCCTGGGGACGTCGTGGGGCCCTGGTCACATGCCCCCCAGCCTGCTCCCACCTCGCGCTTTGCCGGAGGCACGTGACCGAGGCGTGACGACGTCCCTGGGCGTCCGAACGAGCCGGCCGCCGGGTGAAGAATTGATTGGTGCTCTGGCAAGTCTGTGGACCTTGGACGCGATAAGAAGTTAAAATCAGATAAAGGAAACCACTCGTGTTGTTTAAAAAGACCTTCCCCACGCCCTCCCCGGTTCGGCGCCTGACCAGCCTCGGCGCCGTGGCCGCGCTCGTCGCCACGTTGCTGGGCACCGGCTGCGGCCAGTCCTCACGCGGCCTGGCCGGTCCGGCGCGGGTCGAGGCGGCCGCGCGTCCCGGTTACGCCGTGCGCTTCCAGGCTCGGCCCCCGGTCCGCAGCTTGCGTGCCCCGCTGCCGGGGACGGCCGCGCGGGGCCTCGAGGAAGAGCCGTCAGGGGGGGAGCCTGGTGCGGCTCCGGCCCCCCAGCCCATCGCGCCGCCCACGGCCGGAGGGCTGCGCCCGCTGCCGCGCCCCACCCCCACCGCGCCGCCGCAGCCCCCCGCTCCGCCGCCCGAGCCGGACGAGGTCGACGCGCTGCTGGTGCTGCTGCAGAACTTCGGGTACAACGGGACGCGCGCCCGGATGATCAAGGACCTTCAGGCCTGCCTCTTTGCCTATCCGATCAACGCGCCAGGGTCGCCCGGTGGCTGGGACAGGCGCATCGACCCGCGTGAGCACTACGCGTGGTGGAAGAAGACGCTGCCCCCTGATGAGACGGCCACCTTCAACGACTACATGCAGCAGTCGTTGCTGATCGCGCAGAACAAGTTCGACGTGGTTTACTATGTCTGGATCTCGAAGCAATACAACCCTGGCCAGGCCAAGCGCGAGCACCGAACCTCACCCTTCGTCGATCTCAACGAGCAACTGCCCGTGGTGAAGGGCATCGCGGGGGGAGGCTGGATGGTGCAGATTGCCCCCAACGGGACCATCCACGACTACCTCAAGATCCCGACGCAGTACCTTCGGGACTACAACCACCTGCTTCGCATCCCCGAGTCGCTGTATTTCTGATGACCGACGAGCCCTCCTCAGCCCCCCTCACCACCCACGTCCCCGGCGTCCTGCTGCCCCCAGCGGGCTGGGAGCGGCTGGCCGCCGCCGCCGCGCACGCCTCGCCGGTGTATGCGCCCCTGCTCGGCCCCGTCGTCATCTGGTTGCTGGGAGGGTCGCTCGGCGGCTCTCCCTTCGTGGGGCGTCAGGCCCTGCAGGCCCTGCTCTTCCACCTTCTGGCAACGGTGGTGCTCACCCCGCTCTGGGGAGCCACGTACGCCCTGTGGGCCCTGATCCTGATCGGCTGGCCCTTCGCGATCGTGATGACGGTGGTCTCCGGCGTCGCCTCGCTGTGGTTCCTCTGGCACTGCCTGAGGGCCACGCTGGCCGCCTTTGGCGGCCGGGGCTACCGCCTGCCCATCGTCGGCGTCATCGAACGCTGAGGCTCAATCCTCGAGCCGCGCCAGCACCATCGCGCCGGCCGCTGCCGCCGTCGCCAGGGCCTCACATGGGGCCAGCGCCTCGCCAAGCAGCACCACCACGCCCCAGACGGGGGCCGTCGGGCCTTCGGCCAGGGGCACCGCGATCGCCTGTGTGCCGAGCAGGCGCATCTCCCGCTCGCCCATGGCCTGCGCACAGAGCTCGGCATCCACGAGCTCGACCGCGAACGGGATCGCCCCTGCGCCCCGCGCGAGGGCGGCGTAGGGATCCAGGGCCTGGTCCAGCACGAAGGCGCGCGTGGCGCCGGGGATCAACTCGAAGCAGCAGCCGGCCAGCGCCACGCCCACGGCCTGGGCCTCGCTGGCCGCCACCAGCCTCGGCCACAGGACGTTCAACGCGCGGGCTTCCCGCAGGGCCTGGCCCAGGCGGGCGAGCTCCTCCGCTGGCGCCGTGACGCGTGGCAGCAGCGCGCAGGCCTCCGTCAGCAGCGCCTCGAGTCGCGTCGCCAGGGCGGGCGGGGCGTCGTCGTCCGCCGCGTGCAGGCCCTGCAGCGTGCGCTCCACGCGCTCGACCTCGATGGCCAGCCGCTCCGCCCCGAGGGCGAGCGCCGTCCGCCGGCCCTGTTCCAGCCAGCCGGCGGCCTCCGAGCGGGCGCCTGCGTCCAGCGCGATCTGCCCGAGGCGCAAGGCGGCTTGCGCCACCAGCAGCTGGTTTGGCTGCGCCAGCACGGCCCGTAGCTCCTGTCGGGCCCGCTCGCGATCGCCCGTGCGTGCGGCCCACGCCCCCAGCAGGTAGGTCCGGCGGCCGTCCAGGTCCACCCGGTTGGAGGCCTTGACCGGGGCGGCTGCCACGTGGAGCGCGTGGGCCGCCTCCGGGAACATCCCGAGGTGCAGCAGCGTCTCCGCCTGCCAGAGCCAGATGCGCGCCACCACGGCTGGCGTGGCCGTGGCGGGGAGGCGCCGCAGGGCCTCGCTCCCGAGTGCGAGGCCGGCCTCGGTGTCGCCCCGCATCGAGCGGATGAGCCCCTCCAGGGTCTGGGCCTCCAGCGTCGCGACCACGTCCTGGCGGGCCTCTGCGCGGTGCCGGGCCTCCTTGGCATGGGCCCGAGCCGGCTCCGTCTCGCCCAGGGCGAAGTGGACCTGGGCGGCCTGCACGGCTGCCTGGATGGCCATTGAAGGCTCGGCGAGCTCCTCGGTGAGCGCCAGCGCGCGCGCGATGGTGTTGCGCGCGAAGAGCAGCTCTCCGCGAGCCATCTCGGCGTCCGACAGGCTCAGCAGGGCCTGGCCGAGGCGCGGCCTGTCTCCCTCGGCCTCGAACAGCGCGCACGCCTGCTGCAGCAGCGCCACGCCCTCCCCCTGACGCTCCCGCGGGCCGAGGGCGAGGACGCTGCCGAAGGCGCTCAGGGCCAGCGCCCGCGGCAGCTGGGCGGCCTCTGCGGCGGCCCCGAGGGCAGCCTCACCGCTTTCGACGGCGGCCTCCAGGCGGCCGAGGGCGTGGTGGGACTCGGTCAACCCGGCCAGCGCCAGCGCCAGCAGGTCCATGTCGCCCATGGCCTGGGCGTGGCCTGCGGCCTCCTGCCAGGCCCCCGTCGCTTCCTCGTGAAGGCTCAGCATCGCGAGCACCCTGGCGAGGGCCAGCGTCGCTGCCGGCCGCTCCGGACCGGCTGGCAGCCGTCCCCGGGCCTCCCGCAGGCAGGTCAGCGCCGCGGGAAGGTCGTCGGCCTGGCGGTGGGCCTCGCCCAGCGTGGCGAGGTAGCTGCCTCGGAGGGGGTGCTCGGCGTCGAGCATCACCAGCGCCTCCTCGAGCAGCTGCCGGGCCGTCTCGTGTCCCCCCAGCATCAGCAAGCTGCGGGCCGCCGCCAGGGCCAGCGGCACGGCGGCGTCCGGGCGCTCCGCCCGGAGGGCGTGGAGGGTGGCGGTCAAGGGGTCGAGGGCCAGCCGCCCGGCCTGCCAGGCGTCGACCAGCGTCCGCTGAAGGTCGAGCTGGCGCTCGGGGGGCAGCGCCCGGGCGTACATCGTGGCGTAGTCGGGGTGGGTGAACTGGTAGCAGCCGCCAACGCGCGCCAGGATGCCCGCTCGCAGCAGGGCGTCCAGCCCCATGGCGAAGGCCTCGGGCTCGGGCACCAGCACCTCGAGGGCGGTGGGTCGGATCACGGGCGTCAGCAGGGCCGCGGCCCCACCCACCGCCCACGCGTGACCGTCCAGCGCGCTCCCCCGGCGCCAGGCCAGCGAACCCACCGTCTCAGGCCACTCCGCCGGAGGGGGCAGGTCGCAGTGGGCCCCGTTGATGCGAACCTCGCCGGCATCGCGCCAGTGGGCGACGAGGGTGCGCACGAACCACGGCTGGCCTGCCGCCGCCGCCGCGAGGGTCTCCAGCTCGGCCTCCCGCGCCACGGGCACGGGCAGCATCGCCCGGGCGAGCGCCTGCGCCTCTGCGGCGCTGAAGGGGGGCACCTCCAGCACGGGCCACCCCGCCTCACCACCGCGCCCTGGCTGGCCCGCCACGAGCCAGAGCACGGGCGCTGGCGCCAGGCGACGCACCAGGTGAGCGAGCATCTCTCGGCTGGCCTCGTCAGCCTCGTCCCAGTCGTCGAGCAGCACCAGGAGGCCCTGGGGGGCCACCGCGCCGATCAGCTCCGTGAGGGCGCTGCCCAGGCGCCGTCGGAGGAGCTCGCCACCCAGCGGGCCGTCGAGGCCAGCCAGGCCGCGGCCCTCCTCGTCGGGTGCAGCCTTGGGCGGGGCCGCCATGAGGGGGGCCAGGCGCAGCCGGCAGCGCTCCAGCAGCCCCGGCTGGCGCTCCTGGGCCAGCTGCGTGAGGCCCCGCAGGGCCTCGCGCCAGGGGGTGAGGGGCCAGGCGTAGACGCCCTGCCCTCGCAGCTGCACGACGGGAAAGCCAGCCCGCCGGGCGGCCGAGGCGGCCAGGCCCAGGACCGTCGTCTTGCCCCAGCCAGGCGGGGCCTCCAGCCGCCGCACGCCGCCAACGCCCCGGGCGAGCGCGGCGAGCAGCTGGTCGACCGGGTCCAGGGCCACGACCCGCGGCTGCAGCGGCGGCACCAGCATCGAGGCCTTGACCTGTACCTTGAACGGGGCCCCGCGCTGTCGGTCGAGTTCCGCGAGGGCCGTGGCCGCGTCGGGCAGGCGGTCGCCCGGAGCGCTGGCGAGCAGCCGACGGCCGAGCACGGCCAGGGGATCCGAGACGAGGTCGAGCAGGTCGAGCTCACCTGGCAGCTCGCCCGTCAGCCAGAAGTGGATCAGGGCGCCGACGCCATAGAGGTCGGCGCGGGCGTCCAGGGGCAGCCCGGCTTCCTGCTCGGGGGCGCGGTACCCCACGGTGCCGGGGCGCCGGGCGGGCTGCCCCATCGGTGTCAGCCCGCCATAACCGACCAGCACGAGGCCGGCCTCCGTCCGCCGCAGGTGGGCCGGCTCGAGCCCGGCGTGGACCCAGCCGTGGCGGTGCAGCGCGACCAGGGCCTCCAGCAGCTGCCGCGCGCACGTGGCGACCTCGGCGGGCTGCACGAGGGTGGCGGGGGGGCCTTCCGCGTAGCCCATCGTGTAGAACGGGCGCTCCTCGAGGTGCGAGCCGTCCGTGTAGAGGCGCACGAGGCGCGGCCCGCGCAGCTGGGCCACCCGCCAGGCCTCCAGCCGGAAGTCGTGTCGGGCCTCGAGGTCCCCGGCGCGATCGTCTGCCAGGCGCTTGAGCACCACCGGGGCGCCATCCTGGTCCTGGACAAGCAGGAGGTAGGGCCCGAGCGGCCGCACGGGGGTGAAGCGGTCTGCGGAGGGAGCCATGCCCCCATTTTACACGCCCGGGCCCCGCGCGGCGTGACAGCTGCGTCGCCGTCCGGCATCATGGCGAGACGCCCCAGGGAGGTGCCGTGCCCCTTGCTCGTCTCTCTCGAACCCTGCTGGCCTTGGGGGCCGCGGCCATGCTGGCCGCGACGCCTGCAGCGGCCTTTCCCCTGATGCAGGCCCTGGCCGAGGTGCCCCCTGCCCCGGTGGGAGCGCCTGGCTTCCTGTGGGGCGTGACGATTTCGGACTACCAGAACAACGGGGCTCACCCGGCGATGGACTGGGCCGAGCTGGAGCGAGCCGGCCACGTGCCTGAGCGCAGCGGCCGCAGCGCGGACTTCCGCGGCCACCAGGAGGGCGACCTCGACCTCGCGGCCTCCCTGGGCCTCAACGCCTTCCGCACCAGCATCGAGTGGAGCCGGCTCGAGCCGGAGGAGGGGCGCATCGACGCGGAGGAGGTGGCGCACCTTCATCGCTTCTTCGCCGCGCTGAAGCGCCGCGGCATGACGCCCGTGGTGGCCCTGCACCACTTCGCGACCCCGGCCTGGGCCCTGAAGGCGGATGCCGATGGCCTGGAGGGGTGGGAGAGCCCCCGCATCGTCGAGCGGTTCCGGCGCTACGTCGCCTTCGTGGCCAAGGAATTCGGGGCGGAGCTCGACTGGTACATCACCTTCAACGAGCCTGCCACCATGATCCTGGGGGCCTACACGATGGGCTGGACCCTGCCGCGTCGGATCGGCCCGATCTCCACGGTGCGAGCCCTGGCGAACGTGGTGACGGCCCACGTCGCCGCGTACGAGGAGCTTCACCGCGCCGACCGCGGCGCGCGCGTCTCGATTGCCGAGTACAACGCGCTGTTCCCCGTGGCGGACGGGGGCATCCACTACATGCCGAGCCAGCTGCTTGCGCTCCTGCTCGACAAGGCCAGGGGCTGGGATGGCCGGCCGCGCGTCCGCCACCTGGATTACCTCGCGCTGCACTACTACGGGGCCGTGGATGCTGGTGCCGCCACCTCCTTCCCGGTCCAGCCCTGGCGTTGGGGCGTGCGTCCTGAGCAGCTGGCGCACATCCTGAAGGCCTACCACCGGGCCTTCAGGCTGCCCATCTTGCTCGCCGAGAACGGCCTCGCGACCCGCGACGGCGAGCCGCGAGAGGACGGCTGGACCCGCGAGGCCTACCTCGTGGCCCACATCGACGCGTTGATGCGGCTCAAGCGAGAGGGCCTGCCCATCCTGGGCTACATGCACTGGACGCTCACGGACAACTACGAGTGGGGGTCGTTCACGCCTCGCTTCGGGCTGTGGCGCGTCGAGATCCGGCGCGGCGACCTGACGCGGCACGCCACGCCCGCGGTGGCCGTCTACCGGGAGATCATCCGCCATGGCGGCGTCACGCCCGCCCTGAGGCAGCAGCACCCCCCACCTTCCCGGACCTTGGCTGGGCGTTGAGGCCGGTGGGCCGTGGTGGCCTCATCGCGGCCATCCGAACGGCGTCTCGTAGATCGTGATGGCATAGGGGGCGCCCCCGTGGGTGGCGACGTGGCGACAGGCGCCGCGCAGCCAGGCGGCGAGGCGTGGCATGTAGTCGCGACCAAACCGGAGGTTGGCCTCGCCGTAGGTCGAGAAGACCACGTAGCGGACGCGGGCCTGGGCGAGGCGCCTGATGAACGCCTCCTCCTCCTCGGCCGTGGTGAGGTAGCCGCGGAAGAGCTGGGCCTCCCGCACGGGGGTGGGCTGTCCGAGCATCAGGTAGAAGCTCATCTCCACGGGGCCTGCCACGAAGCGCTCGCCCGGCCGCAGCAGGCGATGCAGCTCGGCCTGGGTGGCTGCGAACGGGCTTGCGATCGCCTCGGGGTTCCAGACGCCGCCCACCGGCCCCTCTACCCAGCGATGTGGGCCCCCGTAGGCCGCCCGGAGGTCCACGACATGGCGCCCGATCAGCGCCCCCAGCAGCACGGCCCACAGCGCGAGGCGCAGCCGCGAGGGGGCCTCGGTGCCCAGCACCCGGGGCAGCCAGGTCGTCGCCAGCGCAACCCAGAGGAGGAGCGCCACGGGGGCCTGGTACGGCGTGTAGTCGTTCAGGCCGTGGGCCACGGTGCGGGCCGCCACCAGCAGCGTGTAGGCCGAGACCAGGGTCCACGCGTGGCTGCGTTCCGCGTCGTCCTCCCCTTGCCACAGCCTGGTGAGGGCCCTGCCGAGCACCGCGGCGGCGAGCAGGAATGAAGGGGAGAGCCAGGTCCGGTGCCCCTCGGCCAGGAAGTGGGTCAGCCGCGCGGGTGAGGCTGCCACGCCGGCTGCGCCGACGGCCAGCAGGAGCCCCAGCCAGCCGGGCAGGTGTCGCTGCGGGGTGACGCCACCTCGGAGGGGGCTGGCGGCGATCGCGAGCAGCACCACGACGTCGAGCGCGAGCCAGCCGAGGTTGGCGCGCCAGGTGGCAGGCGTGCCGGCCCAGCGCCCTCCGCTGTCCCACAGGGCCATCAGCTTCGTGGGCCAGACGCTCTCGACCACCGCCGCCAGAGGCACCTGCGCCAGCACCGCCGCCGCCACGGTGCCCGCCGCAAGGGCGGCCGGCGTCGCCACCACCAGGAGGTCCCTCCAGGCGGGGGGACGCCGCAGCTGCCAGGCCTGCAGGGCGAGGTGCAGCACGACCAGGCCCGTGGCGGCGGCGCCGTACTCGAGCTTGGTGACCAGCGACCACCCCCAGGCGAGGCCAGCCGCGGCCAGCCAGCGGTGCCTCCCCGTGGCGCGGTGTCGCAGCAGGGCGAGCAGCAGCGTCAGCCCCAGGGCGACGCCGAAGGTCGCTGCAAAGGCGTACGGCCAGACGTAGCCGCGCAGGTCCCGCCCCAGGGCCAGGTGGCTCACGAACAGCAGGAGCACGACGGCAGAGCGGCGCGGCGGGAGCAGCTGCCGCGCCACGCCGTACAGCAGGCTGCCGATGGCCGCCAGCTGGAGCCACGAGGCGACGTAGAGCACCTCGAGGCGCTCGCCGAACGCGGCCAGGAGGCCTGCCAGGGTCCACGGTGCCACCGGGCCGTACAGGTAGTGGAAGTCCTGGTAAAGGGTGGCGCCTTGCAGCACCGCGAACGGCACCCACAGCTCACGGGCGCTGTCCGCCGTGAGCAACGGCCACCGCGCCCATGTCGCCGCGTAGAAGCCAACGAGACCGAGGAGGAAGAGGCCGAGCCAGCAGGCATCCTCCCGGAGGACGTGCGCCGCGCCCGGCCGGAGCGGTGGGGCCATCACCCCTGCTATACCCGCTGGGCCCGTTTGGAAGCGGGGGGGATGGGTACGATGAGGGGGCCCTGCCCGAGGCGGGCGCGCCAGCACGCGCCCAGAAAGGATTCCCGCTCAGTGCGTCGCTCCCGAACGGCCCCTCCCTCCTGGCACGTGGTGCGCCCCAACACGCCGGTGGCCGGCGCGCTGCCTCCGGCCGCTCCCGTGCCCCTGCAGATCGTGCAGGTGCCCCTGACGCCCGCCCGCCCGGATCTTGCGCCTCCGCGCACGCTTTACCAGGGCGCGGGGCCGATCCTGGTGGAGGTGCCCTGCGCGAACGAGGTGGGAGGCGGCCCCGCGCTGCTTAGCTTCACGGCCCTGGGGCGTCGCTGAGCCTGCGAAGGGCCCGGGCCTCAGAGCACGCGCACGGTGGCGCCCAGCTCCAGGGGCACCCCCAGGGCATTCACAAGCGGCCTCCCGAGCGCGTCGGTGGGGCCGAGGGTGGCCCTCATGAAGACGGCACGCGGGTGCTGCCTGAAGTAGCCGACCACCTCGGGCCGGGCGAAGTCGAAGACCAGCGTGGCCTCCTGGCCCGGCTGTAACGCCTCGGGGAGGCCTACGTCCGCTGGCGCAAGCGCGAGCGCGAGGGGGGCCGCGCGAGAGGCCTCTGGCCCCTCCAACGTGGGGAGCCGGGCGAGGTCGGGCGTGGGCAGCGCGACGGGCACCCCCGTCGCGCCCGGTGGAGGCGACGCGCCGGGCGGCAGGGCGGGAGGGGCCACGTAGGCGGGCGGAGGGGTCTCGCCCGCGGGCGGGGGCGTGAACGTCTGCATCTCGGCGACGATGGCGAGCGAGAAGCGCACGGCGCCGAGGCGCCGCGGCGCGGTCCCGCCCCTCGGCTGCAGCCTCCACCGGCCCACCGGGGGGTCTGGCCTGAACAGCAGGTCCTGCAGGGCGTTGTCCTTGAAGACCGGGATGAAGTCGAGGGCCACCGGGGGGTCGAGGACGAGCTCGGCCACGACGAGGGCATCGCTGGGCTGCAGCGGCTGCGCCCCCGGGGTTGTAGCCGTCGGGGGCGAGGGAGACGCAGGGCACCCCAGGGTGGCCGCCATCAGCCCTCCCGCCAGGGCCCAGGCCAAGGCGTCGCGCTGCAGAGAGGGGGAGGGGCCCTGCACGCGCCTACTTCGCCGCCGGGATGCCTCGGATGTACTCCTCGGGCAGGGTGTAGCCGGTGGCCCGCCAGGCTGTCAGGGCCACGCTGCTGAAGATGACGGGCTCGCCATCTCCGAACATGTAGTTCACCTGGTAGACGTTCTTGGTCTGGCTCGCCTGGGCCTGGCTGGAGTTGCTGTTCGTGTTGGAGGAAGTACCGCGGCCATAGTAGTACCACCACCACCAACCCCAGTAGCCCGAGTAGCCACAACCCCCGTAGTAGTAGTACCACCAGTAGCCGTAGTTGTTGCAGTTGCTCTGGCTGCTCGAGTTCGTGTTGATGCTGAGGTTGAACGAGTCGGGCGCGCTGACCAGGTTGAAGCCATCGACCGCCAGCATGTGAGGGTTCTCGATGGTCTGGATCACGAGGACCTTGCCGCGAGGCACCTGGTACAGCCGGCGGTTGCCGCCCAGGTTTCGGGGCCCCCCTTCGCCCGCGAACTCCCCGTTTCCGGCCAGCCCCCAGAACCGCGCGGAGGGGTTCGAGGCCTGCAGGAGCTTGCGTGCGCGATCTGCCTGGGCGGGGGTGAGCTTGGCGAGGTCACCCCCCACCGACGTCCCGAGCGCGGCGAGCTCGGAAGCCACCCGCTCGTCCGGCTTCAAGGCCGAGTTCACGGCTGTCACCTGGGCCTCCGTCATCTGAAACGGCAGCCTGGCCGGCCGGGGCGGCAGCGCCGTGGCGGCCGGCATGACCCCGAGCGCCGCGCCTGGGGGGGCTGGCTGGAGGGGGGGGGCCACACAGCCAGCCAGGAACAGGGCTGCAGAGGCCACCAGGGGGGCCCGGGTGAAGCTCCGGCGAGGCATCGGCGGCTCAGCCTCGGTCAGGATGAATTTCACGGCGAAGCACCTCTCAGATCCGCTTCACGGTCGCGACGAACTCCACGGGCTTGCCCAGCTTGTCTTGCAGGGGGGCGTCGCCCTCGGTCAGCAACGCGACGGTCACCTCAAACCGGATCGTGTCGCCGTTCTTCGCGAAGAAGGCATACGTGTCAGCCCGGTCCAGGTTGAAGGACAGCAAGCTGGTGGTCCCGGGCTTGAACTCGGAGGGCCATCCAAAGTCCGTCAGGCTGAAGGTCCCACTGATGGGGTCGCCATCCCGCTCCATCGGGATCTTGATGGAGGGCGGGACGAACCCCCCCGTGCCGCCTGGCGGCATCATCCCGCCCGGAGGCATCATCCCGCCCGGAGGCATCATTCCGCCTGGGGGCATGGTTCCGTCGGGGGGCATCATCCCACCTGGGGGCAACGTTCCGTCCGGGGGCATCATCCCGCCTGGGGGCATGGTCCCGTCCGGGGGGACCATCCCGCCCGGCGGCATCGTGCCGCCTGGGGGGGCGAGTTGTCGGAGCCTGAAGGCCCCGGGCACGGTGCCACTCGCCGTCGGTTGGGGAGAGACGGTCGGCGACGCAGCGGGCGTGACCGACGGCGGCGCGAACGCCTCCGGCGTAGCCAGCACGGCCTTGGAGCGATAGGTCACGCGCACCTTGCTCGCCCGCACGGCATCCTTTCCGCTCGAGGCCACCAGGTTCCAGGTCATCACGGGCAGCGCGGGGGACCACATGATCGAGTCCACGCTGCCATCTTCTTTGAGGATGGGGATCAAGCTCAAGGACGGGTTCTCGACGATGTCGACCGAGAGAAGCGTGGGGCCGTCCGCGGTCACGAGCACCTTGCCCGTGGCCGGGTCGATGAAGCGACCGTCCGCGGAACCACTTTCCACGGTGACACCGCCCGTCGCCCCGTTCTTCACCTCGCTGCTGCTGCCGTCCGCGTTGGGCACCTTGGTGGTCACCTGCGTCGCCGTGCCTGGATCGAGCGGTGCAGGTTGCGGGCTCGGGAGGTCCTTGCTCGTCTCGACCGTGACCGAGGCAGGCCGCTTGTCCACGACCCGTGGGGCAGCAGCCCGGGTCCGGACGGTGGCATCTCGCTCTTCGATCAGCGGCAACTGGATGGCAGGGATGTTCTGACACCCCAGCGTCGCCGTGCCCAGGATCAGCAAAGGAAAGAATCTGGAGCGCTGCATGGTGGTCAACCCTTCATGAAGCGGCTAACGGTCCCATACTCCCTGGTCGCAACTTTAATCGGCCGGTGTTGCGCCCCTTGGGGTGTCGTGGCTGCCCCCATCCCTGCTGCCCCTCAGGCGCCTTCCGGGATCGGGCGCCGACGTCACGTCCCCATCGGCGCAAGTGCCAGCTGGAGGCAGGCCGTGGGCCCCCAGCGCGCCCAGGTCCTCTGCCTGCCCCGGGGCCATCGGCGCAGGTGCCAGCTGGGGCCGGCCCGTGGGGGCGCGTCGCGGGGCGAGCGTTTCGCCGCGCCCTCAGTGCGGCCGCCCGCCACCGGCCAGCGTGACGGCGTGAGGCAGCACCGGGGCGATCGCTTCCAGGCATTCGCGCGCGCCCCGGGGGCTGCCGGGCAGGTTGACGATCAGGGTGCTGCCCCGCAAGCCCGCCTGGGCGCGGGAGAGGCTTGCCATCGGGGTCTTCGCCAGGCTGACGGCCCGCATGAGCTCCGGCAGCCCGGGCACCAGGCGGTCACAGACGGCCAGCGTGGCCTCGGGCGTGACGTCCCGCGGCGCGACGCCCGTCCCACCCGTGGTGAGGACGAGGGCCACCCCAGCCTCGTCCGCGAGGCGGCGCAGGGCTGCCTCGATCACAGGGCGGTCGTCTGGCAGCACGGCCCGCTCGCGCACCGTCGCGCCAGGCCAGCGCGCCACGATCTCGGCCACCACGCGTCCGCTCTCGTCCTCGCGGGGGCCTCGGGAGTCACTGAGCGTCAGGATCGCGATGTCCATAGGCCTCCAGCTCCTCCAGCAGCAGCACCTCGACGGCATCCCCCGCTGCCCAGTGCCCCGGCCCCTCGGGCAGCACCACCAGGGCGTTGCCCTGCACCAGCCCCGTCAGCTGGTGCGAGCCCTGGCGCGTTGCCAGCGTGGCTGTCAGTCCCTGGTCGGTCAGCGCCACGGCGGCGCGCAGGTACTGACGCCGTGGCGCGCGCTTCTCGTGGTTGGCAGCGAGACGTGCCTGAAGCGAGGGCCGCACCACGGCGGTGTGCCCTGCCAGCCGACGGATGGCAGGGCGGGCGAACAGCTCGAAGCACACCAGGCTGCTGACGGGGTTTCCGGGGAGGCCGAGCAGGGGGGTGCCAGCCCAGTGGCCGAAGGCAAGCGGCTTCCCCGGCTGCATGTCGATCCGCCAGAAGGCGATCGCGCCCTCGCGCTCCAGCACCTGCCGGACGAGGTCGTGGTCCCCCACCGACACCCCTCCCGTGGTGAGGATCAGGTCGGCCTGGGAGGCCCGCGCCAGGGCCGCCTCGAGCGCCGCCCGATCGTCCGGCACGATGCCGAGCTGGCGCGGTTCGCCTCCGGCCGCCCGCACCAGGGCCTCCAGCGCAAGGGCACTGCTGGCCCGGATCTGGCCAGGGCGAAGCGGCTCGTCGGGCCACACCAGTTCATCGCCCGTCGCGAGCAGCGCCACGCTCGGTCGGCGGTGGGCCACCACCCGCGTCACGCCCAGCGCGCCGAGCAGGGCGATCGCGCTGGGCTTCAGGGTGGCGCCGGCGCCCAGCACCGCGGCGCCCGGCGCCACGTCCTCGCCGGCTCGCCGGATGTGCTCTCCGGGGGCCGCCGGGGCGCACACCCGCACCGCCTCAGGCGCCTCGTGGGTGTCCTCCCGCATCACGACGGCCTCTGTGCCAGCGGGCAGGGGGGCACCGGTCATGACCCGCACGGCACAGCCCGGCCTCACCACGAGGCCATCGACCGGCCGACCTGCGGGCGCCTCGCCCGTGATGCGCAGCGGGACCGGAGTGTCGGCCGAGGCCCCCCGCACGCAGGCGACCCGGACGGCGTAGCCGTCCACGGCCGCGTTGTCGAAGGGCGGCAAGGCCTCGGTGGCTCGGATGCCTTCAGCCAGCACGCTGCCACAGGCCTCCGGGAGCGCGACCGGTCTGGCCGGCAAGGCGGACAGGGTGGCCAGGATCCGCGCGCGCGCCTCGTCGACCCGCAACATCGGCGTGGCGAGCCTAGGGACAGGGGGGGGAGGTGGGGGCAGCCAGCGTGAGGGTGGTTCCCTCGCTGGACAGCACCCACGTCAGCGTCAGCGTCTCTCCGGCTGGGCTGGTGACCAGGGCTTGCGCGGTGAAGCTGCCGTCGCCGTCCGGGACCGTCCAGGCCACCTCCGGCCCGGAGGGGCTGGACAGCGTGCCCGCCGAGGCACTCCAGTCGATGCGCAGCCCGGTGACGCTTGCCTCCACGGCAAGGGGTAGGGGCTGTCCCCGCACGGGTTCCGGCGCAGCAGGGAGGTGGACGCGTTGGGCCAGGCACGAGGGCGATGACCGGGCTCCGCTGGCCGCCATGCTGCCCGCATCCACGCCGACGAGGGTGCCCGCATCGAGGCCGATCAAGGTGGCGCCACGTGGGATCGCCGCGGCAGGCGCTGCCCCCGATAGCGGGGCGTTTCCTCTGCAGCCCGCCAGGAGGGCGAGCCCGATGCCAACCGTTAGGACACGTTGCATGATGGCCTCAGGTGCGAACGGTCCCATCATACCGTGCTTGGTGACAGCCGTCACTGGTCCTCGAACAAGCTTTCGATTAAGCTTTTCGAACAAGCGTTCCAAGGCGTCAAGAGGAGGCCCCGATGCTGTCGCTGTTCTCTCACCCCGCGGTTGTGTCCCCCCGCGTCACCGCCGGCGCCCCCTGGGACGCCTGGGCCGACCGGCTCTCGGGCGTGGTCGCTGCCACCTGCCGGAACCTGCGTCGGCGGGGGCGCTGGGCGCGTCGCGTCACCGTGACCCTGATCGACGCGGACGGCTGCCGGCACCACTGCAGCACCGTCCTGCCTCGCGCCACGGCCTCGCAGGCCGAGATCCTGCCCGCCGCCCTGGGGCTGCTGCGCCTGCTGGTGGGCGTGCACGCCCCGGCCCAGGTGCGGCTGATCGTGGGGTTGGGGCTGCTCTCCCGCCCGGGCCACCGTCGCGGCGGGCTCCTCACGCTGCTTCGTCGGCCGGCGTTGCCGCCCGTGAAGCCTGGGCGGCTGCCGGGGGCGCTGCCTCACCCCAGGCCGTCAACGGGAGCCGCACGTGGAAGGTGGCACCTGCTCCCGGCTCGCTGACGACGCCGAACGCCCCACCCGCCCGGGTGACCAGGGCAAAGACGTTGGCGAGCCCCACGCCGCTGCCGTCCGCACGGGGCTCGCTTCGCCCCAGCCGGGCCTGGTCCTGCAGGGCCAGACCAGGGCCGTTGTCCGCCACGTAAAAAGTCGCCCAGCCGTCCGACACGGCCGCCCAGAGGCGGATGGCCGTCCCGTCTGAGGTGTGCTCGTGGGCGTTGCGCAGCAGGTTGCCGACGATCTGATCGAGCTCCACCTGCGAGACCCGCAGCCGCCAGGGCCCTTCGGGCGGGGTGACATGCAGCGTCTGTCCGCGGGTGGCCAGGATGGGCGCGAAGGTCGACGCCAGCGCCTCGAACACGGGGCCGATCGCCGTGCCCTCCACCGGACCGGGCTGTCGGTTGGCGATCCACACCAGCTTCTCGCTCAGAAAGGTCGAGATGAAGGTCAGCTGACGGTCCAGGGCCGCCAGCAGGGCCTGGACCTCGGGCGAGTGCCGTGTCACCGCATCGATTTCCTCCGCGATCAGCTGGAGCGCCTGCGTGGCGTTCCGCAGGTCGTGCACGATCTGCCGCACGAGGGCCCCCTGCTCGCGGGCCACCCACGTGTGGTGGGCAGCCTCGCTGCGGCTTCGGGCCAGGGCCTCCAGCGTGCGCACCAGCTCCTGCGTCTGCTCGCGAGACTCCAGCACGAGCCGCTGCTCGCGGCCAAGTGACTGTTCCAGCAGCAGGATGATCATGCCCATCCCGATGGTCACGGTCAGCAGCGCGGAGCCGACCTGCAGCGGGGCCACCCAGGGGAGGCTGCGCTGGATGACCACCGGATACACGAGGGCCTCCACGACCCAGACGACCGCGACCCCCGAGACCAGCCGCTGGCCAAGCACGCTGCCCAAGGGGCCCGTCGGCCAGAACGCCCAGACCAGCAGCGCCGACGAGGCCGCATAGCCGAGGAAGCCCGGCACGTACACCGCCGTGTCAGGGGCCCCGCCCGCGGCCGAGAGGGCCCCGCCCGCGCCCACCAGCAGCAGCCAGGCGGCCCAGCGCCACCGTGCCGCGAGGGTGATGCCCCGGTAGGCCAGGCCGGTGTCAACCACTGCCAGGCTGGTTGTCACCATGCAGGCCAGCACCACGCCCGCCAGCAGCGGGTGCCCGGGCCAGGCGGCAGCCGCGGCCCCGAGCAGCACCGCCGCGCACCGCCAGGCCTGGCCGACCACCCAGGCGCGGAAGAACGTCTTGGGGAACTGCCAGAGCACCAGGGCCGACAGCCCCGTGACCATCAGCAGCGCGAGGGCGTCCGCCACCAGCGCCGGCACCAACCAGTAGGTCTCGCTCACACGCCACTCTCCGGGGGTCATTCTACCAGGGTGACCCCGGCGACGTGACGGACCGCGCAGACAGAACGTGGCCGACCCGCCAAGATCCAAGAGACAGAACGTCTTGTGAGGGCCACCGAATGCTTCCCATCTTGCTCGCGAGCACCGTCACCGCCCTGCTGGCCGTCGCGACGGTTCCGGCCGGGGCTGTCCCCGCCGCACCGCTTGCCGTGGGGGCGTCGCCCCTGGCGACGAGCTCCGCAGCCCCCCTCGGGGCTGCTGGGCGCACCCACGCGGCCGACTGGCACGCGCCGCTGGCCGGAGAGCTGCACACCCGCGCCCTGCGAGCACCGGCCCGCCGGCAGCGCGTCAAGGAGCTGCGGCTGATCGGCACGGGGCAGGCGGTCGGTGCCCGCCCGGAGGCGCAGCCATGAGTCGGCGTCGCGCGGCGGGGGCTCCGGCCCTCTTCTACCGCCCCATCACGGCCCTTCCGCTGCGTCGCTCGCGGCGCCGCACGGGGCTGCCTCCGAGGCCCCCGGCGCCGCTGGGGGCTTGAGGGCTTCCTCCAGCAGCGGGGCCCAGGCCCGGGCCAGCACGTCCCACCCGAGGGTGGCCGCGGCGAACCTCGCTGCCGCCGCCCCGAGGCGCCGGCGCGTGGCCTCGTCCGCGACCACCGACACCACCGCCCGGGCGAACGCCGCGGGGTCCCCTGCCGGGGCCAGGCGCATGGCCTCCGCACGCGCCCAGGCGGGATCGGTGTGGTGCCCCTCGGTGGACACCACCGCGAGCCCGCAGGCCAGGGCGTTGGCGAGGGAGCTTCGGCGGCCCGAGGCGCCGTCCAGGAACGGCGCGAGGGCCACGTCCGCGGCGGAGAGGGCCTCCCGAGCCTCCCGCTCTTCCAGCTGGCCCAGCCCGGTCACCCGCGGGTGGGCCACGGGAGGTGCCCCGCCCAGGCAGACGAGCCGGCCCCCAAGGCCGGCCGCGTCCAGGCCCTCCAGCGCAGCCAGCAGGGCCTCCCGATCCTTGCTGGGGTGCGCGCCGCCCTGAAACACCAGCACGATCTCCTCGGCGGTCCAGCCGCGTGCCCGGCGCCAGGCCGCCCGGTCCACGCCTGGCAGGGGCGGCAGGTTGGGGCCCACCGGCAGGGTCTTGAACCGGCCGGCGAGGGAGGGAAACGCCCGCCTCAAGGCGGCCTCGCGTGCCGCGACCGTGACCACCAGGCGCCTGCTGGCCCGGACGAGGGGGACGAGGGCGAGTCGCTGCACGAGGCCGGCCGGCGCGTGGCGCAGCCCCTCGGGCCAGCCGAAGCAGAGCTCGTGGGCCGTCGTCAGCAAGGGCCAGCCGGCCAGGGCCACGGTCCGCGCAGCCAGCGCGATGCCCAGGCTGAAGCCCCGGCGCTCGTACAGCTGAGGGACGTACTGCAGCACGACCAGGTCGGGCGCCACGGCCGCGATGGCGGCCGGCAGGCTTCGGGGGGCGGCCAGGCCCCAGGCCTCCACGGGGGGCGCGAGGCGGACGCCTGGCACGCCTGGCGAGGACGCCCCGGGGCCGGTCAGGGCGATGACCTCGTGGCCGAGGTGGGTGGCGATGGCCTCGGCCCAGCGTGCAGCGTGGTCCGCCACGCCGCCAGGGTGAGGCGGCAGCCTCGGGCACACGAGCGCGATCCGCACGGGGGTCAGCCCTCCGGGAGCCAGGCCGGAAGGCCCTCGTCCGGACCGGCCCCGCTGTCTCGCACCAGCCCCTCCAGCAGCTGCTTGAAGCGGTAGGCCAGGGCGTCGTGGGCATACTGCTGGACCACCTCCCGGCGGCCCCGCTCCCGCAGGGCCAGCACGTGCGCGGGGTCGGCCTGGAGCTGGGCCAGGGCACGGGCCAGCGGCTCGACCTGCCCCTCGGGCACCACCAGCCCTGCCCCGAGCCGCCCGATCAGGTGCGGGATCTCGCCGCTGTCAGAGCCGATCGTGGGCGTCCCACAGGCCGCAGCCTCGATGATCACGCGGCCGAACTGTTCCTTCCAGCCAGGCCGCGTGAGCGATGGCAGCACCAGGACGTCGAGCGCGCTCAGGTAGAGGGGCACCTCCCGGTGAGGCACGGCGGGCAGCCAGCGGACCCGACCCGCCAGGGGAGGGGCCTTCAGGTGCTGCGTCAGCTCGGCGCGCAGCGGGCCGTCCCCCAGCACCACCAGCGCGGCGTCGCTCTCCGGGTGCAGCCGGGAAAAGGCCTCGAGCAGCACCTCCAGGCCCTTCTCCTCCACGAGGCGCCCCACGTAGCCCACCACGAAGGCCGGCGAGCCCCAGGCCGCCCGGAGCTTGCGGGCGTCCATCGGGCGGTGGTGGTCGGGGTCCACCCCGTAGGGCAGGTAGGCCAGCCGGCCCTTGTAGCCCTTGGCCCGCAGCAGCTGCCCCGCCTCCGCGTTGATGAGGTTGGCGCAGGCCGCCTGCCTCAGCACGAAGCGCTCGGCCTGCTGAAAGGGCCAGGGGAGGGGCTTGGCCAGGTTCTGGTTGTTGCGCACCAGCAGGGGGCGACGGACGGAGAGCCGGTTGGCCAGGGCGGCCTGGAAGGTGGACAGCGCGTAGGACTCGTTCTCGCAGTAGACGGCATCGGGCTGGAAGAGGTACAGCCAGCGGCGCAGGTCCGTGCGGTAGACGTGGAGCGGTACGCTGCCGGAGGCCCACACGGGCACGGGCTGCACCCGGGCCTGCAGGCCCTCCCAGCGGGTCGGCCGGAGCACGCGCCCGGTCAGGTCGTCGCGCCACGCCTCGGGCACGATCAGCTGAAGCACCACGCCCTGCGCCTCCAGCGCGGCGTAGAGCTGCTGGTTGGTGTCGACGACGCAGGAGTGGGACAGGACGCTGAGGCGCATGCGGCTGCCCAGTTATACCATCTCGCCGCCGGGCCCTCGCCCCCGTGCGCGGGCGGCCCCGGGTGTCGTAGAATGATGAGCCCGACGCAGCCAGTGCGCGTTGTGACCCGCCCTCGGAGGAATTCCGTGCCCGCGCTCCTGCCCCGCGTCCAGCCGCCGGTCTTCAGCCGCCCCCCATCCCTCGCCCTGTCGGTGGTGGTGGCCCTGGCTGAACCCGGGCCCGCGCTGCTCACCCTGTTGCGGGCGCTGCGTGACGCCCGCCTCCCCCTCGCCTGCGAGGTGATCGTCGTCGTGGCGGGCACCGAGGGCGCCGCGCTGGCAGGCGTGCGCGCCGAGTTCCCGCTGGTGCTGCTGTACCGTGCGCCGCCGGGGACCGAGCGCGGGAAGCTTTACGACGTGGGCGTCAGGGCTGCCGGTGGGGGCCACCTGTTGCTGCTGGATGGCTCGGCCATCCCGACCGCGGCGGCGATCGCCGAGCTGCATCGCTTCGCAGAGAGCGGCCAGTTCATCGGTGCCGTGGTGCCGCGCTACCTGGCGCCGGACGGCTCCGATCAGGCCTCCAGCCGCGCCTTCCCCACGCCGCGGGCGGTTTTGCGTGCCGCGCTGGGGCCGGTGGAGGCCACGCCGGAGCTGCAGCGTGCCTTCAGCCGGATGGTCACGACCCCGCGTGAGGTGGAGGCCGCCGAGGGCGGCTGCCTGCTCGTGCGCCGGGCCGCCCTCCAGGACGTCGGGGGCCTCGACGCGGGCTACCCCGACGGCGGCGAGGTCTGGGACTGGTGTCAGCGGGCGCGGCTGAAGGGTTGGGCCGTGTTCCTGCACCCGGGGGTGCATGCGAGCCTGGTGGGTCCGCGGGACCCCGAGGCCGGGCTGGAGGTGCGCGGCAGCATCCGGCGCTTTCTGTACCGCTTCCGGGGGCTGGCCCCGGCTGCCGCGGCGTTCTTGCTGATGCTGCCTGCCGACCTTCGTGACCGCCGGCGCCGCAGGTGCCGGGCCCGGCTTGCCCGGATCAGCTCGCCGGCCAGGGCATGAGGCGAGCCGCCTTGCCGGCGGGCACGACGGGGGCCACGGCCTCGATCAGCTGGGCCCGACCCTCGGCCGGCGTGAGGGGCGCCCGGGCATAGCCGGTGCGCGCCAGCCAGTGCTCCCAGCCCTCGAGGGCCCGGGTCTGGGCTCCCCGCTCCGTCACGATGTCCTCACTGAAGACGAGCAGCCGCGCCTCGAGCAGCTTCGCCGCGCGGGCCAGATCACGCGCGGCCCAGTCGGCGTGCAACATCTGGTCCAGCCGGATCCGGCCCTGGGCGCCCACGCGCGTCAGCAGCCACTTGCTTTCGGGGCTGAGCTTGGTCTGTTGCCACGGCTCGCCCGCCATCGCCACGGCCAGCAGGGCCGGCCAGAGCCGCTCGTGCACGTAGGTGAGCTTGCCGCCCACGAGCTTGACGACCATCACATCGGGCCTGCGTTGGAGCTCGTCAGCCAGCGCGTAGATCGTCTTGCCTGCGGGGTGCCCCCACCAGGAGCCACGGATGGGCTCGCCGGCCACCAGGGTGGCCAGGCACGGCAGGGCAGGGTCCGCCACCAGCAGCCAGCCCTGCTGGGTCAGCGCGTCGTATGCCTGATCGATGAGCGAGCGGGTCACCACGGTTCAACCTCTTGTGTCCTGAGGGATTCAAACACGAACACGCTCGATCGCGCCACCGTTCGCCCGGGAGGGCCCTTCCCCGCGGCCGGGCAGCAGGCCTCAGGCCAGCGCCTCGTCATAGACCCGGCGCATCGCAGCCTGGCAGACGCCCACCTCGTGCTCTGCCAGGAAGCGGGCCCGGCCTGCGGCCCCCAGCCGCGCTCGCAGCGCGGGGGCCTCCAGCAGCCGGATCATGGCCCGGGCCAGGGCCTCCGGGTCGTCGGGAGGAACGAGCAGGCCCGTCACCTCGTCCTCCACCAGCTCCTGCAGGGCTGAGATGCGCGTGGCCACCACGGGCAGGCCGAAGCCCATCGCCTCGACGGCGGACATCCCGTACCCCTCGGCCAGGGAGGGCAGGACGTACACGTCCGTGGCGGGATAGATGTCACGGTAGATGGCGTCACGCGGCAGGCCCGGGTGGATCGTCACGCCCTCGAGGGAGAGGCCGAGGGCCTCGGGGTCGACGGCGCTCACGAGCGTCAGGCGGGCCTCGGGATGCCGCCGTCGGACGCGGTCGAAGGCCGCGAGCAGCGCACGTCCGCCCTTGCGCCAGAGCTGGTGCCCGACGAGCGTGAAGCGCACCGTCCCGGGCTCGCGCCGCGTCCCGAGGGACGCCTCCGGGGGGGCATCGAGCCCGAGGCGGATCAACCGCAGCTTCCCCTCCGGCACGCCCGCCGCCCGGTGCAGGTCCCAGGCGTAGCGGGAGGGCACGACCACGGCGGCCGCGTCCCGGGTGCTGTACAGATCGTGCAGCACGCCCAGGGCCCGCAGCAGCCTGGCGTCACGCCGGGCGAGCCGGGCCGTCAACGCGGGGGGCAGCGCGTAGTAGCTCGTGAGGAGGTCCGTGTTGCCGGTGCCGGTGTGCAGCACGACGGGTGGCCGGGACCCGCGCCGTCCGAGGTGCACGGGGTAGTCCCACGCGTGCACGAGGTCGAAGCCGTGGCCCGGCCGCAGGCGCAGCCACTGGATGTCCTCATCCGGCCGGTCCGGCCACACCCGGCCCAGCAGACGGTACGGCAGCGGTGGCAGCCCCGACCACGCATAGGGCACGCCCGCCGGTGGGCGGGAGTGCATCACCAGCGACGCCAGCCAGGCCCGCCCCCAGCGCGTCCGGGCAACAACGCCGGCTTGCAGGGCCGTGGCGAGGTGGGTGTAACGCACGCCCGGCGGTGGATGGGCCAGCAGCAGCCTGGTCAGGACGTCGTCACCACAGACCTGGGCCACCGACCGGTCGGGGCCGACGAGCAGGACCTCCACGCCTCAGGCCGTGCCTGCCTCCTGGGCCTCGTCGTCTCCAGCCTTCTTCTTCACCACGTAGCTGGTGTGGCCGCAGTCCTTCACGGAGCACTTGAGGTACGTGCGGCCCGTCTTCATGCGTTTGAGCACCATCACGCTCTCGCACTTCTCGCAGCGTTGCTCGGTGGGGAGGTCCCACGTCGTGAAGTTACACTCCGGCCAGCGCTGGCACCCGTAGAAGGTCTTGCCCATCCGCGAGCGCTTCTCGATGACGTCGCCCTCGGTGCACGTGGGGCACTTCATGCCGATCTTCTTGAAGTACGGCTTCTTGCTGGTGCACGCCGGGTAGCCCGAGCACGCGAGGAACTCGCCGTAGCGGCCGCTCTTGATGACGTACTCCTTGCCGCAGACCTCGCACATCTCTCCTGAGGGGATGGAGATGGCCTCCATCTCGGCCGTCGCCTTCTTCAGCGTCTCCTTGAAGGGCGTGTAGAACTTGTCGATGAGCGTCTGCCATGGCTCGCCGCCGGCCTCGACGCCGTCGAGCTTGGACTCCATCTCGGCCGTGAACCTCACGTCGACGATGTCCGGGAAGTGCTGCACGAGCTGGGCGTTCACGGCCAGCCCGAGGTCCGTGGGCTGAAGGGCACGCCCCTCTTTCACCACGTAGCCACGGTCCTGGATGGTGGCGATCGTGGGGGCGTAGGTGGAAGGGCGCCCGATGCCCTCGGCCTCCATGGCCTTGACCAGGCTGGCCTCGGTGAAGCGCGGGGGCGGTTGGGTGAAGTGCTGGCGCGGCGCGACGTCCTTCAGCTTGAGCGGCTCTCCTTCGACGAGCTCCGGCAGCTTGCTCGGGGGCGGCGCCTCGGGAGGGGCCTCCTCGTCCTCGGAGAGCTCTTCGTAGACCTTCTGGTAGCCGGCAAACACGACCTTGGTGTCCGACACACGCAGCACCCCCTCGCCGGCCTCGATGTCGATCGAGAGCGTCGAGAGCTGCGCGTTCGCCATCTGGGAGGCCATGAACCGCTGCCAGACCAGGCTGTACAGCTTCCACTGCTCCGGCCGGAGGACCTTCTTCATGGCCTCGGGCGTGCGCGCCACGCTGGTCGGGCGGATCGCCTCGTGGGCGTCCTGGGCCCCTTTCTTCGACTTGAAGGCCCGCTTCTCGGTGGGGAGGTAGTCGGCCCCCCACGTTGCCTTGACCCAGGCGTCCGCTTCCTCTTGCGCCTCCTTGGCGACGCGGGTGGAGTCCGTTCGCATGTAGGTGATCAGGCCCACGGGCCCCTCGGCGCCCAGCTCGATGCCTTCATAAAGCTGCTGGGCCAGGGCCATCGTGCGCTTCACCGTGAAGCCGAAGCGCCGGCTGGCCTCCTGCTGAAGGGTCGAGGTGATGAAGGGCGGCGCAGGCTGGCGCTTGCTTTCCCGGGTGGCGATCTTGGCGACCTTGGGGGCGCTCGCCTCGAGGGCGGCGACGATCTGTTGGGCGAGCTGGCCGTCCGAAATGACGAGCTCCTTGTCCTTGCCCTTCTCGGCCTCGCCGGCCGCGTCCTTGCCCCCCCCACCGATCCGCTTGCCCTGCCAGCGCACGAGCTCCGTCCCGAAGGCGGCCTTGCCCTTCTGGAGCTCGACGCCGATCGACCAGTACTCCTGCGGCACGAAGGCCTGGACCTCGCGTTCCCGGTCGCAGATGAGGCGCACGGCCACCGACTGCACGCGCCCGGCAGAGAGCCCACGCTTCACCTTGACCCACAGCAGCGGGGAGATCTTGTAGCCCACCAGCCGGTCCAGCACACGGCGGGCCTGCTGCGCGTCCACCCGGGGCTGGGCGATGTCGCGCGGCTTCTTGATGGCGCGCTCGATGGCGTCCCGGGTGATCTCGTTGAACTCGATGCGCTTGACCTTGGCGCCCTGCTCGGCGGCGGTGTCCGCCAGGATGTTGGCCAGGTGCCAGGCGATGGCCTCCCCCTCGCGGTCCGGGTCAGGGGCCAGGTAGATCGTCTTCGCCTTGCTGGCCGCCTCGCACAGCTCCTTGACCTTCTCGAGCTTGTCCGGCAGCACCTCGTACTTGGGCGCGTAGTTCTTGCGAACGTCGACGCCGATGCCCTTCTTCGGCAGGTCTCGCACGTGGCCGGCCGACGCCTTGACGGAGAAGTCCTTGCCCAGGATCTTCTCGATGGTCTTCGCCTTGGCGGGAGACTCCACTATCACGAGGTTTTTGGCCATGACGCCCTCAATCTGGCCCGGCCACGTCGCCAGGCGGTGGCGCGGGTCGCTCGGGACCCGTCGCGAACACTGGTATACCACATCGCGCCAGCCGGGTTGGTGACATAAACCCCAACGCGGCCCTGGCTGGACTCAGCGCTGGGGCGCGTCTGGGCCAGGGGGGGGCGCATCGGGCCCCGGCTGCGGCTGTGCGGCGGGGGGCGCCTCCGTCGCTGGCGCCTCTGCTGGCTGGCCGAGGGCTCCCTCTCCTGCGGGGGGGGGGCCGCCTGTGGCCGCAGCCTGCAGCGCCTCGAGGGCCCCGGGGCGCTCGGTCTTGTCGGCACGCAGGGCGATGAACAGCACCGCCGCCAGCGTGAACAGGAAGCCGATCAGGGGGCCCAGCAGCGGCCCCAGGGTCTGTATGGCATGCCCCACCTTGTGCTCCTCCCACCTGTGCCAGGCCGCGCCAGTATAGCACGCCGGGACGTCAGGCCTCGGTGGGGGGCGTCATCACGTGCAGGGCCTGTGGCACGATCTCGACCACGACGGGGGAGTGGCCGGCGTGATCGCCGTCGAGCTGGTAGGGGAAGGGGCGCGAGGAGCGGAACTCGATGCGGGTCGCCCGGAAGAATTCCACGTCGCCCACCGTGTGAAGCTTGCCCAGGAAGGTCAGCAGGCCGTGGAACAGGGCGCGGTACCAGCGCCCCGATCGGATCACCACCGCGTCGAGGAAGCCGTCTGCGACGTCGGCAGGCGGAGGGGCCGGTCGATCCGTGCCACCTTCCACCAGCGACGCCGGCATCAGCTCCCGGACGGCCGTGTAGGACTCGGTGCCCAGGCCCACCAGCCGGCGCAGCTGCCGGAAGATCCAGGGCGCGCGAGGCTGTGGGCCATCGCCGTAGAACTGCAGCCGGCCCCCGGCGTACAGCCCACTGTTGCTGATCACCATGCAGTAAACCAGGCGTCGCAGGCGCCGCGTGCGGCGCCCATCCGAGATGAGGATCTTGGCTCGCACGGCCTTGTGAAGGGTGTAGGAGCGCAGGGCCGCCACCCAGTAGGCCAGCGAGCCCGTCCAGGCCTTGAGCTCCGGCAGCAGGTTGAGGGTGGCCTGGGCGTCGTAGCCAAGGCCGATCATGATCGCGAAGTAGCGCCCGTTCGCGCGGCCGAGGTCGATGGCCCGGGGGATGCCCCGGGCGATGGCGTCAACGGCCGCGAGGGGCTCGAGCGGGAGGCCCAGCTCCAGCGCCAGGATGTTGATGGTGCCCGTGGGGATGATGCCGAGCGGCACCGCCTGGCCGGCGAGGGCCTGCACGACCTCGTTGATGGTGCCATCTCCACCCATCGCCACGACGGCGTCGGCCCCTGCCGCGAGCGCGAGGCGGGCGGCGTCCGTCCCGTCCCCGGCTTGCCGGGTGGCGATGGCACCGCAGCGCCACCCGGCGGCAGCGAAGCGCTCGCGCACGGCCCCGAGCTCGACTCGCACCTTGCCGGGGCCCGAGCCGGCCGTCGGGTTGTGGATCACCACGGCCAGCCGGCCAGCCGTGGCCTCGGGCTCCAGCTCGAGCGTCAGCGAGGAGGGCGTCGTGGCGGTCACCAGTGGCCTCGGCCCTCAGGCAGGGACGCCCAGGCCCTGGGACTTGCGGGCTGCCAGGGCCTGGACACGCGCGAACAGGTGCGCTGCCGTCAGGCCGTGGTGGGCCAGCAGGGCGTCGGGCGCGCCACTTTCCCCGTAGCGATCGGCGACGCCGACGAAGTCCATCGGGACCGGGCAGCACCGCGCCGCGGCCTGTGCCACCATCGCCCCGAGCCCTCCCGTCGTCAGGTGCTCCTCGGCCACGAGCAGCGCCCCGGAGGCCCGTGCTGCCCGCTCAACGGCCGCCTCGTCCAGCGGCTTCACGCTGTAGCAGTCGAGCACGCCGACGGAGAGCCCGATCTCGGCCGCCATGTCGGCCGCCTGCAGCGCCTCGAAGACCAGCAGGCCGTTGGCCACGATCGTGACGTCGTGACCCGCCTGGAGCAGGTGCGACCCCCCGAGGGGAAAGGCCGCCTCCGGGCCGTAGACGATGGGGGCCTTCGGGCGCCCCGTGCGCATGAACACCGGCCCGTCGTGGGCCGCGATCGCGGCCGTGAGGGCGCGCGTCGAGGCCCCATCGGCTGGCACCAGCACCTGGAAGTGCGGCAGGGCGCACGCCAGGGCGATGTCCTCCACCGCCATCTGGGAGGCACCGTCCTCCCCCAGAGAGATGCCGCCGTGCGAGCCCACGAACTTCGCGTTGACGCGTGGGTTCGCCACGCCCATCCGGAGCTGGTCGAAGGTCTTGCACATCAGGAACGAGGCGAACGAGTGCGCGAAGGGGATCAGCCCGCAGGTGGCCAGCCCGGCTGCCATGCTCACCATGTTGGCTTCCGCGATGCCGACGTTGAGGAAGCGGTCCGGGAAGGCCTTCGCAAAGGCTCCGCTCTTGGTGGACTTGCTCAGGTCCGCGTCGAGCACAACGACCCGGGGGTCCTGCCCGCCCAGCTGCAGGAGTGCCTCGCCGTAGGCGTCCCGCGTGGCCGCCCCCATCTTCCGTTCACGAACCGCCATCTCGGGCCTCCTCGTCGTGTGCCGCTCAGGCGCTGGCTGCGGCCAGCTCCGCGAGGGCGCGGTCGGCCTGCTCGCGGCTCGGGGCGGCGCCGTGCCACTCGTTGTTGTGCTCCATGAAAGACACGCCCTTCCCCTTCACCGTCCGCGCCAGCACCACCGTCGGGCGCCCGGCCGCGGCCAGGGCCTCGCGGTAGGCCGCCAGGATGGCGTCGAAGTCGTGGCCGTCGATGTCGACGACATGCCAGCCGAAGGACCGCCACTTGTCGGCGAGGGGCTCCAGCGCCAGGATGCGATCCGTCGTGTCGTCGAGTTGCAGCCCATTCACGTCGACGATGGCCGTGAGGTTGGTGACGTGCCGGGCCCCCGCGTACATCGCGGCCTCCCAGACCTGTCCTTCGTCCAGTTCCCCGTCGCCCATCAGCACCCAGACGTGGGAGCCCGTGCCGCTGATGCGCGCCCCCTCGGCCATCCCGAGGCCGAGCGAGAGCCCCTGTCCGAGCGAGCCGGTCGAGGCCTCCACGCCCGCGAGCTTGCCAAGCTCGGGGTGCCCCTGCAACGGGCTCCCGAGGCGGCGGAGCGTCGGAAACAGGGCGCGATCGAAGTAGCCCAGGTCCCCCAGCACGGCGTACAGGGCCGGGCAGGCGTGCCCCTTGCTCAGGATGAAGCGATCGCGCGCCGCCCACGTCGGGTTGGCCGGGTCATGCCGGAGCACCGCGTGGTAGAGCGTCGTGATGAGGTCGATCGCCGACAGGGAGCCCCCCGGGTGGCCGGAGGCCGCGGCCGTGATCATCTCGATCACGTCGGTGCGCAGCCGCCAGGCGATGCGGCGCAGCTCGGCAGGCGACTCGGTGTGGGGCGTCATGGCGACCTCTCGGACAGGGCGGCGGACGCTTCATCCTACCACAGGGACCGGACTCGGCGAGGCGCGGCGCGGGCCGCGACCAGCGCCGTGTAGACGGCCTCCGTCTCGGCCGCGATGCGGTCCCAGCTCACGGTGGCGGCCTTGCGTCGGGCGGCTCGCCCGAGGGCGGCGGCCCGCATCGGGTCGGCGAGCACCGAGGCCAGCGCCCGCCCGAGGCCGGTGGCGTCGGTCGGGTCGTCCACGAGCAGGCCCTCCTCCCCGTCGGCGATCACCTCAGCCGCCCCCGCCACGCGGGTGGTGACGACGGGCAACCCGGCGGCCATCGCCTCCGTCACGACCATCCCGAACGGCTCGTAGCGGGTGGGGAACACGAAGGCATCGGCGGCCGCGAAGTAGGGTCGGGTGTCCGGCACGAACCCGGTGAAGCGCACCCGGTCGGCCACGCCGAGGCGTTCGGCGAGGGCCCGGAAGGCGTCGTACTCGCCGCGCCCGACGACCAGGAGCCAGGCCTCGGGGCGGCCTGCGGCGGCGAACGCGGCGATCGCGACGGCCAGCCCCTTGCGGTAGAAATCCCCGACGTAGAGCACCACGGGGGCGTCCGCGGGCAGCCCGAGGGCCTCCCGCGTCGGCCCTCGCAGCGGGGTCAGCGCCTCAGCCGTGAATTCGGCCGGCTCGACGCCGTTGTGGATCACGGCCACGGCGTCGCGAGGAACGCCGTAGCAGCGCACGAGCTCCTCGCGCACGCCCGCCGACACGGCGATCAACCGCTTGCCCGGGCGGGCCCGGAAGGCCGGCGCCTCGAACAGGTCCGCCACCCGCCAGTAGAGGTGGTGGTAGAGGTGGCGCAGCGGGCTGCCCGGCAACAGCGGCGGCTGGCCGAGCGCCCGAGCGCGACGGTCATCCCGGGCGAGCCGGGCCAGCTCCTCCCCCCAGGGACGCTGGCAGAACTGTGCCGTCACCACGTCGCGGCGGGCGCAGCAGCCCCCGATGGTGTGGACCACGTCGAACGGCTCACGTCCCAGCGCGCGGGTGGCGCCCCACCAGAAGGTCAGCAGCCGCCACAGGTTGACGCCGAGGTGGGCCGACACGGGGTGGTGCGTCACGCCGGGCACGGGCTGGAACAGGTGGCTGTAGACGTGCACCTCGTGGCGGGGCGCCAGGCGCCGGGCCAGCTCGAGCATGTACCGCCCATGGCCGCTCTCCCGGATCACCTCGGAGCAGACCAGGGCGATCCTCAAAACCCCAGCTCCTCCTCGGCCTCGTCGCGTTCGACGGGCTCGATGCCGCGCCCCTCGACGTAGGCCGCCCAGCGGCGGTAGTCCAGCAGCCACTCCCCCGCCACGTAGGCCAGCTGCGTGCCGAGCGGCACCCGCCAGCCGTGGGCCAGTGCGATGCCCAGCACCCGCCGCAGCCGGCGCGCCTGCCAGGCGGCCAGGGCCACCAGGCCGAGCCCGAACGAGGCCGGGGCACCGGCCAGGGGAGCGAGCCCCAGCACGATCAGGGCCGACTTGGCCGCGACCCGCAGCCGCACGCCGCGCATCGCCCCCGCCCGGACGCCCGGGTGCTGGCGCTCCATGTAGGGGAGCCAGCGCCAGTGCCCCGCCCCCCGCCAGGCCGCGGCAAAGCCGCTCGGGCGAGGGGGGTGCTCGACACGGACGTCCTCGGACCAGGTGATCGGGCCGACCATCGCCTCGATGCGGCGGGCCAGGTCCTCGTCCTCGAAGTAGGGGCTGGTGAAGGTCTCGTCAAAGCCCCCCACGGCCTGCAGCGCCGTGCGCGAGACGGCGAGGTTGGCCGTGGCGACCCCGTCCTCGGGGCGGACGGCGTGCACGCTATGGACGATGCCCTCCAGCGGGGGGACGCTGGAGCGGGTGGGGCCGTGCACGGCCTCACAGCCCTGGCTCGCGAAGGCCTCGGCGATCGCCTCGAGCCAGCCAGGGTCCGGCAGGCAGTCGTCGTCCGTGAAGGCCAGGATCGAGCCCCGGGCCTGCTGCACGCCGCGGTTGCGGGCCACCGCCGGCCCGCCCTGCTCCGCGCGCAGGTATCGCACCGTGAGGACCCCCTGCCTCGCGGGCACGCGCTCCGCCAGGGGGGGCTCCGAGCCGTCGTCGCAGATCAGCACCTCGAACTGGCCTGGCGGGTAGCTCTGGTCGGCCAGGGCCGCCAGCAGCGCCGACAGCGCCGTCGGCCGATCCCGGGCGGGCACGATCACGGAGATGAAGGGCAGCGACGTCGTCATGACCGGTCCCGGCGCCCCAGGCGCCACAGCCGCCAGGCCTGGCGGGTCGGGTAGAGCACGGTGACGACACAGTACACCAGGCCGGCCCAGCCGTCTCGCCACCCCTGCTGTCGCCAGCCCCGGTGCCAGAGGTGCCGCAGCGGGGCGGCCAGCACCTCGCCGAGCCCCGCACGTTCCCCCGCCGCGTGGCGGACACGCGCCTCATGATCGGTGTAAAGCCAGGTCTTGGCAACATAGGCACCGATCGTCGGGTAGGGCTCGTGGACCAGCGCCGCCGCCAGCTGCCCCACCGGGCCATCCACGCGGGGGTGGGCATGCAGGCGCTCACCCTCGAAGCGGACGGCCCCCCGCCGCACCAGCCGGAGCACGCGCGCCCCGGCCGTGGCGTGGCGGGCCCAGCGTCCGAAGTACCACTCCTGCCGAGGCAGCCAGTACGCCGCACACGAGGCCCCTCCGGCCAGGGCTCGGGCAATCGTGGCCGCGGCGCCGGGCGCGAGTCGCTCATCCGCGTCGATCAGCAGCACCCAGTCGCCGCGGGCGGCATCCATCCCGACGTTCTTGTTGAGATCCCAGTTCTCGCCGACGTGCGGGTGCACGAGCACCCGCGCCCCCGCTCGCGCGGCCACCTCGGCCGAGCCGTCGGTGCTGGCGTCATCGACCACCACCACCTCGTCCACCAGCCCCGAGGCCTGGAGGGCCTCCAGGCACCCGGGCAGCCGGGTGGCCTCGTTGCGGGCGATCAGCACGGCGCTGACGCGGGGGCGGCCGCCACGTCCCTCACCCGGCTTCCAATCACCCGCTCCTGGGAGCAAAGGGGCCTCGGGCCCGGTGACCCCCGGGGGGGCCTCGGGCCCGGTGGCCCCCGGGGGGACCTCACCGTCTGGTTCCCCGGTGGGGGGCGAAGGCAGGGCGCTCCCTTCTCCCCAGGGGAGAAGGTCCGCGTCAGCGGGGATGAGGGGCGCGAGGGCCTCGTGGACAGCCCCTTGCAGCACGACGGGCGGGGGCGCGGGCCTTGCCGCCAGCCCCCGCCGCCACGCGTGCCACAGGCGCCAGGCCAGGCCGGGCGTCCAGCCCGAGGGGCGTCGGAGGGCCACCCAGGCCGTGTTCCAGGCCGCCACGAGGGCCGCGATTGCGAGCCAGGTGGTGCGCCGCGCGCCCCCGAGCTCGGATGCCATGTAGCGCCCCCGGCTCTCGAACAGGGCCACCCGCATCGCCTCTCGCACCTGGGAGGTGGCCGCGCCGCCGTGGTGCACCACGTCAGCCTCCGGCGCGAGGTGGACCTCCCACCCGGCCTGCGTGGCGCGGCGGCACCACTCCAGCTCTTCGGCGTACATGAAGAAGTCCTCGCGCAGCCCCCCGACCTCGCGCAGCACGGAGGCGCGCACCAGCATCGCGGCTCCGAGCACCCAGCCCGTGCGGCCCGCTGCCCGCCGGGGACCGAGCCGCCACAGCCGATCTCGCAGCCGCGCCAGGGGGCCCGGCAGCAGGCACCACTCGGCCAGCGTGGCGGCCGCTGTCGGCAGCTGGAAGGCACACGGCTGCGGGCTGCCGTCGGGGTTGAGCAGCCCCGCACCCACCGCTGCGGCCTCGGGGTGGGTGTCCAGCCAGCCCTCCAGCGCCGCGAGGGCGTCGGGGCCTGGCTCCGTGTCCGGGTTCAGCAGCCAGACGAACTCCGTGGCGACACCTGCAAGGCCCACGTTGTTGCCGCGTGCAAAGCCCAGGTTCTCGGCCTGGGGCAGCCACGTGGCCTGCGGAAAGGCCGGCGCGAGGGCCTCGACGGTGCCGTCCGACGAGGCGTTGTCGACCACCACCACCGGCGTGCCCGGCCTCGCGGCGTAGACGCGCCGCAGGCAGGCCTCCAGCAGCCCACGGGTGTTCCACGAGACGATCACGACGGTGGTGCGGGCTGCTGCCATGCCAGGCCCTTACCCTGCGCGCGGGCCGTGCCCGGCCGCCTGGCCGTGCCAGGCCGTCGCGAGCGCGACGCGAGCCTCGGTCCACTCGCGGCGCCAGGCTTCCCGGGGCTGCCTGCCGAGCAAGGTGCGCAGGCCGCCCCAGCCCAGGTTCTGGACCGCCGCGAGGAACAGCGCCAGGCGCGCCCGGCGCTCGGCGCCTGGGCCCCGGTGCAGCCGCAGGAAGCGGAAGGTGCTGCCGAACCGGTGGGCCAGGGTGGAGAGCGGCACCTGGGCCGCCGCCCGGCCCCCGAGGTGGGTGATGGTGGCCCCGGCCAGCCAGTCCACGCCCCAGCCAGCCTGGCGGATGCGCCAGCACCAGTCCATCTCCTCCCCGTACATGAAATAGCCCTCGTCGAGCAACCCGACGCGGGAGAGGACCTCGCCCCGCACCAGCAGGGCCGCGCCGATGACCATGTCGACGGGGCAAGCCCCTGCCTCGGGGAGGGCGTAGAGGCGCCTCGGAACGCGCTGCGCCCGGGGCTGAAGGCTGGCCGGGAAGCGGGCGTGCTCCCAGTACAGGTCCCAGGGCGCCACGAAAGGCATGGCCGACAGCTGGAAGGTGCCGTCTCCGAAGATGAGCCGGGGGCCGACAGCGCCAACCTCTGGGTGCGCCTCGAGGTGAGCCACCAGTTGCTCCACGGCCCCGGGTGGCACCAGGGTGTCCGGGTTCAGCAGCAACACGTGCTCGGCCTCGAGGGCGGCCAGGGCCAGGTTGTTGCCGCGGGCGAAGCCGAGGTTCTCGGACGCGCGCACCAGGCGCACCTCAGGGTGGCGCTCGGCGATGGCGTCCGCAGTGCCGTCCGTTGAGGCGTTGTCCACCACCCAGGTCTCGTGGGGCAGGCTGACGGCCGCCGCGCGCAGCGAGGCCAGGCAGGCCAGCACGTCCCCCCGCGTGTTCCAGCTGACGATGACGATGGCGAGGCGGGGGAGGCTCATGCGGCCTCCCTCGGGGCCGCGGCCTGCTCCCGGCGACCGGCCCACCAGGCCCGGAGCAACGCCCGCTCCAGCCAGGCCACGGCGAGCCCCCAGGCGAGCACCAGGCCCAAAAAGGCGCTGGCCAGCGCCTGCCAGGAGGTGACGTGGGGCCGCCCCAGCGCGGCTGCGGCCGCGAGCATCCCCGCCACGGCCAGCCCCGGGCCGAAGGTCCGCACGGGCCGCAGCGGGGCGGTGGCCTGGACGCGTCTGGCCACCGCCAGCGCGGGCAGGGCTCCCCCCAAGGCGGCGCCCGCAGCCACCCCAGCAGGGCCCCATTCGGGCAACAACGCCAGCGCCAGGCCCCACTCCAGCCCGGTCGTGGCGAGCATGAGCCGAAGTCCCACGGCTGCCTCTCCCCGGGCGTTGAGGAACACCAGCAGCGGCGTGAAGAGCTGGGCGACCCCCGCGCGCGCCACCATCCAGGCGAGCAGCGGCAGCGCCTCCAGCCAGGCTGGGCCGTACACGTGCCGCACGATCGGCTCTGCCAGCACGAGGAGGCAGGCCGAGGGCGCCGCCGTGACGAGGCACAGGCGGCGCAGCGTCAGGCGCAGCAACTCGGCCGCCTCGGCGGGGGCATCTTGCAGCCGGGCCAGCGCCGGGAAGGTGACGCGCTGCGCGATCACCAGCGCGTTCGAGGGCAGGAGGGTGGCAAGGGCAGCGCTCCAGTTCAGCAGGCCGACGGCGTGAGGCCCGCAGGCCGGACCCGCCACCAGCGTCGCCAGGTTCTCTCGCACCAGGAAGGCCACGTTGATGCCCTGAAACCACACGCCGTGGGCCAGGCGCGTCCGCAGCACGCCGCGGTCCCAGGCCAGGCCGACGGGCCACGGCGCCGCGGCGTTCAGCAGGGCCATGCGCAGCCCGACGGCCGCCACCGCGCCCCATACGAAGCTCCAGCTGCCATACCCCCCCCAGGCGAGGCCGAGCGTCACGCCCTTCTCCGCCACGGTGCCCGCGACCTCGATGGCGGCCAGCGTGCCGAAGCGCATGTCGCGCTCCAGCATCACGGTGGGGATGCACCCCAGCACGCCGAGCAGCATCGGCAGGGTCATGCAGCGGGCCATGGCGGCCCCGTCTGGTGGCAGCCGGAACCAGGCGGCGAGCCACGGGGCCGCTGCGGCGAGCGCCAGCGCCATCGCCCCGAACAGGGCAAGGTAGGCCGTGAAGACGGTGCGCTGCTCGTGGGGCGTTGGCCGCTCGCGCTGCTGGATCAGGACCGAGACCAGCCCGAGCTCGAACAGGCTGCCCAGCCCCAGCACGAGGAAGGCCACGGAGGCGTAGGCGCCGAAGGCCGCTGGCGCGAGCCAGCGCGCCAGCAGCACGCTCGCCACGAGCGACAGCGGGGTGATCAGGCCGTAGCGCGCCACGAGCGCAGCCACGCCGCGCCCGACCTGGTTGCGCACCGGCGCCTCGGATTCCATGGCCCCTCTATACCCTTCTCGGCATCCTGTCGCGTGCTACCATGCGCCTTTCAGGAGGAACCCCGCTTGTCCGACCAACGTGCTCGCATCATCGGCGCCGGCCTCGCCGGCAGCGAGGCCGCCTGGCAGCTCGCCCAGCGCGGCCTGCCCGTGGACCTCTACGAGATGCGGGGGGTGCGTCCCACGCGCGTCCACCACACGACGGACGCCGCGGAGCTGGTGTGCTCCAACTCCCTGGGCGCCCTCGGCCTGACGGCGGCCTCCGGCTTGCTGAAGGCGGAGATGCGTCGCCTGGACTCCTTGATCGTGGCGTGCGCCGAGGCCCACGCCGTGCCGGCGGGCGGCGCCCTCGCGGTGGACCGAGAGGGCTTCGCTCGGGCCGTCACGGCTCGGCTGGAGGCCCACCCGCTGATCACCTTGCACCGCGAGGAGGTGACGGATCTCGCCGCGGAGCGGCCCACGATCGTGGCCTCCGGGCCGCTGACCTCCGACGCCCTCTCGGGGGCGCTGCAGGCACTGGCCGGGCGAGACTACCTGTTCTTCCACGACGCGGCGGCGCCCATCGTCACGCTGGAGTCGCTGGACCTGTCGATCATCTTCCGCGCCGGCCGGGAGGGCCTCGCCCGCAAGGGCCAGCGGCGGGAGGCCGCCGAGGGGCCGGGCGACTACCTCAACTGCCCGTTCGATCGCGCGGGCTATGAGGCCTTTGTGGCAGCCCTCGCGGCCGGCGAGAACGCCACGCTGCATCACCCCGAGGACCACGTGTTTTTCGAGAGCTGCCTGCCCGTGGAGGTGATTGCACGGCGGGGGCCTGACACCCTCCGCTACGGCCCGATGAAGCCCGTGGGGCTGACGGACCCCCGCACCGGGCGCTGGCCGTATGCCGTGGTGCAACTTCGACAGGACAACGCCGCGGCCTCGCTGTTCAACCTGGTGGGCTTCCAGACCCAGCTCAAGTGGGGGGAGCAGACCCGCATCTTCCGAATGATCCCGGGCATGGCGAACGCGGAGTTCGTCCGGCTTGGCGTGATGCATCGCAACACCTACCTGTCGAGCCCGGCCCTGCTGGAGCCCACCCTGCAGTGGCGCGGGCGGCCGCTGCTGCTGGCTGCGGGCCAGATGATCGGCGTCGAGGGTTACATCGACTCGGCGGCGATGGGGCTCGTGGCGGGCCGCAACATGGCACGCCTGCTGACGGGCCGGGCGCCGCTGGCCTGGCCGCGCGACACGATGCTCGGGGCGCTGTCGCACTACATCGCCGGGGCGGCACCGAGGCACTTCCAGCCGATGAACGCCAACTGGGGCCTCCTGCCGGAGCTGGAGGCCCCGATCCGGGACAAGAAGGTCCGCCGGGAGGCCCTTGCGGCTCGCGCGCTGGCCAGCCAGGCCGCGTTTGCCGCGGGGGTGGGCGAGCCCCTGGGGCTGGGTGAGGTGGCCGCGAGTTGACGCGGCCCCGCTGCGGCGGCTCGCGGGGGCGGGGCGGCCCTACCGCGCCGGCCGGGATTTCGCTACCATGACCTGGCTGCCCCCTGAGGAGTCCCCCCAATGACCACCTTTGGCTTCTACCAGATCAAGCGCTCGACGGGCTGGATCGAGGTGATCTGCGGCCCCATGTTCAGCGGGAAGACCGAGGAGCTGATCCGCCGCGTGCGGCGGTCGCACATCGCCCGGCAGCATGTTCAGGTGTTCAAGCCCGAGCTCGACGCGCGCTACGAGGCGGAGCTGGTGAACTCGCACAACGGGAGCCGCATCGAGGCCACCCGCGCCCGCCTCGCTGGCGAGGTGCTGGCCCTCGTGGCGGAAGACACGCAGGTCGTGGCGCTCGACGAGGTCCAGTTCTTCGACGAGGCCATCCTGGACGCCTGCCAGGCCCTGGCCGACGCCGGCAAGCGCGTCGTGTGCACGGGCCTGGATCTGGATTTTCGGGGCGAGCCTTTCGGCTTCATGCCGCGGCTGATGGCGATGGCGGAGCAGGTGGAGAAGCTGCAGGCGATCTGCGTGTGCTGTGGCGTGCCGGGCACCCGCACCCAGCGCCTCGTGGACGGCCGGCCGGCCCACCGCGACGAGCCGATCATCCTCGTGGGGGCCGCCGAGGCGTACGAGCCGCGCTGCCGGGCCTGCCATGTCGTGCCGGGACGGCCGCCCGGCGCCCCCGCCGGCGAGCCCGCCTCGCTGGCGAGGTGCTGGCCCTCGTGGCGGAAGACACGCA
>JAYKHL010000081.1:0-15560 GCA_035284865.1 Candidatus Sericytochromatia bacterium | reverse complement strand
TCGTCGAGGTCGTGCTGGTACAGCCCCACGCCGATCGCCTCGGGATCGATCTTCACGAGCTCCGCGAGGGGGTCCTGCAGCCGCCGGGCGATGGAGATGTTGCCGCGCTGCGTGGCGTCGAGGTCCGGGAACTCCTCGCGCGCCACCTCCGAGGCCGAGTACACGCTGGCCCCGGCCTCGCTGACGATGGCGTAGGCGGTCGCGGTGCCCCTCACGGCCTCCGCCACGAGTTGTTCCGTCTCACGGCTGGCCGTCCCGTTGCCGATGGCCACGACCTCGACCCCGTGCCGCACGATGAGGCCCTGCAGCACGGAGACGGCCTGGGCCCACTGCCGCTGCGGCTCGTGGGGGAAGATCGTCTCGCCCGCCCCCAGCGGCGCGCCCGTGGGGTCCACCACGACCACCTTGCAGCCCGTGCGGAAGCCCGGGTCGATGCCCATGACCACCCGGCCCTTCAGCGGCGGCTGCAGCAGCAGCGCCTTCACGTTGGTGGCGAAGACGCCGATGGCGTGGGCCTGGGCCCGCTCCGTCAGGGCCTCGCGCACCTCGCGCTCGAGGGCGGGGGCGAGCAGCCGCTTGAGGCCATCCGCGGCCGCCGCCTCGGCCTCCTCGCGCCAGCCCGGGGCCGTCACGCGCAGCGCCTCCCGCAGGAAGGCCAGCAGCTGAGGCTCGGGCAGCTCGACGGCCACACGCAGGACGCCCTCCGCCTCGCCACGGTCGACGGCCAGGATGCGGTGCGGGACGACGCGCGCCACGGGCTCGCGGAAGTCGTGGTAGAGCGCGTACTTGCCCTGCGGGTCCTCGCCCTTCGGGGCCCTGGTGGCCCGCAGGACGGCCTGCTTGAGCGCCACGTTGCGGGCGCGTCCGCGCACGCCGGGGTCCTCCGCGGCCTGCTCGGCGAGGATGTCCCGCGCCCCGGCCAGGGCGTCCTCCGGCGTCGTAACCTCGCGGGCGGGGTCGACGAAGCGCTGTGCCGCCTCCCGCGGCCCCTCCCGCCCCGGCCGGGCGAACAGCGCGGCCAGCGGGGCCAGCCCCCGGTCGCGGGCGATGCTCGCGCGGGTGCGGCGCTTGGGGCGGTAGGGCAGGTACAGGTCCTCAAGCCGGGCCAGGCTCTTCGCCGCGTCGACCTCCCGGGCGAGCTCGGGCGTCAGCACCCCCTGGCCCACCAGGGCCTCGCGCACCTCGCCGCGGCGCGCCTCGAGCCTGCGCAGCCGGCCCAGCGCGTCCTGCACCTGGCGCAGCACCACCTCATCCAGCCCCCCCGTCGCCTCCTTGCGGTAGCGCGCCAGGAACGGGATCGTGTTGCCGGCGTCGAGCAGCGCAACGACCTGCCCGACCTGGTCCGGGCGCAGGGCGAGCTCGCGGGCGAGGGGCTGGACGAAGGGATCGGGTGGGGTCATCGGTCCTCCAGGAGGCGCCCGAGGCAGGCACATCGGCCTGGCTGCTAGCCTCCCGCCATGATTCCCGACAAGCCCCCTGCTGGCCAGGGCGACCGGCCAACATGGTTCCGCAGAAGCCCCCACCCGCGCTGACGCGGACCTTCGTATGGGGGATGAGTGGCTCAGGAACTCGGGCCGCCAACGAAAAGGCCCAGGCCAACCGGCCGGGGCCCTGTCCGAAGGTGGCGACTACTTGACCGCCGCCGTGGCCTTCGCCTCGTCGATGGCGAACTGCCAGGGGTGACGCTTGGGCATCTTGCGGCCCTCGCGGACGTAGCGGACGGCCATCTCGGCCATCGCGTTCACGACCCACTCGAAGTTCTCGGGGCGGATCGAGTGGTAGTCCATGTCCGGCGCGGGGTTCATGAAGTCGATGGCGTAGGGCACACCGTCCTTGCAGGCGAACTCCACCGAGTTCATGTCGTAGCCCAGCGCGTGGCAGATGGTCTTCGCGTCCTTGATGACGCGCGCCACCAGCGGATCGTTGGGGTCAGGCGTGCCGGGGACGTAGCGCTCGTGGAAGTAGGCGCGCGGGTTGTAGCGGATGGGCAGGACGTTGTCCTTGCCGATGCACAGGCAGCGGAAGTAGTCGTCGAAGTCGATGCACGTCTGGGCGATCATGACCAGGTTGCCCGTCTCCTCGTAGGCCTTGAAGAACTCCTGGACGTTGTTGACCTTGTAGACGTTGCGCCAGCCGCCGCCGTCGTAGGGCTTCAGGATGGCGGGGAAGCCGATGTAGTCGAAGACCTCCTTCCAGTCCACGAGGGCCTGGTTGCGGTAGGACATCTCCGTCGTGCGGGGAAAGCGGCGCTTGGCAGGCAGCACCGCCGTGCGCGGGTGGGCGACGCCCAGCTGCGAGACGAGGCCGCCGTCGAAGAACTTGTCATCGGCCAGCCACCAGAACGGATCGTTCACCACGTACGTGCCCGTCAGCACGGCGTGCTTGAGGAAGGGCTTGTAGGTCGTGATCTCGTGCGAGATGCGGTCGACGATCAGATCATAGCCCGTGGGCTGGCCCATCATCGGCGCAGCCAGGCGCACGAATTCCCCAACAATCTCGCCGCCGCCGAGTTCATTGACCTTGTTGACGAACGCGTGGGGGAAGGTATCCTCGAACCCACACAGGATGCCGATCTTCTTCGGTGCCATAGTTACCTGCAGTTCTCCATCGATTCGCGCCCGGCGGCAGCGCCGGGCGGTTGGCGTGTCCCGGTGCTCAGGTGCCGCCCGCCACGGCTGCCTGCGCGTCCACGCCTGCCACCGTCTCGGCCACGACCCAATCGACGACCTCCTTGAGGTCGCCCGTCTCCTTGAAAATTTCCAGCTGCCGGTCGGCGCTGGTGCCGCGAGCGAGGATGGTGCGCACGTGCTCGATCTCGCGTCGGCTGCCCAGCTCGTCCACCACGTCGTCCACAAAGGCCAGCAGCTCCTCGATGAGGACCACCGTCGGCTTCTCGCACTGCGCCCCGAAGTCAATCAGCTTGCCGTGCAGGCCGTACCGATACGCGCGCCACTTGTTCTCCTCGATCAGGGCGCTGGAATAGACCCGGAACCCCAGGTTCTGCGAGCGCAGCACGTAGAGCTTGGCGACCATCGCCTGGATCAGGGCCACGATGGCGATGGTGTCATCGAGGGAGGTGGGCAGGTCGCAGATCCGGAACTCGATGGTATTGAAGACCGAGTGCGGCCTCAAGTCCCACCAGATCCGCTTGCCGTCATCGATGCAGCCCGTCTTCACCAGGGTCTCGACGTAGCGCTCGAACTCCGCCCAGCTGCGGAAGGTCTCCGGAATGCCCGTGCGCGGGAAGCGCTTGAAGACCGTGCAACGAATGGACTTGAGCCCCGTCTGCCGCCCCAGCCAGAAGGGGCTGCTGGTGGACAGCGCCAGGATGTGCGGCAGGAAGTAGCGCGCCTCGTTGAAAATCTGGATGGCGAGGTCCCGATCCGGGATGCCGATGTGACAGTGCAAGCCGAAGACCAGGTTCCCGCGAGCCACGTCCTGGAGGTCCTCCACGATGGTGTGGTAGCGCTCCCGGTTCGTGATGTCCTGCTGCCGCCAGTCGCTGAACGGGTGCGAACTCGCGGCGGAGATGGCCATGCCAGCCTTGCGTGCGGCGTCCGAGACGGCCTTGCGAAGGCGCGCCACGTCGGTTCGGGCTTCCTGGACGTTCCTGCAGATGCCGGTGCCCACCTCGATGACGGACTGATGCATCTCGGGCTTGAGGGCCTCCCCGAGGACGGCCCCGGCCTCCTCGAGCAGGGCGGAGATGTGGCTCTTGAGGGCGCGGGTCTCCAGATCGACGATCTGGTACTCCTCTTCGACCCCAATGGTGAACTGGTCGAGGTTCCTGGGCATGCGCGCTCCTCAGCTAGGCCTTGGCCGAGACGACGAAAGTCGGCACGATGCCTCCACCTGCCGTCACGTTGCACAGGGCGGTGGTCGAGAGCCGGGTGAGGAACCCGTGGGCCTCACCAAAATACATGTAGGGGTCGATGTCGATGGTCTGCGGCTCCCAGACGAGGCCCTGCTCCCCCCACACGGGGAAGGGCACCTGCGGCGCCTCCACCTTCCACTGAACGACGTAGGGGCTCTGTTGCGCCTCGGCGATGGCCGCCTCCCACTCGCCCTCGGAACTCGTCCAACCGATGTAGATGCCCTTGCCGCCGTACTCGTCATTCGGCTTGAGCACCAGGTTCTGCTGGTTGGCCTTGATCCACGGCAGCAGGTCGATGGTCTCCCCCGAGAAGGTCTGCGTCAGGCCGGGGGCGACCAGCCGCGTCCAGGGCACGGCGCTCCTCACCGCGGCCCGCTCCTCGTCCGTGAAGCGGGGCATCACGCGTTCGTCCGTCACGACGGCGAAGATCGACTTCTTGTGCAGCAGCTTGGAGCGGAACGGGTTGACGACGCAGGCCGCCCCGGCGCGGTAGGCCTCCCAGAACGGCTGCAGCTGGTCGAACCGCTCGAGGAACTCGTTGGTCAGCAGACGCCGGTACACGAGGTCAATCTCGAAGCCGTCCCGGGTGAGGAGGCGGCCGTTCGTGAAGGTGAGATCCCGGGGATCTGCCACCTCACAGGTGTACCCCTGCGCCCGGAAGAAGTCCCGGCACAGGTAGAACTCCTCCACCGTCGGCACGTCGAGGTAGTCGACGATTGCGATGTGGGGACGTTCCCGGCGGTCGGTGCGGCCCCCGGCCCGCCAGTGGCCGTAGGTGCGCAGCAGCATCTCGAGGAGGGGCACCCGGACGTCGAAGGTCTCGACGTGGAAGCGCTCCTGGAACTGCTTCATCACGGGCTCTTCCAGGAAGGTGTTGGCCAGCACCGTGGTGAAGGCCGGGCCAGCTGGACACTCGGCGTTGAGTTCGACGTAGGCGTAGTGGTGGTCGCTGATGAAGCTGTCGTAGCGACAGGTGGGCGTGAGCCAGGGGTAGCCGGGATCCGGCTCGATCAGCCTCTCCTCTTGTGGCGTGAGCTTCAGGAGGCCGCGAATGGCCGGGTCCGCCTGGATGGCCTCCGCGGCCTTGTCCATCGCCTGGTTCACCAGCTTGGAGACGCGCTGCACGTGGGCCCACTGCTCGGCGCTGACGAACTGGGGCCGGAGGTAGGGGCAGCTCGACCGGCCTCCAAAGGTGATCTTGGCGTCGATGATGCGGCGCTGGAAGGCCTCGTAGTCTGCCGCCGTGAGCCCTGCCTCGCGCAGCAGCCCGTCGTAGTGCGCGATCGCATCTTGAACCAGGGACGTCGTGCCAGCGCTTTGCGTCATGCGGGCGGGGACCTCGGGGCAGCCAGGCACGCGGCGACTCGTCCTGGAAGGGGCGCAACAGCATCATCTTAGCAAGTCCCCCTGAAACAGGCCACCGGCGCTTCGTCGCCGTCACAAGGCCGTCAGCGACGGCCGGAGGCCGGCCCCTGGCTCGCGCGCCGCCGCGCAGGTATGCTGAGCGGCACCCACATCCTCCCCGGAGGGAAGCCCGGCCGTGTCCAGACCCTGCTTGTTGTCGCTGCTCATCACCCTGGCGCTGGCCACGGGGGGCCGCCCTGCGCTCGCCGTGAGCCCCGTGCCGGTGGACAAGGTGGCCCACTTCGGCGTGTCCTACGTGCTCACGGACCAGCTCCAGCGGGCAGGCGTCCCTCCCGCCCAGGCGATCGCCGTGACGCTGCTGATCGGCTGGCTGAAGGAGGTCCTGGACGGCCAGGTCGACGGCGGCGATCTGGCCGCGGACGCCGCTGGCAGCCTCGCGGCCGCCTTCTTGCGCCTCGAGGTGCCCTGGTGACGCCCCTTTCCAAAGTCGAGGAAAAATTTTATTTATCCAAGCAACCCGCTTCCTTAACCCGGCTATAACATCCCCCAGGCCCTCCCGGGGAATGATGTCCCCGGGGTGGCGGTCGAGGGAGGTCGAATGGGCGAGCACGTCCTGCTGGTCGAGTCGGATGCCATCGTGCGGTCAACCGTGACACGCATCCTGGCCCGTGCCGGGTTCGAGGTGCACGCGGCGGCGGATCCCCACGAGGCCGCAGCCGTGGCGGCCGGGTTGCCATCCCTGGCCGTCCTGGTTGCCGATGGCCGCCTCGGCCGGGGAGATGGGCCCGAGGTCCTCTCCGAGCTCCGCCTGCGCCACCCGGCCCTGCGGACCCTGCTGGTCGCCGGCGAAGGCGGCGCGCCGGCTGACCGGCCCGTGCTGGCGCGGCCCGACGAGACGGCCCGCCTGCTCCGGAGGGGGCTCGTGGGCACCTTGCCCCGGCCCTTCGAGGCCCTGGGGCTGGCGAGGCGCATCGCCGACCTCACCCGCGAGCTGGCCGCTGCGCGCCACCGCGACGTGGTGCGCGAGCGCTGCCGGGAGGACGTCGTGCGGATGGTCGACTCGCTCGCCGAGGCGCTGGAGGCCCGCGATCCCTACACCCACGGGCACTCGCTGCGCGTCGCCGACTACGCCCTGATGATCGCGGCCGATCTCGGGCTCTCACCGCGCGAGCGCGAGAGCCTCGAGCACGGCGCGGCCCTGCACGACATCGGCAAGATCGCCGTCCGTCAGGAGGTGCTGCACAAGCCCGGGCGCCTCAGCGACGAGGAGTTCGAGCACATCAAGATCCACCCCACGGTGGGCCGGGAGATCCTGGAACCCATCGCGGACTTTCAGGCCGTGCTCGACGTGGTGTACCACCACCACGAACGCATCGACGGCAAGGGCTATCCGGAAAACCTCAAGGCCAGCCGCATCCCACCCTTCGCACAGATCGTGGCCGTGGCCGACACCTATGACGCCATGACGAGCGATCGCTCCTACCGGCCCGGCATGGCGCCCCAGCGGGCGATCCAGGTGATGCGGGAGGTGAGCGGCACCCAGCTCAACGCCGAGTTCGTGGAGCGCCTCGCCCGGCGCGTGCTGGCACCGGTGCAGGCCGCCACCGCCTGACCGGACGACGCCAAGCCGACGGCCCCACCTCGCAGTGGGGCCGTCATGCGTGGTGGCACTGCCGAGAGCTTGGAAACCGACCCCCGCACATCCGTGCGCGCTCAGTGCCACTCCGGTGGGCCGTCCTTGGCTGGTCCGGGCCAGGGGATCACCACAAGGGTTGTCGGCCGGGCGAAGGTCCAACTTGAGGGGCCCCTGTGGCCCCGCTCACACCTCCCACATCGGGATGCGGACACCCCTCTCCCGGGCGGTGGTTGCGGCCTCGTCGTAGCCGGCGTCCACGTGCCGGATCACCCCCATTCCCGGGTCGGAGACCAGCACGCGGGCCAGACGCCGGTCGGCCTCGGGCGTCCCATCTGCCACGATCACCATGCCGGCATGAAGCGAGTAGCCGATGCCCACCCCCCCGCCATGGTGGAGGGAGACCCAGGAGGCACCCCCCACGGCGTTGATCAGGGCATTCAGGTAGACCCAGTCGGCGACGGCGTCCGTCCCGTCCTTCATCGCCTCCGTCTCCCGGTTCGGGGAGGCGACAGAGCCGCAGTCAAGGTGGTCGCGCCCGATCACGATGGGGGCGGACACCTCTCCGGAGGCCACCAGCTGGTTGATCAGACGACCGAGCCGGTCTCGCTCGCCGTAGCCGACCCAGCAAATGCGCGCCGGCAGCCCCTGGAAGTGAACCTGCTCGCCCGCCATCCGGATCCACTGACACAGGTGGGGGTCCTGGGCGAACTCCCGCAGGATCATGGCATCGATGACCCGGATGTCCGCCGGGTCGCCCGAGAGCGCCGCCCACCGGAAGGGGCCCTTGCCCTCGCAGAACAGCGGCCGGATGTAAGCGGGCACGAAGCCCGGGTAGTCGAAGGCCCGCGGCACGCCGTGGTCCTTTGCGACCTGACGCAGGTTGTTGCCGTAGTCGAAGGCCACGGCCCCCCGATCCATCATCGCCAGCACGGCCTCGACGTGGCTGGCGCAGGCCCGCCCCACCGCGGCCACGTAGGCGGCCGGGTCTGCCTCGCGCAGCCGGAGGGCGGCCTCGAGGGAGTGGCCGACGGGGATGTAACCGGTCATGAGGTCGTGGGCGCTGGTCTGGTCCGTGACAACGTCGGGGATCAACCCCTGCTCCACCATCCGGGGCAGGAGCTCGGCGGCGTTGCCCAGCAGGGCGATCGAGCGGGGCTCGCCAGCGTCAGCCGCGGCGCGGGCTGCCGCCCAGGCCGCCTCCAGCTCCGTGTGGCGTTCCTGAACGTAACCCGTCTCCAGGCGACGGGCGATGCGCGTGGCGTCCACCTCGATGGCGAGCACGACGCCCCCGTTCATCGTGACGGCGAGGGGCTGCGCCCCCCCCATTCCCCCGAGGCCAGCCGTCACGGTGATCCGGCCCCGCAGGGTGCCACCGAAGTGCCGCCGCGCCACGGCCCCGAAGGTCTCGTTGGTGCCCTGCAAGATGCCCTGCGTGCCGATGTAGATCCACGAGCCAGCGGTCATCTGGCCATACATCATGAGCCCCTCGGCTTCCAGGGCCCGGAAGTGCTCCCACGTGGCCCAGCGCGGCACGAGGTTGGAGTTCGCCAGCAACACGCGAGGGGCATCGGGGTGCGAACGGAAGCGGCCCACGGGCTTTCCGGACTGCACCAGCAGGGTCTCGTCGTCCTCCAGCGTCAGCAGGGCTGAGACCAGGGCCCGCAGGGCCTCCCAGCTCCTGGCCGCCCGCCCCGTGCCACCGTAGACGACCAGCTCGTCCGGGTGCTCGGCGACCTCGGGATCGAGGTTGTTGAGCAGCATCCGCAGCGCGGCCTCCTGCACCCAGCCCTTGCAGTGGAGGGCGCGCCCCCGCGGGGCTCGAAGGGGGATGTGGCTCTCCCCGGCAAGCAACTGGGGGATGCCAGTGTCAGGGGCAATCGTGGCGGTCATCGGCAAGGCCTCCTCCTCGAAGCGGACACCTCATCATACTGCGACAGGCACGCCCTCGCAGCCACCCCGCCCACTATTGCGGATCGATATATTTATGGGAGAATGGTCGCGCAGGGCCGCCCGTGCGGTCCAGGCGTCCGCGCGCCGACGGGGACTCGATGGCGACCTCCGCCGCGCGGCCATTCCCGATAACAGGAGCGTTTGCGATGAAAGTCGTGGTCTCTCTCAAGGTCGTGCCCGACTACGAGCAGGTGCGCATGGCGCCGGGCGTCGGCACCCTCGACACGGCCAGCGTGCCCCGGGTCGTGTACACCTTCGACGAGCTCGCCCTCGAGGCCGCCCTGCGGTTGAAAGACGCGGACGGCAGCGTGGAGCTGGTGGTCGCTTGCCTGACGGCTGACGCCTCCAAGGTGCGCGAGGTGGTCAAGAAGGCCCTCGCGATGGGGGCCGACAAGGCCGTCATCGTGGAGGACGCCGCCCTCGCCGAGGCGGACGGCTTCGCCCAGGCCCAGGTGCTCAAGGCCGTGGTGGAGAAGCTTGGTGACGTCGGCGTGCTCACGTTTGGCATCCCCGGCATCCAGGGGGAGGCCTTCAACCCGGGCGCCGAGGTGGCCGGGCTGCTGGGCTGGCCGTTGGTCTCGTACGTCGCCGAGCACAAGCTCGCGGGCGGCACCTTGGAGGCCGTCCGCCTGCTCGAGACGGGCCGGCAGACGGTGGAGGTCGCCCCGCCGGCCGTCGTCACCATCGGCAAGTTCCAGGAAAACCCGCGCCTCCCGACCTTCAAGGGGATCATGGGCGCCAAGAGCAAGCCGATGGACACCTGGACCCTGGCCGACCTCGGCCTGGCCGGAGCCCTCACGTCAGCCGTGAAGACCCTGGCCCTCGCTGGGCCCCCGGCGCGCGGCGCAGGCCGCCGGCTGGAGGGCGAGGCCCCTGACACCGCGAAGGAAGCCGTGCTGGCCCTGAAGGGCCGCCAGTTCATCTGAGGAGAGAGCCACCATGAGCAACCAGGGAATCTGGGTCGTCGCTGACCAGGTGGGGACCACCATCTCCGGCGCTACTTTGGAACTGCTGGGCAAGGCCGGCGAGCTGGGGGCGGCCCTCGGCCAGCCCGTCACCGTCCTGCTGCTGGGCCCCGGTGCGCCTGCCGCCGGGCAAGGCCTGGGCGACCGCGGGGCCGACGAGGTCTGGGTCGTGGATCACCCGGAGCTTGCCACCTACCGGGCCGAGACCTACGGGGCGACGGCCGCCGGCCTGATCGCCGAACACAAGCCGGCCGTGGTGCTGTTCTCGGCCACGAGCTCGGGCCGCGACCTTGCCGCCTACGCCGCTGCCCGACTCGGCGTCGGGGCCGCGCAGGACGTCTCCGGCGTCGCCGTGGAAGGTGGCGCCCTGCGGCTCACGCGGCCGATCTTCGGCGGCAACGTGCTCGCCACCCAGGCCGTCGAGGGCGGCACGGCCCTGATCACGGCGCTGCCCAAGGCCTTTGAACAGGCCGCGGGGGGCCAGGGCAAGGCCGGCGCGGTGAAGGCCGTCGCCGTCGACCCCGCAGCCGCGACAGCCCGGGCGCAGGTGAAGGGCTTCATCGAGGCCCTCTCGACGGGTGCCCTGAGCCTGCCGGACGCGGAAATCGTGGTGAGCGGCGGCCGGGGAGTCGGCGCTGCAGAGAAGTTCTCGATCATCGAAGACCTCGCGACGGCCCTCGGCGCGGCGGTCGGCGCCTCCCGCGCCGTGACGGACGCCGGCTGGCGGCCGGCCAACGAACAGGTCGGGCAGACGGGCGTGACGGTCAAGCCCAAGCTCTACATCGCGGCCGGCCTGTCGGGCGCCGTGCAGCACTGGGTCGGCATGAAGGAGTCGGGCTACATCGTCGCCATCAACACGGACCCGGAGGCCCCCATCATGAAGATGGCGGACCTCGCCATCGTGGGCGATCTGTTCAAGGTCATCCCGGAGATGATCAAGGAGATCAACGCGGCCAAGGGCGTCGCGGCCTGAGCCTGAGCCACCCGGCTGCGCGCCCTCGACCCGCCCGGGTCGGGGGCGCGCCACGTGAGGGGGGCCACACCCAGGTGCCGCAGGTCCCCACCGCAGCAGCGCCGGGTTGGTTTCCTCACGCGCGGGCCGTGGCGGCGGGTGGCCTGGTGGTCCCGGTCCGAGCGACCAGCGGGCCGCCCGGGTGCAAGGCTTCGGGGCCCTGAGCCCCGCTCTCAGCGGGCCTCGAGGACAGCCCGATCGGCCGCCATCGCCCTGAGCAAGGCGACCACCTCGACCGTGCCGTCCAGAGCCTGGGCAGCCTGCAGCAGGGCGTGCACCTTCAGGTTGGCGACAGCCACCCGCGGTGCCTTGCGGGCTGCGCGGGGCCGCGGGGCCAGGCCCGGCGCGGCGGCAGGCGCCTCCTCCGAGGCGGCCTCAGCGGTGGCGGGCGCGGGCTCGAGTCCGGTCTTCAGGCGCCGGTCGGCCTCCGCGACGGACAGCCCCTCGGCCAGGATCGCCTCGATCAGGGCCTGCTGGTCCGCCTCGGGGGCCTGCACGACGACGCCGGCGTGGCGGGGCGAGAACGGCCGCAGCAGCTTGCCCTCGGGGGTGGCAACCTGGCGCTCCAGCGCCTCCTGCACCGAAGCTGGCATCTTGAGCAGCCGGACGCGGTGATCCACCCAGGCCTTGTTCTTGCCAAGCCGCTCCCCGAGCTGCGCATACGACCAGCCCGTGGCGTCGAGCAGCCCCTTCAGGGCGCGCGCCTCCTCGAGGGGCGTGATGTCCTCGCGCAGGACGTTCTCGATCAGCCCCACCTCCAGGGCCGTGCGGTCGTCGAGCTCGCGCACCACCACCGGCACCTCGGCCAGGCCCGCAGCGGTGGCTGCGAGCCAGCGCCGCTCCCCCGCCACGATCTGCCAGCGCCCGGCCTCGCGCGGGTGCGGGCGGACCAGGATGGGCTGCAGCAGGCCGTGCACCAGGATGCTGGCCGCAAGCTCGTCCAGCGCGGCCGCATCGAAAAACTTGCGCGGCTGGTCCGGGTTGGGCACCAGCTTTTCCAGCGGCAGCTTGCGGCGATCGCCGGCGCCGCCCAGCCGGGACTGCGTGACGTTGAGCAGCTGCTCCCAGGTTCCCCCTTCAGCCACGGGCGGCCTCCAGTTCAGGCGTCTCGACCACCGGATCGAGCATCAGCCCCGTCATCGCCGCCTCGTGGACGGCCTCGACCCCGATCGTGGCCTCGCCCCGGCCGAAGGCCACGGGCAGCGCGTTCCAGCAGATCTGGTTGATGCGCCGGGGCAGCCCGCCCGCGAGCGCGTGGACGAGGTCGCACGCGGCGTCGGTGAACAGCGGCTCCTCGCGCCCGGCCACCGCAGCCCGGTGGGCGATGAGCTTGCGCGTCTCGCCCGCCTCGAGCGGCGAGAGGGTGGCCCGGATGGCGACCCGACTCTCCAGGGCGGGGTTCTGGGCGAGCCGCGGGAGCAGCTCCGGCTGCCCGACGAGGACGCTCGTGACCAGCTTGCGGCCCGCATCCAGGTTGGAGAACTCGCGCAACAGCTCCAGGTGGTTGCGCCCGGCGTTCTTGCCCAGGTTCTGGCTCTCGTCGATGATCAGCACGACGTGCCGATCGTCGGCGGCCAGGGTGATCAGGTGGCCGAGCAGGTCGCTCATCTGCTTGCCCTTGCCCCGCCGCAGCGGCAGCCCGAGCTCCAGCGCCACCTTCTGCAGGAGCGCGCTCTCGGTGGGGTAGGACGCGGGGTTCTGGATGTGGACGATCTGGTAGCGGCCGTCCGTGCGCAGCACATGGTGCAGCTGCGAGAGCACGAGGCTCTTGCCCGTGCCGAAGGGCCCGACCAGCACCGCGAGGGGCTGACGCTCCGTGATGGCATAAAGCAGCTTCGCGATGGTCGCGCGGTGCTGGGACGACATGTACATCATGCGCACGTCGACGGCGTCGATGTAGGGGGACTCCTCGAGTCCGAAGAAGTCGAGCACGGCTGGCTCCTGAACGAGCGAACGGGGGCTTAGGGTGACAGAATACCATCCCCACAGCGCGTGCTGGTGTGACCGGGCGCACCGGGAGGTGGGCGTCACTCAGAAGCTTCGGCTGACGCTCAGCGCAAAGGTGGCATCGTAGATGTTGTAAAGCAGGACGGGCTGCTGCAAGTTGTACTCGAGCCGGACGTTCGGGTACCCCAGGCCCCCCAGCTGCCAGTCCGCCACCACCGACAGGCCGGCCTGCTCTCCCAGCAGGGAGCCTGGCCCCCGGTTGATCTGAGGATCCTGGGCCCACACGACCTGGGGCTCCTTGAGCCCGATGATCACCGCTGGCACCCACGTGGGCCCCAGGGCGGGCACGGCCAGCGACACCCCCGGCGTGAGCTCCGTGACGGCCTTCTCGCTCTCCGTGTACACCGCCCCCATGTTGAGCCGCACGTCCCGCCAGAGCTGCCACGACACCTGGGCCGCCCCTTGCATCAGGCTCCGGGCCATGTTGCCGTGCAGCGTGACGAAGGCGGGGCCGAGCGCCATGTCGGCAAGCGCGGTGAAGTTCCGGGCCGTCGCCCGCCCCGGCGTGACGTTCCACCAGTCGGGCTGATCCACGTCGGCGGCCCCCTTCAACGAGAGCCAGGGCGTCACCTTCCAGGCCAGGCCCGTCACGACGTGGGTGGGGGTCACGGCTGCCGCGACATCGACAGGCCCGAAGGTGCGCCCCGCCGCAAGGGCTGCCGCGCGGGCGCCCCAGCGCACGGAGTTCACGTCCGGGGCGATGAACCCGTTGCCCACGATGCCTCCCCATGTGGCCGGCGTCCCGGAGCCCGGGTAGAAGATGCCCGCCGGCGAGAACAGGCCGAACCGCACGCGGGTGTCGGCGAGGCGGGTCGAGACGTGCGCGTTGCCAAACCGCCAGCTGCTCTCCGGCGGCTTGCCCCCCCCTGCCGGGCCGGGCATATTGCCGACGGTGACGGGCGCGATGGCGCCATTCATGTTGGCAGCGAGGTCGAACCCGTTGGCACTGGAGGCCAGGTTGAGGGAGAGGTTCGTGCGGGCGAAGGGGGCAAGGCCGTCCTGGGTGTCGTCCATCCAGGTGCCCCCGAGGAAGCCCCCGAGGCGAACGGCCGTCGGGCCGGTGCTGCCGGCCTTGGCGATCGCCTCCTCGAGGGCAGCGACCCGGCCAGCCAGCCCCGTGAGGTCCAGTGCGGCCGCCACGGCCTTCACGGCCTCGACGTCCGTGGCGGACGGGGGGGGCGCCACGGGCACGAGGGGCTTCATCCTGGCCACCACACGCTCCAGCGCCGCTGCCAGCTCGTAGCGTGTCACGGGACGGTCGCCCCGGAAGGTGCCATCCGGAAAGCCCGCCATGGCCTGGTACTTACGCACCAGGGTTTCAACCGTGAGGTAGGCCCAGTGCTCCACCGGCACATCGCCAAAGGTGCCGAAATCAAACCGCCCCTCCTGCGCCGACGCTGGCTGGGCCAGGAACGGCAGCGACACCACCCAGGCCAGCACCAGGAGCAGGGAACGGCAGACGGGAAACAACGTGCGGGGCCCTGAGCGTCGACCGGGCGTTCAGCCCAGCCTTGCCTCGCTGTCTGGGTCGAAGACGTGCAACCGTGCCGGCTCGATCGCGAAGCTGAGCACATCCCCCACGCGGGGCACGTGCTGCTCATCGACCCGCGCGACCACGTGCCCCGAGGGGCCAGCCAGGTACACAAAGGCCTCGGAGCCCATCGGCTCCACCACCACGACCTCCGCGCGGTAGCCGGGGGCGTCCGGGGCAGCCGGCACCATATGCTCCGGGCGAAAGCCGACCACCACGCGCCCCGGGCGCGGCACGTCGCCCGGGAGCGGGAAAGAGAAATGCTCCCCGACAAGGCGCCCCCCCCCCTCCCCGTGAACCAGCTCACCAGGCACCAGGTTCATGGGCGGCGAGCCGATGAAGGTGGCGACAAACAGGTTCGCCGGCCGGTGATAGACCTCGGAGGGGGTCCCCACCTGTTGCATGTGGCCCGCGTTGAAGATCGCGATCCGATCGCCCATCGTGAGCGCCTCCGTCTGATCGTGGGTCACGTAGACGAACGTGGTGCGCAGGTCCTGGTGGAGCTTCTTGATCTCGGCGCGCATGCTGACGCGCAGCTTGGCGTCCAGGTTGGAAAGCGGCTCGTCCATCAGGAAGACCTGCGGGTTGCGCACGATGGCCCGCCCGAGCGCCACGCGCTGGCGCTGTCCCCCGGAGAGTTGCTTGGGCTTGCGCTCGAGCAGGTGAGCGATCTCGAGGCGTCGCGCAACGTCGTCGACCACCCGGTCAATCTCGGCCTGGGGAGCCTTGCGAAGCTTGAGGGCGAAGCCCATGTTCTCGCGCACGCTCATGTGCGGGTACAGGGCATAGTTCTGGAACACCATCGCGATGTCGCGTTCCTTGGGCGCCAGGTCGTTGACCAGCCGGTCGCCGATGTACAGCTGCCCCTCCGAGATCTCCTCGAGCCCGGCAATCATGCGGAGCGCGGTCGACTTTCCACAGCCCGAGGGCCCCACAAGCACGAGGAACTCCCGATCCGCAACCTCGAGGTCCAGCCCCTTGATGACCAGGTTGTCTCCGTACCGCTTGACCACCCGATCGAACTTCACCCGTGCCATTGCGTCATCTCGCTCCCGCTCTTGAGCCCGCGCGCGCAAGCGCTGCCCACCCCTCTTACCCGTCGCCTTGACGCCCCTCACGCAAGGAGGGCCGCGCGGATTCCCCGACGGCCCCTCACCGGGCCATCGGCCCTTCGCACCTCGCGAGGGCCGATGGCCCCCGCCACCGTCCCCCGGGGATGC
>JAYKHL010000080.1:0-18310 GCA_035284865.1 Candidatus Sericytochromatia bacterium | reverse complement strand
ATGGTGCCAGGCCCTCGCGCCGACAGAGCTGGATCACCTTGTGGGCCGTGAAGGTCATCTGGCGTGAGGTGTTCCCCTGGCCCGTGAGCTCGCCGCGGATTTCCAGGTAGTCGCCCGCGTACACGGGCGCCTTGAACTCGACGCTGTTGTAGGCCACGAACAGCCCCTCGTCGCCATCGAGGCGGATCAGGAGCTCGGTGGCGACGTCGCCGAAGAACTCCATCATCTTGGCGCCGGCCACGAGGCCGCCGGCGTAGTGGGCGTCGTGCTCGCCGAGGCGCACGCGCAGGAAGCTGGTGATCATCACGGTCCTCCTTCGTCAGGCCCGCTGCATACCCACCGCCCCGGCCCGTCCTCACGTGGGTCTCTGGCGTCAGCCGTCCGTTCCCGCTACGATCGCCCGCTGTGCCCCACCTCCTGCTCATCTCGAACGGCCACGGCGAGGACGCGATCGGGGCGCGCCTCGCCGGCGCCCTGCGTGCCGAGGGCTGCACCCTCGAGGCCCTGGCGATCGTGGGGGCTGGCCGGGCGTACGCGGCCTGCGACGTCGCGCTGGCGGGACCCGCGGTCGTCCTGCCGAGCGGGGGGTTCATCCAGGGGCGGCCCCGTGAGCTGATGCGGGATCTGCGCCAGGGCCTGCTGGGCCTCACGCGCGCGCAGTGGGCGGCCGTGCGCGCGGGCCGTGCCCGGTGGGACGGGGTGCTGGCGATCGGGGACGTCGTGCCCCTCGCCTTCGCGGGCGCGAGCGGGCGCCCGTATGGCTTTGTGGGGTGCGCCAAGTCCGACTGGCACAGGGGGGGGCGCCCGGGCAGCTATGGCTGGCTCGAACGCTGGCTGCTGCGGAGGGCTGCCTGCCTGGGCGTCTGGCCGCGCGACCCCTTGACCACCGACCACCTGCGGGCGGCGGGGGTGCGCGCGGCGTGGCTGGGAAACCCGATGATGGATGGGCTGACGCCCACGAGGCGGCTGCCCGGGGTGGGGGGGGGCGAGGCCGAGGCGACGGACGAACCAGGCGCGCGGGTGCCCGAGACGGTGCTGTTGCTGCCGGGTAGCCGGGCGGAGGCCCCGCGCAACCTGGCCCTGCTGGCCGAGGTCGTGCGCCGCCTGCAGCACCCCGGGCGGCGCTTCCTGGCGGCCCTGGGGGACGCCCCCGAGGCGTTGGCATGGGTGCCTGCGGGCTGGACGAAGGTGGAGGGGCCGGGCCTGATGCATCCGGACGGCGCCCGGATCGGGCTGGTCTGGGGGGCCTTCGCCGAGGCCCTGCAGGCGGCGGACGTGGTGCTGGCGATGGCTGGCACGGCCACGGAGCAGGCCGTGGGCCTCGGCAAGCCTGCCGTCACCCTGCCTGGGCCCGGGCCTCAGTTCACGCGCAGCTTCGCGCAGGCCCAGGGGCGCCTGCTCGGGGAGGCGGTGTGGGTGGCCAGCGGCCCGGACGAGGCGGCCGGACGGGTGGCTGCCCTGCTCGCGGCGCCAGCCGAGCGGCTGCGCCTCGGCGCCCTCGGGCAGGCGCGCCTGGGCCCTGCAGGGGCGAGCGCCCGCATCGCCCGCGCGTTCGTGTCGGCCCTGCAGCCCTGACGCGCCGAGGGCCGTCGGCGTCACTCCTCCGGGTTGCTGTCGCGCGCGAGGGGGTTGCCAACCAGCCGGTCCTTGGGGATGCGGCGGACCTGCTTGGAGCCGGCGTCGATGAAGTAGAGATCGCCTGAGGGAGAGAAGGCTGGGCTGTGCGGGTCGTCGAGGGAGTCGTCGACGCCGCCGCCCTGGAAGATCGTGCCGCGCGGGCCTGCGACGTGCTGCTCGGTGTCCGTCCCCGGATCCCAGCGCCGCACCTCGTTCCAGGAGCCGTTGCCCATGTCGCCCGGCGTGAAGTACAGCCGGCCGTCCGGCCCGAGGGCGGCGGCGCCGCGGGTGTAGCCCTCGTTTTGCTCCTCCGGACGCATCAGGTGCACGCCCCGCCGGACCACCTCGAAGCCCTTCGCGGTGCTCCACCTGGCGAGGCGCTCCTGCCCGAAGATCCACACGTCGCCCGAGGGCGCGGGGAGCAGATCGCAGGCCTTCAGGTCGGGCTCCTGCTTGGCGTGCCGGTAGGGCTCGGCGTTGGGCCGCGGGTACTCCGTCCAGACGATCTCGGACTCGAACAGCGTGCGCGTGGTGCCGTCGGCGGCCAGCCGCACCAGCTGGTGCGGCTGCTCGCGGCTCGTGAGCAGCATCAGCATGTCGGCGCCCTGCGGCGCGAAGTCTCCCACCGTCTGCCCCGCGGGGGGCTGGTACACCAGGCTCGAGGTGCCGTCCTTGCGGATGCGGTACAGGGCCTCCCCCGACTTCATCTTGGCGAGCATGAACACGGTGCCGTCGGGCCCCGGCCGCATGTTGGGGAAGTTGAAGGTGTAGGCCTGCCCGTCCTTGAAGCCCGGGTCGGACAGCGCCACCTCGTGGACCTGGTCCGCGGCGTCGATCCGCATCAGGGTGCCGCGCCGGCGGTCCGTGAGCCAGACCTCGCCATCGCTGGCGATCGTCATGGTCATCGGCTCGAAGAGCGCGAGGTCGTTGGCGTTGCCACCCACCTGGGCGTTCGGGTCGAGCCCGGCCACGGGCGTCACGCCCGTGGCCGTGAGGCGCAAGACGCGGTTGCCGGTGGAGACGAGTAGGCTCTGGCCGTCTGGGGCGAGGGTGCCGCCACTGACCGAACCTTCCCAGCCGCCGAAGCTGATCGGGCCGGTGCCGCCGGCGGGCAAGACCCACGTGCGCTCGGGGGTGCCGGCGCGGTACAGGAGGTGGCCCCGCCGATCAAGGTTGGCGTCGACGAGCGGCACGGGCGGCGTCCAGGGCGTCGTCGCCCCCGTATCCAGGTCGATGGCGAGGAACTCGTCCACCCGGTAGGCGTTCAGGTCGAGGGGCGTCCCTGCCGCTTGCACGGCCGCGGTGTACGCGTCCAGCCTGGTGCCGTGCCGGTGCACGAGCACGCCAAGCCCAGGCACCAGGGCCAGGTCGTGGTGGATGCCGGACTGCCTCGGAAGGCTCGCGATCAAGGTCGGCTCGGTGCCTGCCACATGGCGCCAGATGGCCAGCGTCTCGGGGTTGACCTCACCCGTCCCCCTGTTGCGCCCGCCCTCCCGCGACGTCAACCAGACGTCCTGCTCTCGCACCGCCAGCAGGGCGTAGTTGCGGCGGGCCCACCACGTCACCTCGGGCTGAAACGCGTCGAGCCATTTGACCGTGCCGTCCGTCTCCACGCGAAGCAGGTGGTTGTCAACCAGCACCACGGGCCGGCCGGCCGGGTCGAGGCACCAGCCGTCCAGCCCCTCGAGCGAGACGGTGCCGGCCGGCCTGCCGTCGGCCTCGGCGGGTGGCACGGTGCCTCCGCCGATCGCCGTGACGAGCACGCCGTCCGGCCGCACCCGCCAGAGCCGGTCCGCCAGGACGTACACAGAGCCGTCCGGACCTTCGTCGAAGCCGCCGACGTAGCCGAGGCTGACGGTCGTCGCGAGGCGCCCCTCGCCCATGTTGCTCTGCCCCGCTGCGATGAGCAGGCGCCGCACCACCTCCATCTGCGCGTCGAAGGTGGGGTTGCCCTGGCGCAGGGCCTCCGCCGACGCCACGGCCGCAGCCTCGTCGAGGCGCGCGGGCACGAGGGCGCCCGCTGCCGTGAAGGCAGCCGCCGCTAGCTGGCGGGTCTCTTCGGCTACCTCGCCCGGCAGGCGGTCGAGCGTCTGCTGCTGGTCTGGCTGGCCGGCCACGAACCTGCCGACGATGTACGACGTCGTGAGGGTGCTGAAGAGGTCTGCCTCGAGGGCCTCGCCCCGCGCGTCCCGCGTCGCGACCGCCCGGATGGCGCCGCGGTTCGCCGCGAGCGAGGCGGAGACGATCAGGCTGCGTTCCGGCAGCTCGGCCTCGAAGCGAAAGGCACCACTGGCATCCGTCACGGCCGTGATGGGGCGGCCCGCGGCGTCGCGCACGGGCGCCCCCGTCGCGTCGAGCACCTCGACGCGGGTGTCCGCGAGCGGGACCTGCACCACCGGGCCGACGTCGGCGAGCCGGTAGGGCGCGGCAGGCCCTGCGAGGGCTCCCCCCTGGTCGGACACGAGGGTGCCGCCGTTGTTCGACACGAGCGCCCCGCCCTGATCCGACACCAGGGTGGCGGGGGCGAGGAGGCGGCCAAAGAGGGTGGCGCGCGGGACCTGGGCCTGGCCGGCCCCGTTGTTCGACACGATGGCGCCCCCGTTGTTCGCCACCAGGGCGGTCCCACTTCCGGGGAGCCTGACTTCAGGCACCAGCCCCGCCTGCGCCGCCGCTGGGCGGGCCTTGGAGGCGGTGGGCGCACGCAGGGTCGGCGGGGCCTGGCACGCCGTGAGCAGCGCCAGAGCAAGTCCCATCGGCCAGCTGCGCGTGTGTCCCATGTTGCTCCCCCCTGCCCTTGTCTTTCCCGCGCGGGGAGCTGTCGACACCTGGGGGCGCCGGGCCTGGTTCCCCGCGACCTCTCATCTTCGCTGATGCCGGCCCTCGGGTTTCGCAACCCACCCTGGCCGAAGCCTCCAGCCCGGGCTGGCCACCTTGGCCGAGGCCTCCGACCCGGGGGGGCGCTACGCTCCGGGTCATGGCTCATCGCTCCCGGTCTCGCGCCAAGCCCCGCTCAGCCGCGCCGCGGGCGCGGAGCGTCGGGGCGCAGGAGCTGCTGCCGTCCGACATGCCCGCTGGCTCGGGGCTGTCTCGCCAGCACCTTGACGTCGTCAGCCACGAGTTCCGGACCCCGCTGAACTTCATCGTCGGCTTTGGCTCGCTGCTCGCGGATGGCGCCTACGGGGAGCTGCCCCCGGCGGCCCGCGAGGCGGTGGCCCGCATCCTGGATGGCGCGGAGCGCCTCACGGGCCTCGTCGACGATCTCCTGGAGCAGACGCGGCTTGCCAGCGGGGACGTGGCCGTCGAGCTCGCCCAGGCGGACTGCGGGGCGCTGGTGCGGCACCTGGCGGAGGAGTTCGGGCCCGTGGCGCACGGCCTCGGGTTGCGCCTCACGCACCGGGTGGCCGACGACCTGCCCGTGCTGCACAGCGACCCCCAGCGGCTGCACCAGGCCCTTCGTCACCTGGTTCGCAACGCGCTCAAGTTCACGCCCAAGGGCGGGGAGGTTCACCTCGCCGCGGAGGCCTCCGGAGGCCGGGTGAGGCTGGTGGTGCGGGATACCGGCATTGGCATCCCCAGGTCCTGCCTGGCGCGCATCTTCGACCGCTTCTATCAGGTGGACGGGAGCACGACGCGGCACTACGGGGGGGCCGGGCTGGGCCTCGCGATCGCCCGGGGGATCGTCGACGCGCTCGGTGGCGTGATCCACGTCGCGTCCGAGCTGAACCGCGGCACGACCTTCACGGTTTCGGTGCCGGTCCGCGCCACGGCGAGGCGGCGCTGAGCCACCGACGCCCCTGCGGAGGGCCCGCATTCCTCAATGGAGGCCCCAGCGGCACCACCCTTGCCCGGCGCAGCCGGCGCCGGGTATGATGCGGGCCCGGTTCTCACCCTTACTCGCTTTTCAGCAGGAGTTCCATCCCATGAGCGCCACCACCGAACGTACCTTCCTTGCCGTCAAGCCGGACGGCGTCCAGCGCGGCCTCGTGGCCGAGATCATCGGCCGCTTCGAGCGCAAGGGCTTCAAGCTCGTGGGCCTGAAGCTGATGCAGGTGACGCGCGAGATGGCCGAGACCCACTACGGGGAGCACAAGGGCAAGCCCTTCTTTGATGGTCTGGTGGGCTTCATCACCAACGGCCCCATCGTGGCCATGGCGTGGGAGGGCCCGAACGTGATCGCGACCGCCCGCAAGATGATGGGCGCCACGAACCCGGCGAACGCTGAGCCGGGAACGATCCGCGGGGATTTCTCGGTGGACATCGGTCGCAACGTCATCCACGGATCCGATGGCCCCGAGAGCGCCGCGCGGGAACTCGGCATCTTCTTCAAGGCCGAGGAACTCGTGGGCTGGGAGCGCGCGGGCGAGGCCTGGATCCGCGAGTAGGCCCCGGCGACCCGGCTGCGATGCCTCCCCCGGCCCCCGGGGGAGGCATTGGTGCGGTCAGGGCCGCACCGGGGGCTTGCCTCCAGGCGCCCCTCCTGCAGCCGGCAGTCCCGCTGGCCGCAAGGTATGATGGAGGCCGTCCCGCCCGTCGCCTGGTGAGCCGCATGTCCGCCTCCCCCCCTCGCCTGTTTCTGGCCCTGGTCTCGTTGCTGCTGATGGGCCTCGCGCCTGCGTGGGCCCAGGCCCCAGCGGCCACGGACACCTCACTGCCCGCGGCCTCGGCCGCTGTGGACCCGCTCGAGGACCTGGGCGCGCCCCCCCCGGGCTCTGGTGGGGCGCCGGGGGAGGCGCCACCGGGGCGCCTCTTGCCAGGGCGCGAGCGGGGGGAGGAGGCCGGGCCTGGCGGCCACGAGGAGGCCCCGCTGGGCATTGCCGCGGGGATCGTCCGGCGGATCTCGCCCGGCGAGGTGCGCGGGGAGCGGCTGCTGTCCGTCGAGCTCACGGCAGGGGAGGCCGCAGGCCGCACCGTCACCGTCGTGCAACGGGGCGGCGGGCCGCAGGGCCTCGAGCTGCCGGTGGCGCTCGGCGAGCGGATCGTGCTGACGGCCGTGCCGATGGAAGAGGCCGGAGACTTCGACTGGCAGGTCGTGGACTACCAGCGCGCTGGGACGACCCTGGGGCTGGCTGGCCTGACGGGGCTGCTGATCCTCGGGGTGGGGGGCTGGCGTGGCCTGAAGACGCTGCTCGTGCTGGCGCTGACGGCGCTGGCGATCGGAGGGCTGCTGCTGCCACTCACGTTGCGCGGCTGGTCGCCCCTGCCGCTGGCCGTGCTGCTGGCAGCGGGGGTGTCCGTCACCACCGCGTGGCTCACCAGCGGGCCCGGCCGCAAGGCGTGGGCGGCGGTGGCCGGCACCACCGGGGCGATCGCCCTGGCGGCGCTCCTCGCCGCGGTCTTCGTGACGCTCGGGCGGCTCTCGGGGCTGGCGAGCGAGGAGGCCCTCTCGGCCCACGCCACCCACGCCGCGATTGACGCCCCGGGCCTGCTGGCCGCCAGCATGCTGGTCGGGGCGCTGGGGGTCATCCTCGACCTCTCGCTGTCGATCGCGGCGGCGGTGGACGAGCTGCGTCGGGCGAACCCCGCGATGCCCCGTCGCGCGCTGCTGCAGGCCGGCTGGGAGGTGGGACGCGACCTGCTGTCGACGACCGCCAACACCCTGCTGCTCGCCTACCTGGGAGGCTTCCTGCCGGTGCTCCTGTCGCTCGGGGGGCAGCCGCTGGGCTGGCTCCGGCTCAGCCACCTCGAAGCCCTCAACGTCTTTGGCATCACCCTGCTGGTGGGGCTCTGCGGGCTCGTGCTCGCCATCCCGCTCACGGCCTTCGTGGCGGCGCGGCTGGCGGCCCCGGGTTCGGCGCGGCTTCAAGCGGACACAACCGAAAGTTAACCCGTTCTTGGCCTCGCCGCGACAAGTTCCGCACCCGTTGGCCGGATAGCTCTGGAAAGACCGCACGTCGTCCGGAGGTGTTCGATGTCGTTCCGCCACTCCCTTCCCCCGATGGTGGCCGCCCTCGCGGCGTCCCTCGCCCTGGGGGCCTGCGGGGCCTCCGTCGGTGGCCTCCGGGGCGTCGCCAAGGGGGCCGTGCGCCCGGAACGCCCGGTGCTGCAGGCGAAGAACGCCTATGCTGAGGCGCCGGCCGAGGTCGTCGTGGTCACGGATGCCGCCGGGCCCGCGCCGCGTGAGCTGGCTGGGGGTAAGGTGATCGACCGCTTCGAGTTCGGCGGCGCGGCCTGGCACCTGGTCGATGTTGGGCAGCGGTCGCTGGTGCAACGCGCCGTGGCGGCCCTCCGGGGGCTGCCGGGCGTGCGGGCCGCCGACCCGAACCCGATGCTCTACGCCGTGGGCCAGCCCCTGCCGGGAGATGCGCCGGACGACGAGTACTTTCCGCTGCAGTATGGCTTGCTCCAGAAGAGCCTCCACCTGGCCTGGCGGAGCCCCCTTGGCGACATGGTCGTCGGCGTGGTCGACACCGGCATCGACTACACCCACCCCGACCTGAAGGACCGGGTGGCGATGGGCCTCGACCTCACCTTCAAGCCCGGTCGCCTCTTCAACCGCAAGGACAAGAACGGCCCGATGGACGACAACGGCCACGGCACGCACTGCGCCGGCATCATCGGGGCCATCGCGAACAATGGCCTCGGCATCGCGGGCGTGGCGCCCGGCGTCAAGCTGCTGGCTGAGAAGGCCCTCGACGCCCGGGGGGGGGGCACGAGCTACGACGTGATGAAGGGGGTGGCCCACGCCATCACCCATGGCGCGAAGATCGTGAACATGAGCGTGGGAGGCACGGCCACCACCAGCGCCGACCGGAAGTTCTACGAGGCCACCGTGCAAAGCGGCGCGCTGATCGTCGCCGCGGCGGGCAACAGCGCCGATGCCCTCGGCTTCCCGGCTGCCTACCCGGGGGTGCTGTCCGTCGGGGCGACCGACAGCGCGGGGGCCCTGGCGAAGTTCTCCAACCACGACATCTCGATGAGCCTCACCGCGCCCGGCGTCGGCATCCTGTCCACGATGCCCGGCGACGCCTACGCCAAGATGAGCGGCACCTCGATGGCGGCCCCCTTCGTCGCTGGCGTGGCGGCCCTGGTCTGGGCCCGCCACCCCGACTGGACGGCGCAGCAAGTCAAGGAGCACCTGGAGCGGACGGCCGCCGATCGGGGCGCGCCCGGCGTGGACCCGATGTTCGGCCATGGCGAGATCGACCCTGTTGCCGCCCTGGGCCTCTGAGCCCCGGCGACGGCCCCCGGCCTTCCGGAGGGCCGTGTCGCGACAGCCCGGCAGGGTTTACAACCGTGCTGGGCCCCGCCATGATGGCGGGCGTCAGGAGGCGCCACCATGTCGAACCCCACCCCCGCCGCGGGGCGCGTTGTCCAGCTCGACCACCCCCTCGTCGTCTCGGCGCTGGCCGAGATGCGCCACAAGGACACGCCGACACCGAGGTTTCGCGCGCGGGTGCGGGAGCTGGCCAAGTTCCTGATCTACGAGGCCACGCGCGACCTGGAGACGGACGCCATCGAGGTGCCGACGCCCCTGGCGGTCACGGAGGGCCGGACGCTTGGTGAACGACCCTTGATCGTCGCCCCGATCCTGCGGGCAGGCCTCGCGATGATGGAGCCCGCCACCGAGCTGCTTCCCGAGGCCCAGGTGCGTCACATCGGCCTGTACCGCAACGAGGAGACCCTGCAGCCTGTCGAGTACTACCTCAAGCTGCCCGGCGAGATCGGGGCTGATGCCACCGTCTTGATCCTGGACCCGATGCTGGCGACGGGCGGGTCCGCGACGGCCACCATCGAGGCCTTCAAGCGCCGCAAGGCGCAGCGCATCAAGTTCCTGTGCCTGATCGCGGCCCCTGAGGGAGTCCGGCACGTGCACGCCGCCCACCCGGACGTGCCCATCTATTGCGTGTCCGTCGACTCCCACCTCAACGAGCAAGGTTACATCGTGCCCGGGCTGGGGGATGCCGGGGACCGCGCCTTCGGCACGGTCCACCGCTGAGCCGCGGGACGCCATGCGCGCCGAGGTCCTCTGTGTCGGCACCGAGCTGCTCATCGGGCAGGTCGTGAACACCAACGCGACGTGGCTGGGGCGAGAGCTGGCGGCCCTCGGGCTCGCCGTCTGCTGGAACACCACGGTGGGAGATAACGCGGGGCGGCTCGACGACGCCCTGCGTCGAGCCGCGGGGCGCGCAGAGGTCGTGGTGGTCACGGGGGGGCTGGGCCCCACGCCTGACGACATCACGGTGGAGGCGCTGGCGAGGCTCGCGGGCGAGGGCCTCGTGGAGCGCCCGGAGGCGCTGGCGCACCTGGAGGCCTGGTTCGCCGCCCGCCGGCGGCCGATGTCGCCCTCCAACCTGAAGCAGGCCACGTTTCCGCCGTCGGTCGAGCTGATCCCCAACCCGACGGGCACCGCGCTGGGGGCGGCCCTGCGGCACGACGGGGCCTGGGTGCTGGCCTTTCCGGGCGTCCCCGCGGAGCTCGAGGCGATGTGGCAGGCCTGGGCGCGGCCGCGCCTGGCGGCGCTCGGGGGCGGCACGATCCGCTCCGTGCTGCTGCGCTACGTGGGCATCGGGGAGTCGGTGCTGGCCGAGCAGGTGGCGGACCTCCTCGACGGCGCGAACCCCTCCGTCGCGCCCTATGCCGGGGACGGGGAGGTCCACCTGCGGGTGACGGCGCGGGCCGCGGACGAGGCTGCCGCCGAGGCTGCCATGGCGCCCGTGCTCACGCGGTTGCGGGCGATCGCGCCGTACTACTACGGGGAGGGCGAGGTGACCCTCCCCGCGGCCGTCGGGGCGCGCCTGCTGGAGGCGGGGCAGACCGTCGCCACGGCGGAGTCGTGCACCGGGGGCCTGCTGGCGAGCCGCCTCACGGACGTGCCGGGCAGCAGCCGCTGGATGCGGGGGGGGGTGGTGGCCTACATGACGGACGTCAAGGAGGCGGTGCTGGGGGTTGACCCGGCGTTGATCGAGGCCCACGGCGTGGTCAGCGAGGCGGTGGCTTGCGCCCTGGCGGAGGGGGCCCGGGTCACCCTTGGCGCCACCTGGGGCATCGGCGTCACGGGCTGGGCGGGGCCGGCCCCGAACCTGGAGCCCACCGAGGTCGGCCTCGTGTGGTTCGCCGTGGCAGGGCCGGATGGTGCCACCGCGCTCGGGGTGCGATATGGAGCGATGGGGCGTCCCGTGGTCAAGCAGCGGGCCACCCAGGGAGCGCTTGACCTCCTCAGAAGGCGCATGGACGCTTGCTTGCGCCCTGGTGCTTGATTCGTTTCCGTGTTACATTCTACGCGCGTTGCGTCGTGAGTGCCCGGGGCCTGCCGGGCCGGGGGGAAACATGTCCAAGGCCGTCGGCACCTTCAGCCTGGTTCTTCACAGCCACCTGCCGTACTACCGCAAGGCGGGGATGTGGCCCTTCGGAGAGGAGAACCTCTACGAGGCGATGGCCGAGACCTACCTGCCGCTCCTGGTGGCCATTGACGAGCTGCTGGCGGAGGGGGTGCAGGCCAAGCTGACCATCGGCGTCACGCCGGTGCTCGCCGAACAGCTGGCAGACGAGCACCTGAAGCAGGGCTTCGAGACTTACTGCCGCGACATCATCACGCGCCTGGAGCAGGACGTCCACCGGTACTCCCCTGAGGGCGAGCGGGAGGCCGCGGTGTGGCGGGCTGGCGAGCTCCGAGCCCAGAAGCTCGAGGCCGCCCGCGCCGCCTGGCGCGAGCGGCAAGCGGAGCAGCTCCAGGCCGCGGTCGGCGAGCCCGGCTCCCCGGGCGACGCTGAGCCCCAGCCGGCCGCAGGGCCGTCGGAGGCGGCGTCGGGTGTCGCCCGGGTCGAGCCGGCGCCCTCGGTGGAGCAGGGGCGCGCGCCGGCCAGGCCCGAGGCCACCCGCGCCGCGACGACGGTGGCCGGCGTGCCGACCGCCAGCATCGCGACGGCGCAGCCGGCGGAGGCAGGGCCGGTGGCGTCGGCCAGCGGCCCTGCCTCCGCCGAGGTGCTGGTGGCCACCACGTCTCAGGCCCTCGCCGAGGCGGAGGCGCGCGCCAGCGCGCCCGAGACGCTCGAGCCGCTCGTGGGGCTCGAGGACGACCCGGAGCCCGTGCTGGAGGACATCCCCGAGGAGTCGCTCGCGCTTCCGAACGCCCCGGACCCCCGCCGCGAGCTCTCCCGGTGGTACCTTGCCTGGTACACCGCCCGCCTCGCAGATTTCCAGGGACGCTACCAGCGCGACCTGCTGGGCGCGTTCCGCCGCCTCCAGGAGGCAGGCGCGATCGAGCTCATCACCTGCGCCGCCACCCATGGCTTCAGCCCGCTGTTCAGCCGCGACTCGACGCTGAATGCCCAGTTCGCGGTGGGCGTCGAGACGCACAAGCGGCACTTCGGCCAGGCCCCCAAGGGCGTCTGGCTGCCGGAGTGCGCCTACCGCCCCGGTTACGAGGACGGGGCCGAGTACCGGCCCTCCATCGACAAGTTCCTGCACGCGCACGGGCTGCAATACTTCTTCACCGACGCCCACGCCGTCGTCGGGGGCAAGACCTCCGGCTACCGCCGCCACATTGGCCTGTACGGGAACATCGAGTACCTCGAGATGCCGGAACGGCCCCTCTCGGGCCTCGACACGTTCCATGGTTACTGGCTGCCGGAGCACCCTGTGGCCTTCTACGCGCGCAACGAGCGGGCCGGCTGGCAGGTCTGGTCGGCGGACATGGGGTACCCGGGCGACCCGCACTACCGTGAGTTTCACAAGAAGGACGGCAACAGTGGCATGCCCTACTGGCGGATCACCGGCCCGCGGTGCGAACTCGAGCACAAGTGGTTCTACCACCCCGAGTCCGCCGCCGGGCGCGTCGAGGAGCACGCGGATCACTACGTTGCCCTGATCCACGACATGTTGAAGGGGTACCATGACGCCAACGGCGAGCCGGGCCACGTCATCGTGCCGTTCGACACCGAGCTGTTCGGCCACTGGTGGTTCGAGGGCATCGACTGGATCAAGCACGTCGTGCGGAAGATGGCGGGGCAGCTGGCCATCGCTCGGGTGACGGTGGGGGAACTGCACGAGCAGGCCCCGCCCGCCCACGCCTTCCAGCTGCCCGAGAGCACCTGGGGCGCTGGAGGTCACTACCACGTCTGGCTCAACCCGCAGGTGGAGTGGATGTGGCCCGTGATCCACCGCTGCGAGCGACGCATGGAGGAGCTGGTCCGGATGTGCGCCGCCTCGGACGATGCCCTGCATCAGCGGGCCCTGCGGCAGGCTGCGCGGGAGGTGCTGCTGCTGGAGGGCAGCGACTGGCCCTTCCTGGTGACAACGGGGCAGGCCAAGACCTACGCGATCGAGCGCTTCAACGAGCATGTGGAGCGCTTCGACGCGCTGGCGGATGCCTTGATGGCGGGCACCACGACGGAGGACCTGGTGGCGGGTTACGAGGCCATCGACAACCTCTTCCCGGCGATCGACCCGGGGCTCTTTGCGGCCAGGCAAGAGCGCGTCGGCCAGACCTCCTGAGGGCCAGACGCCCGGTGACGTGGGCCCCGCGCGCACGTCGCGGCCTGCTCGCAGGCGGTGTGATATAGTTGCGGACGCGTTCCCTCGAAGGCCTCCATGCTCCTCGCTGAACAGCCCAAGATCCACCTCGCGCTCGGGTTGCACAACCACCAACCGGTCGGCAACTGGGACCACGTCATCGAGGACGCCTACCAGCACTCGTACCTCCCCTTTCTGGACGTGCTGGAGCGCCACCCCACCATCCCCTTCACGCTGCACTACGACGGCCATCTGCTCACGTGGCTGGCCGAGCGGCACCCTGAGTTCCTGGCGCGGCTGCGCCGCCTGGTGGCCTCGGGTCAGGTCGAGTTGCTCGGGGGAGGTCACTACGAGCCGATGTTGGCCCTGATCCCGCCGGAGGATCGGCACGGCCAGCTCCGCCACCTGGCAGACACCGTGCGCCGCCTGACGGGCTACGAGCCCCTCGGGGTGTCGCTGGCCGGGCGGGTCTGGGAGCCCCAGCTCGTGGCGCCCATCGTGGCGGCTGGCATGCGCTACTGCGTGCTGGACGACCAGCCCTTCCGGGCCGTTGGCCTGCGGGAGGCCGATCTGTTCGGCTACTACCAGACCGAGGAGCAAGGGGCCGCGCTCTCCGTGTTCCCGAACGACGCAGCGCTGCGGACCATGATCCCCTTCCAGGCCCCCGAGCTCGTGCTCGCCTACCTGCGCCAGCACGCCAGCACGGATGGCGCGCGCCTCGTCGTGCACCTCGACGATGGCTCCAAGCTCGGTGGGTGGCCTGGGACCTACCAGGCGGTCTACGTCGATGGCTGGCTCGATCGCTTCTTCCAGCTGCTGGCGGCGCAGCGCGATTGGATCGTCCCTTGCACGCTCGGGGCGTTCCGCGAGCGGCACCGCCCGTGGGGACGGCTCTATCTGCCCACCGGCTCCTTCACGGAGATGCAGCGCTGGGCACTGCCCCCCGACCAGGCCAGCCAGCTCGAAACCGCCCGTCGCCTGGCGCCCCCGGGCCAGCTCGACTTCCTGCAGGCCGGCTACTGGCGGCATTTTCTGGTGCGGTACCCTGAGTCCAACAACATGCACAAGAAGATGCTGCGGGTCGCGGCGCAGGTGCGGGCTGCTGCGCAGGCGGCGACCCCCAGCCGCCAGCCCGTCGGGGCTGGCGAGGCGGCTCCGACGCCAGCCGCAGGCGTGCCCCTGCTGGCGGAGGCGCAAGAGGCCCTCTGGCGGGGGCAGAGCCACGACCCGTTCTGGCACGGTGTGTTCGGCGGCATCTACCTGAACCACCTGCGGGCCGCCAACTACGGCGCGCTGCTCCGCGCAGAGGCGCTGTGTGACCGGCTGCGGCACGGAGACGAGGCCTTCTGCGAGCTGGAGGTCGTGGATTTCGACCTCGATGGGGCTGCGGAGGCCCTGGTGTCGACGCGCGAGCAGAACCTGTACGTCACCCCCGTGCATGGGGGGGCCCTCTTCGAGCACGACCTCAAGGGGGCCGGGCTCAACCTGCTCGACACGCTGGCCCGCCGTCCCGAGGCTTACCATGCCGAGATCGCGGCCGCCCGCCCGGCTGAAGACGCGGCCTCCGCGCCGCTCGCCGGGCTCGGCCAGCGGGCCGTCGTGAAGGAGAGTGGCCTGGATCGGCTGCTCCACTACGACTGGTACCGACGCCTGTCGCTGCTGGACCACTTCCTGCACCCCGACACGCGGCTCGAGACGTTCCAGAACGTCAGCTATGGAGAGCAAGGCGACTTCGTCAACCAGCCCTATGAGCTGGTCACCCGGGAGCGTCCGGAGGGAGTCGAGCTGGCGCTCCGGCGCGACGGTCACGTCTGGGTCGGGTCCGAGTTCTGGCCGCTCCGCGTCCACAAGACGTTGCTGATCCCCCGAGAGGGCGCGGGCTACCGGGTCACCTACGAGCTCACCAACCTCTGGGAGCGCCCGGTGGAGCTCTGGTTCGGGGTGGAGTTCAACTTCAACATGCGCTCCGGGGTGGGGTACAGCGGTGGCTACTACAGCGTGACGGGTCGCCACCTGGAGCCCGCCCACCCGGCCGCCCTCGCCGAGGAGGATCACATCACGGAGGTGGGCCTGCGCGCCTCCGAGCTGGGGGTCGACGTCCACCTGGCCTGGGACGTCCGGGGCAAGCTCTGGCGCTTTCCCGTGGAGACGGTCTCGCGTTCCGAGGGGGGCTTCGAGCGGGTCTATCAGTCGTCCGTGGTCTTTCCCAACTGGCACTTCAGCCTGGCCGAGAGCGGCGTCTGGCGCTGCGGCTTCGAGGTGACGGTGTCGCAGCAGGAGCTCGTGCCTTGAACCCACTCAGCCCGCTTCGGGCTTGCCTCGCGTGTGGCATCGTCACGTGGAGCCTCGGCGTTGCCCCCGTAGGGGCGGAGGAGGCCCCGCGCGGCCTGGTCGAGGCCGCGCTGCGCGAGAGCCTGGAGCAGGGCCTCGGGGCCTTCAACCGGGGAGACTTCGAGGGCTACCTGCACGACATGGAGGCGACGGTCACGTACAACGGCATCGCGGTGCCACGGGACCGGTTGCGTGAGATCAACGGGGACCTGAAGCAGTCCTTCGGCAACCTCAAGATGCGCTACAAGTCGGTGACCATCAACCGGCTGGGGGAGCTTGACGCCAACGTCACCACCGTGGCCGAGTTCACGGGCTCCACGGCGAACTACGATGCCACGGGCCTGCCGGCCACCTACGTGGAGGTGGGGGAGGTGACGTCGCGGTACCGGCGAACCTCCCAGGGCTGGCGCTCGGGGGTGCTCCAGGTGGCCTGGAACGACAGCTTCATCGACATCGGTCGGCCCTTCTCGATGCTCGGCTTCACCAGCCTGCCTGCCCTGCTCGGGGCCACGCAGCCTTATCGGTTCAGGTTGCACGTGGCGGACGATGCCCTCGAGGGCACCCGGGTCGAGTACGCCTACACGGTGGTGCCGCTGGCCACGGTCATCTCGAAGGATGGGGCCGAGGAGGTCTACAAGTCGCTGCGCTTCCTGCCGCTCCCCCGGGCCGGCGTGGACCTTCAGGTCAAGGCCCCCTCCCAGCCCGGCACGTACACCCACGTGCTCGTCGTCCCGAAGCTCTGGCGTCGGGCCGATCAGGAGACGCTGCTCGGCCATAAGATCTACACCCGGCTGGTGCAGGTCGAGTGAGCGGGCCCGCCTTCCGGCCACGCGTGCCGCGCACTGGCATCCGCAGGCCCAGCACCTGGCAGCGGCCTGAAGCGGGGGCAGCGTGAGCAACGCGTTCAGGGTGGTGGTGCGCAAGGACCCGCAGGGCCGCTTCGCCGTGCTGGCCACCGACGGCTACGTCAACCACCTTGCGGGGGAACAGCTCGGTGAGGCCGCCAACCTGCTGCTGGCGGAGGGCTACACGCGGCTGGTCATCAACCTTGAGCAGAGCACGGTGGCCAGCTCCACCGGCGTTTCCTGCCTGGCGGCGGTGGTCGAACGGGTGCACGAGGGCCACGGCTCGCTGGCGTTCTGCCACCTGACGCGCACCCTCCAGAAGACCTTTGCCATCATGGGGCTCTCGCGACACAGGGCCCTCTACGAGACCGAGGAGGAGGCCGTGCGGGGGCTGCTGGCTGACGGCTAGCGCACCAATCACGTCTTCGCCCGGCGGCTAACGCGGTCTGACGCCCAGGGACGTCGTCAACCCTCGGTCACGTGCCTCCGGGCACGCTCCCTCGTCGTTCCTGGCCCCTGGAGCCCGTCGAGGCGCAGCCCCAGAACGGTGCGCTGGAGCCGACGGTGGGGCGGGCGGCCTCAGGGCGCTGGGCGCCGGGGAGGGGGGGCCTTCGGTTGCTTGAAGGATTAAATACCGGTAAAATGCCGGTTCAATTTGCTACGCTCGTCGGCGTGTCCGTCGCCTTGTCGATGCACCGAACGCAGCCGTAATCACGCAAGGAGTAGGTAACACGGCATCATGGAACACTTGATCATCTGGGGTAGCGTGGCCGCCGCTATCCTGACCTTGCTCGTCAGCGGGTTCCTCGCGATGGGCATCTTGCGGCTCCCGGACGGCAACGCCCGGATGAAGGAGATCGCATCAGCGATCCAGGAGGGCGCCTCCGCCTACCTCAACACCCAGTACAAGTGGGTGGCGATCGTCGGCGCGGTGCTCTTCGTGCTGATCGGCCTCGCCGGCAAGGCCCCGCTGGGCTGGACGTCGGCCATCGGCTTCGTCATCGGCGCCGCCTTCTCGGCGGCCGCAGGCTACGTCGGCATGAACATCTCCGTCCGCGCCAACGTGCGCACCGCGGCTGCCGCGGAGAAGGGCCTGGCGCCCGCCCTCCAGGTGGCGTTCCGCGGTGGCGCCGTGACGGGCCTCGCCGTGGCCGGCCTCGGCCTGCTGGGCGTGGCTGCCTTCTACGGCGTCACCCGCAACGTCGAGTCGATCATCGGCATGGCCTTTGGCGCCTCGCTGATCTCGCTGTTCGCCCGGGTGGGCGGCGGCATCTTCACCAAGGCTGCCGACGTCGGCGCCGACCTCGTCGGCAAGGTCGAGGCCGGCATCCCCGAGGACGACCCGCGGAACCCCGCCGTCATCGCCGACAACGTCGGGGACAACGTCGGCGACTGTGCCGGCATGGGCGCCGACCTGTTCGAGACCTACGTTGTCACGTTGATTGCGGCGATGCTGCTCGGTCACCTGTTCTTCCCCGGCAACGAGAACTTCGTGCTGTACCCGATCGCCCTGGGCGCCATTGCGATCCTGGCCTCGATCGTGGGCACCTACAGCGTCAAGCTTGGCCGGAACAACAACATCATGCACGCCCTGTACTGGGGCACGGGCATCACGGCCCTGGTGTCGCTGGTTGGCTTCGTCTTCGTGACGTTCCGCATGTTCCCTACCAACCCCTACCAGTACCTGTGGGCGTCGCTGATCGGCCTGGCGGTCATGGTCGTCATCACCGTGATCACCGAGTTCTACACGGCCACGGAGTACCGTCCCGTGCAAGAGGTCGCCAAGGCCTCCGAGACGGGTGCGGCCACCAACATCATCGCCGGTCTCGCCGTCGGGATGGAGTCGACGCTCGCCCCGGTGCTCGTCATCGTGGCGGCCATCATCGGCTCGTTCTTCGCCGCGGGCGGCTTCGCCGGCGCGTACAACGAGGGCCTCTACGCCATCGCCGTCGCGGCGGTCGCGATGCTCTCCACGGCCGGCATGGTCGTCGCCATCGACTCGTTCGGCCCCATCACGGACAACGCCGGCGGCATCGCCGAGATGTCCGAGCTGCCCCACAACGTCC
>JAYKHL010000079.1:0-11166 GCA_035284865.1 Candidatus Sericytochromatia bacterium | reverse complement strand
GCCAGCAGAGGCAGGCCGGAGAAGCTCATCAGGCCCTCAGTGGGCTGTGGGTCGATTTCATAGGGCAGGAACCCGGGCGATTCCGGCCGCAACGGGGGCTTCGGCTTCTTCTTCACGCCCCTATGCTCGCATGCCTGCACGCTGGCCACAAGCGGGCTGTTGCGCTGCCGCTTCACCCCTCACCCCCGCTGACGCGGACCCTCTCCCCGGCGAGCCGGGGAGAGGGGAGCGATGATGCCTGCACCCAATGGGTGTGGCCACATCCGCACGGGGTGGACGTTTCAGCCCCTTAGCGCGGAATCAGGGGGCGGGCCCGTGGTAGGATCACCCCACAGCCGACCGGAGGTCCGTCCGATGCCCATTTCCCTCCCCAACCCGCTCGTCTGGCTCCTCGACTATCGCCTCGCGGCCTACAGCCTGCAGATCGTGCTGTGCGGGGGGGCGTTCGTGTTGAGGGAGTTCCCTTACAAGGAGATGCTCTTCGTCAAGGAGGGCTACGAGCCCTGGAACGAGCATTACGAGAACCGGCTCGACCTCTGGGAGTCGGCCGTCAGCATCCGGCTCGATCGCGCGATGCTGCCCTGGCTGGTGGTGACGCCGGCCGAGCCGAAGGCCTTCGTGGCCCAGCTGTCCGAGCGCATCGTCGCTGCGAGGAGGTAGCCCGTGCTCAAGCACCTGGTGATGTTCCGGCTCGAGGGCCTGACGGCCGCGCAGGAGGCCGAGATGATCCGGGCCTTCGAGGCGCTCGGCGCCGAGATCCCGGACGTGCGCAACCTGCGCATGGGGCGTAACGTCTCCCCGCGCGACGATCAGTTCACGCACGGCCTCTACTCGGAACACGACGACGTCGAGCAGTGCCTGCGCTACGTGAACCACCCCGCGCATCAGGCGGCGGTGGCGGCGCACCTCGCGCCCTTCCTGAAGGCCCGCGCGATCGTCGACTTCGAGGCCTGACGCGGGTCCGCCCCGGGGCTGCCCGGGGCGCCTCCCTGGCGGCCCCTCAGGCCCGCCCCCGCCGCCTGGCCGCCGGCACCAGCCCCGCGGCGTCGGCGTCGCGCACCCAGCGCATCTCCTCGCAGGCCCGGCGCAGCACCTCCTCGCGCGCGCGCGAAGGGCGAGAACGCCTTGACGTCGTAGTCGCTGGCGGCGAAGACGTGCTCGCCTCCCAGCACCTCGATGCCCTTGCCGAGCTGGATCACCGTCCGATCCACGCGCAGGTGCCGATCGTGGGCGTGGCGCCGGAAGGTCCCGTCCGGCACCAGCCGCACGCGCCACTCCCGCACGCCGCCCGCCGTCAGCCCCTCGGCGAGCCGGCGCACGGCCCGCTCGTGTCCGGACCACGGCCGCGCGTAGAGCGTCACGGACACGGGGCCGGGCAGGGCGTCGAGCTCGTGCAGCAATCGCGCGAGGCCGCTCGGCTGGGCGCGCCCGGGCTCCAGATGCCCCTGCAGCACGTAGCGATCGACGACCACCACGTGCCGGGCCCGGGCCACGAGCCCCGCGAACTTGCGCGCCCAGGCCTCCTGCACCGGAAGCCCGGCTGGGATGCCGGTGTGCACCTCGACGCGCGCGCGGTGCACGGCCCCCGCGCGATCCGCGCAGTCGAAGCGGCAGACCTCCGTCCGGTTCGCGTGCCGCACGGACACGCCCGGCCCGCGCACGCCCTGCCGCACGGCCTCCTCAGGCGTCACGCAGACCAGATCCGCGGCATCCGAGAGGGCCCACCGGTTGTGCCGCAGGCTCATCTGCCAGCGCTTGCGCAGCGGCATCGGCAGCCCCTGCAGGGCCTTGAACCAGGCCCGGCGAGCCGCCTCGTCTGTCGGCAGGTGCAGCGTGCCGACCAGGCGCCACGCCTCCTGCAGCCACAGGTGGGCGTTCAGCGCGACAGGGTCGGCCGGATCGAAAGCCTCGAAGACCTCCCGCGCCACCGATCCCCGCTTGATGATGGAGGCATTCCTGCCATGCTTCACGCCCTGATCGCCGACGACGAGCCCGTCGTGCGGCAGTCGATCGCCCTGATGCTCAAGGCGCAGGGCCACACCTACGAGGCCGCGGGCTCCCCGCGCGAGGCCGAGCGCCTGGCGGAGGCGGCCCGCGCGGAGGGCCGTCCCTACGACATGCTCGTCGTCGACTACCACTTCGTGGGGGAGGACCTCGACGGCATCGAGCTGGTCGAGGCCCTGTTCGGGCTGCTCGGCCGCCTCCCGACCGTGATGCTGACGGCCTCCACCGACCCCGACGTGCGCAAGGACGCCCTGGCGGCGGGCGTGACGGTGTTCGTCAACAAGCCCGTGCAGGCGGAGCGCTTCGGCGCGGCCGTCCGCGAGGCGCTGGCCAGGGCCTCGGCCCCCCGGGCCTGAGCCGGCTCAGCCCCCCCGCTGCGCCAGCCACAGCCCGCGCAGCCGCTCCCGGCTCGCGAACAGGTGAGCCGCGTGCCCCCGGCAGTCCTCCAGCACGCCCTTCCCTCCCGCCTCCTCCGGCCCGAGCCAGGCCGCCGGCTGGTCGGGCTCCGTGACCAGGGGGCCGGGCGTCGGCGCCACGGCCACGTACACGAAGTCCAGGTGGCGGTGGCTGCCCAGGTCCTCCACCTGCACCAGCAGGGGCGTCGCGATGCGGTACGCCCGGGAGCTGCCGTGGCGGGCGAGCTCGGGCGTCAGGTCGAGAAGCTCGACGCGCTGGCCCGTCTCCTCGAAGACCTCGCGCACGGCGCCCTCCTCCGGCGTCTCGCCCGGGTCGACGTGGCCTCCCGGAGGCAGCCAGCGGCCGGCGAGCGGCGGCTTCCGGTGCCGCACGAAGAGCAGCCGCTCGAAGGCGGGGTCGAAGACGTAAACGGCGGTGGCTTCGTGGATCTCCACAGGGCTCCTCCCCATCGGGCACGCCTCATCGTACCGCACCCCCGCGGGCAGCCGTCAGCAGGCCTGCCAAGGGCATCCGGGCCGCCCCCCATGCTATGATCCCCCGGCCCCGTCGACCAGGAGAGACGCTCATGGAGACCGCCCCCAAGACCAAGGCAGACGCGCTCGCGGCGCTCTCCCGCGAGGCGCTCGACGAGGCCATCCCGATCTTCCTGGAGCTGGGGCGGGCTGGCCAGCTCGACGTCGAGGGCTACACGGCGCTCGGCGAGGCCTACCGGCGCAAGGGCCGTCCCCAGGAGGCCGTCGAGGCGCTGCAGCAGGCGCTGGCCCTGGAGCCCAAGCGCTTCGACGCCACGCTCGCCCTCGGGCGCGTGATTGCGCGCTGGGGCAAGGCGGAGGAAGCCCTCCCGATCCTGGAGCGGGCTGTCGCGGCCAACCCCAGGTCGCCCGAGCCCCTGCTGGAGCTGGCGCACCTGCTGGCCCGCAAGGGCGACTACCAGCCCGCCATCGAAAAGCTCGTGGCGGCGCGCAAGCTCGACGCGAACCACGAGGAGGCGATCGGGGCCCTCGGGCGGCTCTACGCGCTCGTGGGCCGCAAGGAAGAGGCGATGGCCCTCTTCGTGCAGGCCCACCAGCGCTTCCCGCGCAACCCGGCCCACCTGCTCGAGATGGGGGCGCTGCATCTCGAGAAGGGTGACGCGGAGAAGGCGCGCTCGCTGTACGGGCAGGCCCTGGAGCTGGATCCCGGGTACGCCCCCACGCACTTCCGGCTGGGCCACTGGCACCTGGCTCGCCACGAGGTCGAGAAGGCCTTCCAGGCGTTTCAGGAATCCACCCGCCTGGCCCCCGAGGTCGCGGACACGTGCCTGGGCATGGCCGAGGTCTACGAGCGCCTCGAGCGCTGGGACGCGGCCCTGACGGAGTACAAGAAGGCCCTGGAGCTCGCGCCCGGCCACTTCATCGCCTGCGACGCGATGGGGCTGGTGCACCTCCGGCGCGGCAAGCTCGACATGGCCGTGGCGGCCTTCCTGAACGCCGTGCGGCTGAACCCCCGTTTCGCCCGCGGCCACCTGCACCTCGGCCAGGCCCTGGAGGCCCAGGGGAAGCCAACCGAGGCCATCTCGGCCTACGAGCAGGCCCTGGTGACCGACCCCCAGCTGACGGACTGCTACGTCAACCTCGGCACGCTGTATCTGCGTCGGGGCGACCTGGACCGGGCCCGGGCCTACCTGCAGAAGGCCCAGCCCATTGCCCCCCTGGACGCCCGCATCCCGGCAGGCCTCGCGCGGCTCGCCCTCGCCGCCGGAGACCCCGAGGCAGCCCGCCAAGCCGTCGACCAGGCGCTCGCCCTGGCGCCCCAGGGCCTGGAGGCGCTGGCCGCGCTCGGGGCGGTGCTGGAGGCCGAAGGCAAGCCCAGGAAGGCGGCGGACGCCTACGAGGAGGCCCTGAAGCTGACGCCGGATGACGTCGAGCTGCTCGATCGCCTCGCGCTCGCCCTCAGCGCTGCCAGGCGCCACCGGGAGGCCCTCGAGGCCATCGACCGGGCCCAGGCCCTGAAGCCGAACGACGCCCGGCTGGAGCACCACGCCGGCCGCGTCCTGGCCGCCGCCAACGACGTCGAGAAGGCGCTCGAGGCGATGGACCGTGCCCTGCAGCTCGATCCCGGCCTGTGGGACTGCCAGTTCGAGCTCGCCCAGCTGCTGGAGCGCGCCGGCCGCCTGGAGCCCGCGCTGCGCTGCTACGATGAGATCCTGGAGGCCCAGGACCAGGGCAAGCTGGCCGAAAGCGAGCTCACGGCCCGGAGCCTGGCACGCTACCGCGCCGTTCGCGCAGAGCTCGAGGGCGCCCGCAAGGGGGGGTGGCTCGCGCGGCTGTTCGGACGGGGCTGAGGCCGCGTGCCCGAGACGGGACGGGCGTCCATGGTATACTGACCTGACCCCCGAAAGGTCGCGTTGTCGGGCCGTTACCGACGCCACCCCCCTCCAGACAGGACACCGTTTTTTTGTCTCCCAAGCCATTCACCGACTTCGGGCTGCACCCGGACATCCTCTCAGGCCTCGAGCAGATGGGCTACACCCACGCGACGCCGGTCCAGGACGCAGCCATCCCGCTCGTGCAGACGGGCAGGGATCTCATGGTCCAGGCCCGCACGGGCACCGGCAAGACCTTGGGGTTCGGCCTTCCCACCCTTCAGCGCATCGACCCCACCAGCCCTGACACCCAGGTGCTGGTGATCTGTCCAACGCGCGAGCTGGCCCTGCAGGTCAAGGACGAGCTCGCCCGCGTGGCGGACCCGATGCGCATCATCGTCTCGGCCGTCTTTGGGGGCGTGAAGATCGAAACCCAGATCGACGAGATGCAGTGGGCTCCTGTCGTTGTTGGCACGCCGGGCCGGCTGCGGGACCACATCGAGCGAGGCTACCTCCACCTCGACACGTGCCGGGTGGCGGTGCTCGACGAGGCCGACGAGATGCTCGACATGGGCTTCAAGGACGACCTCGAGTTCATCCTCAAGCGCGTGCCGGCCGAGCAGCGCCAAACCCTCCTCTTCAGCGCGACGTTCCCCCCCGAGATCATCAAGATCGCGCACAAGTACATGCGCGACCCGGAGAAGATTGAAGTGAGCTCTGGCTACACCCCCGCCGTGGGTCTGACCCACAAGTTCGCCCGCGTCCCCAAGGACAAGAAGATCCAGGCCCTGGGCACCCTGCTCCGGAACGCGGAGGTCGCCTCGTCGATCATCTTCTGCGAGACCAAGGTCGAGGCGGCCTGGGTCCACCAGCGGCTCAAGCGCGAGGGGCTGCCGATCGGCATCCTCACGGGTGACATCCCGCAGGAGCGCCGCCTGACGACGCTGCAGCAGTTCCGCGACGGTGAACTGAACATCCTGGTGGCGACGGACGTGGCGGCCCGCGGCCTCGACATCCCCGCCGTGTCGCACATCTTCCACTTCACGGTGCCTCGCGACACCGCCACCTACATCCACCGCAGCGGCCGCACGGCCCGCGCCGGCAAGAAGGGCACGGCCTTCACGCTCGTCACGAACGAAGAGGAGCGCGAGTTCCAGGCCATCATGCGCGACATCAAGCAGGCCCAGGGCGGCGGCGCGCCCCAGCCGGCGGCCGGGACCCGGTCCGTCAACGGCGGCGCAGGGGGCCGGGAACGGAGCGAGCGCCCGGAACGGCCGGAGCGCAGCGAACGCACCGATCGCCCAGAGCGCGGTGAACGGCAGCCTCTGGTTCCCGTCACGCACGGACCTCGCCCGGCCCAGCCTCAGCCCCAGGGGGGGGGGCGAGCCCGGCTCACGCCGGACCAGGCCGGCACCGCCGCCCAGATCTTCCAGGCCGTCCTGGGCGCTGCCACGGACTACGACATTTACCGTCCGCTGGCAGAGGCCCTCGTGTCGCGCGGGGACTCCCGGCGCATCCTGGCGGCCCTGCTCTCGCTGGCTCCACAGGCAGAAAACTGGCTCGACGTGGCCGAGGCCGCGGGCGGCGAGGCAGGCCAGCCCGAGGGTGAGCAGGCCCGGCGGGAGGGGCGGCGGCGCCGGCGAGGCGGTCGGGGCCGCGGGCGGGGTGACCGCGGAGAGCGGCCCGAGGGGAGCCTCGAGGGTCGGGATGAGGCCTTCGAACGGGATGAAGACGAGCGCGTGCGCGTCTCCGTGACGCCCGCCCCCGTGGCTGCTGAGCCTGGCTCTGAGGCGCCCGTGCGACGGACGCGCTCGACCCGAGCGGCGTTGGCGGCGCCAGAGGCAGAGGCTCCGGCCGAGATCGTCGAGGCCCCCAAGAGGCGAACAACACGCAAGCCTGCCACAGAGGCGGCTGCCGCCCCGGAAGCCGCCGAAGCCCCCAGGAAGCGCACCACCCGCAAGGTCGCCGAAACCTCCACGGCCCCGGAGGCCGCCGAGGCGCCCAAGAAGCGCGCCACGCGCAAGGCGGCGGACGAGGGAGCGGGCTCGGAGATCGCCGAGGCCCCCAGGAAGCGCGCCACCCGCAAGGTGGCGCCTGAGGCTCCGGAGCCGGAGGCCACCGCCGCGGAGGCCCCGAAGAAGCGGGCCACCCGGACGCGGAAGACTGCTGACGTCTCCTGAGCCGGTGCACCCTGTCGCCCCCCCCGCCGAGGCCCGGCAGGGGGGGCGACTTGCAGGAGAACCCCTGGCCGCCCGTTGTCGCCTCGAGGCCCTCGCAGTATGGTGGTCGCATCCAACGGGGGCGACACGCAAACTTGTCGGGCATCGACCGAGGGGGGGAGGGAGCACACGACGCGCGGACCGGCGAGTCCGCGACAGGCACCCGGGTCGAGGGACGCGACCCGGAGCCCTGACGCCGGCCAGCGTGGCGGCGTCAGGCGTGTGTGACCAGGTCGGTGGGATGACCGAGGCAGCCGTGAGGGTTTCCCTCACGGCTGCCTCGGCGTTGAAAGGACGCGCGAGAAGGGCGCCTCCGGCGGGTACATACCGGGTCGAGGTTGGCTCTCCCCCATGAATCGCTACCGTGTCGTCCATCGGACCATCGGGTTCTTCGCAGGTCCCGCCGTGATCGTGGCTGCGGCGACGGCCCTCGGCATCAACCACATCGACCGCGTGCGGGATCTGTTGGGCCGCCCTCCCGCCCCGGAGGCGCCCTTCCGGGAGCCGATTGTCGCTTCCGCCGTCGAGCCGGGCGACCCTCGCCACATTCTCGTCGGTACGCTGAAGGGGCTGTATGGCACCCGGGACGGGGGCAGGCGCTGGGAGCGTCTCCCGATGCCCATCAGCGAGCCGTGGGTCGGCTCGATCGCCTTCGACCCGACCCATCCTCGCGTCGTGTACGTGGCGCTGCACCAGGCCGGGCTGTGGCGCTCCGAGGACGCGGGGACCCACTGGGCCCTTGTGGAGCTGCCCTTTCGCAACCGCGACAGCGCCGTGGCGGTCGACAACGTCGCCGTCGGGCCAACCGGGGCGCTCACGGTGGTGTCGGGCCGGGGCATGTGGCGACAGGCCCGCCCGGGCGGGCTGTGGTCGCACTTCCCGCCACCGACGGACGACCCCAAGCAGCAGGACCCCGCAGCGCCCTGGCTTCGCCTGCTGTACGACCTCCACGAGGGCCACTACTGGAATGAGTGGGGCCGCACCATCGTCGACGCCGTCAGCGTCGGCCTCGTGGGCCTCGTGCTCTCAGGCTACGGCCTGATGTTCGGGCTTGGCAAGCGGCGCAGGCGGACGAGGCGGGCCCGCCACGGTTGGCCCACCGGGCAGGCCTCCGACGGGTTCTGGGGCCCTTGAAGGCCAGACCTGAAGCAGCCCCTCGGGGCCTCGGCAGCCGCGGAATCAGGGGCGATGCACCAGAGCACCCATCACGTCTTCGCCCGGCGGCTGGCTCGTTCTGACGCCCAGGGACGTCGTCACGCCTCGGTCACGTGCCTCCGGGCACGCTCCCTCGTCGTTCCTGGCCCCTGGACGCCAGCCCATCGCCATCCACGCGCGCTCGTGACCTGATCGGTGCTCTAGAACGTGGTGCCCAGGCCCCAGTTGAGCTGCCAGTCCCCCCCCAACCCTGCCCCTCGCGTGAGGCCCCGGGCAAAGCCGAGCCGAAGGTCCACGGGCACGCTCTGGAAGGCCGCCGTGCGGGCCCGGAGCTCGGCCCCCGTGCCCGTCAGGAGGTCGTTCACGCCTGGGGGGGCCAGGCTGGTGGAGTCCAGCCCCCACAGCGCCCCAGCGTCAAGGAAGGCCACGCCGTAGAGCTGGTTGATGAACAGCGGCGTCTCGCCCCAGCCGCGCATGACCTCCATGATGGGCCAGCGATACTCCACGCCTGCCGTGACCACCCGGTTTCCAGCGGCGAAGCCGTGGCCGCGCAGCAGCACGCGGCGGTTGGAGTAGTCGGTCGCAGACGTCAGGTCCCACCGGTTGAGCGTGGACAGTGGCTGGTAACCGAAAGGCTGAAATGCGGTGCTCATGAAGAACTCACCGTTGCGGTTGTAAATCGCCCCCGCGGTGCCGCGAACGGCCAGGGAATGCTTGGTGCCCCAGGGGAGGGGCACGTAGAAGCGGTGGTCGGCCCACAGCCGGGTGAAGGACCGTTGCAGCGGCATCCCGGCCACCGGAATGCCCTGCTCGGCCCCCAACGTGGTGATCTGTCCCTCCGTGGGGCCGTAGTCGTAAGGCCAGCGCACGGTCCGGGCGCGTTGCCACTGCACGAACGCGCTGTGGTAGACGCCAGGGTCCTGGGCGGTCCAGACCGACGGAAGCACGCCGTTGACGACAGGCACGAGGCGCTGGTCAGCCGGAAACCGGTCCTTGTACGCCAGCGGGACGTCATCGTCCTGGATGTCGAGGGCGTAGTCCTCCACGGCCTCGGTGCGAAGGCCGAAGGTCCAGTTGTCACCCGTGATCGGCGGCGGGTCGAACAGCGGGTAGCGCAGGCCCGGCCACTGCATCGAGAGCGTCACAGCCTTGTTCCACTGCCAGCGATTGGCAAAAAAGAGGTCCTCGGGCTTGTCTTGCGGGTTGGGGAACACGGGGTGGCGGCCAAGGTTCGGGTACTCGATGGCGAAAAGCGAGAACGGCAGGGCCAAGGACGAGTTGCCGTAGTTGAAGCCGTAATTCGCGCGCCCGCTGTTGAAGCCGTAGCCACCGATGGTGACGAGCGAGTGCTCCCGCAGCAGGTCTTGCCAGTAGGTGTAGACCGTCAGGTTGGGCCCGCGCTCATCCTGTGAAAACAACGGAAACCAGGTGCTGGGAATCATGGTGGTGACAGGGTTGTACGGCGTCACCCCGGTGATGGTGGCTGGCGGCAGCGTCGCGAGCTCCGGCTCAGGGCCCGGCCGTTTGGCCGTGACGTTGCGCGGCGAGCGCAGCCCCTCGAAGGGAATCGTCGCGATGTCGTACCCCCGCCCCGTGTAGTTCGCGAAGGCGATCCGTTTGCCGTCGGGCGAGACGGCCGGGTCAAAGGCCCCGCCCGGGACGTCCGTGAGGGCTCGCGTCTGGCGCGTCACAAGGTCGTACACGTGGAGGTTGAACGTGCCACCGTTGCGGTCGGAGGCGAAGACAATGCCTCGGCCGTCCGGCGTCCAGGTGGGGTAAAAGTCCACGGCCAGGTCCCGCCACAACGGCTCCATCTGACCGGTCTCGGCGTTCACCAGCCAGATGTCGCGCGTGCCCGCGTGCCAGACGGCCACGGCGATGCGCTTGCCGTCCGGGGAGAACACCGGGTTGCCGAACTGGTACTCGTTCTGGTCGTGGGTCCACTGCCGCAGACGTTTGCCCTTGGCGTCGAAGAGGGCCAGGCCCGTCCGCGCGCCGCCGTTGGGCACCGCGACGATGCGGGAACCGTCCGGTGACACGGAGGGAGCAAAGATGCGCGCCTGGTGAGTGAGCCGGGTGCGTTTCTTCTGCTTGCGGTCGTAGACGAACAGGTCCCGGTAGCTCGTGAGGCCCCGCGGGCTCTCGCTCGTGTCGGCCTCGTAGTACACGAGATCGGGGTTGGCCCCCACGGAAGCCGCTGAGCGGGTGCTCTTGCCCATCACCAGGGTACGCCCCGAACCGTCGAGGCGATCGGCCCAGAGCTTGCCCGACTCGTTGCGGGCGGACTCCGCGTAGAGCAACGTCCCGTCGTGCTGCCAGAAGGGGTGCCGGTGCCAGCGGCCGGTCCGCGTGACGGGCGTGGGCTCGGGCAGCCGGGCCTCGGGCGGCCGGGCTGCCAGGCGGGCCTGGCGTTCCGCGGCCTCGGCCTCGTAGCGGCGCGCCAGCGCCTTGCACATGTCCCGCCAGATGTCCTGGGCGCTCTGCCCCGTCGCCCGCCAGACGGCGTTGTCGAAGCCCAGGTAGGGAAAGAGGTTGTACTGACGCAGCACCTCAGCGGGCGCTCGCTCCCCGTGACGGTCCACCATGTGGGCCACAAAGGCGCTGCCCCAGGTGTACTCGTATCCCCCCATCGGCCAGTCCAGCAGGTACCGGCCGAAGACCTGGTCATAGGAGGGCACCTTGCCCTCGAGGAAGGCCATGCGCCGGGTCATGTCGAAGTCACCCTCAAGGCCCCGGCCACCCGCGGTGAACCTGCTCTCGGTGTAAACCGCCAGGCCCTCCGTGAAGTACGAGGGCGCGTTGGTCAGCAGGTCCGGAAGTTGCAGGGTGATCTCGATGGGCAGGGCCGGGAAGCGGCTGAAGATGAAGCCTCCTGCTGCCGAGTTAAGCTGGTTCACGACCCACGGCGTGTGCTCGAACTGCAGGATGTGGGTGTACTCGTGGATGAACAACAGCCGCAGCCACTGATCATACCGGCCGATGGGCATCCCCTCGTCCGGGTTCGGCGGCGTCATCCAGAGCCACACG